>JAEUSJ010000251.1:0-1999 GCA_016788215.1 bacterium | reverse complement strand
GAGAAAAAGGGCTATTATGAATACGCATACGATAATTATTATGTCAATGCAGAAGCGAACAAGTCGAAAGTGGGTAACAATATATGACGGTTCTTGTTACCGGAGGCGCCGGGTTTATCGGATCTCATGTTTGTGAGGCCTTATTAGCTCAGAATCACAAGGTTATTTGCTATGATAATTTTGATGAGTTTTATGACCCGAAGATCAAAGAACTAAATATTTCCAACTGCATTTCCAGCCTAAATTTCAAATTGATTCGAAATGATATTCTGAATTTTTCCGGCTTGTGCGACGTCTTTAGATCGGACAGTATCGATTTGGTCATTCACCTTGCCGCCAAGGCAGGCGTTCGTCCATCGATCCAGAATCCGAAGTTATACCAGAAGGTGAATGTAGAGGGCACCATAAATATTTTGGAAGCGCTCAGAGAATTTTCGGTCAAAAAATTTATTTTGGCGTCCTCTTCATCCGTTTATGGAAATAATCAGAAGACTCCGTATTCTGAAACTGATAATGTTGATCATGTGATTTCTCCATATGCAGCAACAAAGAAAGCCTGTGAAGTGTTAGCCTACGCGTATCATCATCTTTACCAAATAGATACCTTCTGCTTGCGTTTCTTTACTGTATACGGACCGCGCCAAAGGCCTGAGATGGCCATACATTATTTCACAAGATCCATTGACCAGAACGAAAAAATAAATCTCTACGGCGACGGGACATCCAGAAGAGACTATACGTATATTGAAGATATTGTCGACGGCATTTTAAAATCAATCAGTCATTTAAAGGGTTATGAAATTATAAATCTTGGGGAATCGCAAACCACGTCGTTGGCTGATCTTGTCGGAATTATTGAGAGGGCTATGAATAAAAAAGCCAGTATTAATTGGCTGCCTATACAGCCGGGCGATGTGGCAATGACATTTGCAGATATTATGAAAGCCAAAAGGATCATAAATTATGAGCCCAAAACGCAAATTGAAAACGGAATAAAAAAATTTGTGCAGTGGTATATCGACAACTTCCAGTCAAAGCAGGCTAATACAGATTGAATCAATCGGAAAAGCAAAACATATCCAAAGTTGCAAAAAACTCTTTGATTTCCGGAATCGGTAGTATTGTCAATTTGACTACCATGCCGTTGACTAGTGTAATCACAACCCGTGTATTAGGCGCTGAGTTATTCGGAATTTATTCATTGGTCCAATCCTGGGGATCGCTGCTATCAAATTTATCAAGTTTAGGCCTGAATGGGACGAATCTCCGTTTTATTCCTACCTATAAAGGGCTGGGTGACTGGCCTAAAATCAAGGGTTCTATATTGTGGACATTGAGAGTTTCGTTCTTTATCAGCCTGGCACTAACGGTATTTGTCCTGATATTTCCATCCCAGTTCTGCGCAATTTTTGTTCATCGCCCTGATAACATTTCTCAGGAAACATTTGAAGCCAATATTGTTCGGGCATTCCGTTTTTACGCCGTTTCGATTTTGATGACGTCGCTGTATCAGGTGATGATGTCAAGTCTAAACGGTCTGCAGGAAATTAAATACAAAGTTCTGTCAAATGAAATAATAGGCTCAGCTGCAAAAATCATTAGTTTGGTTCTATTTGTTTTTTTTGGGTGGGATTTATATGCGGCCCTTGGCTCAAACTTAGTACAAGACGCGGTCATATTGAGCGTCTCGTTGTTTTTTTTACTGAAGGTATTTCCTGGACTAAAAGACTCTTCGTTCAAACCGGATTATCAAAAAAAAGAAATGAATAAATTCGCAGCCGCATTGTTTACAAATTCTCTCTTAAGCAAATATACTTTCCAGCTTGATATTCTATTCCTGGGTTTTTTCACTACCATGCGTGAAGTGGGTATTTACACCGTAGCGCTCCGATTGCAGCCGTTGATATACTTGCCGCATTATACGATCAGCACCATATTTGGGCCGCTGGTTGCAGAGTTGCATGCATCCGGAAAAATCGAAGAATTGAGAAATCTTTAC
>JAEUSJ010000250.1 GCA_016788215.1 bacterium | reverse complement strand
ATGGCTGCTGCCGGAGAAGACGCAATCATGAATTGCCATGTGTATTTTTTCAGCGTATCTCCGTTCGTCGCGCGGATGCTGCTGGTTAAAATAACAGAAACCACTTCTCCGGCTTTGAAATTAACTGTGGGATCTATGGTGAGAACGTTTGAAGCGTACGAATACGAAGCCGCATACAGACCGCTCTGCGATCCCCACACTCGGATATTGCGTGCGATCAAACTGTCTGTTACAACCGATTGCGGGAATGACACTGTGATGTTGCTATTCGGATTGACATTTCGGGCATTCTGAGCTGGTACGATCGAAGCCACATTGAAATACGGATTGTTGACCCCGAGATCACCCGAGGCAACCATCAGCTGCGCATAGATATCCCAATTGCCGTTCCTCTGATCGGACCATATTGCGATCGCGTTACCAGAGCCGTCATGTATGAGCGTGTGCCAGAATTGCTGGCCCGTTGCCGAACAAACGACATTGCCATTCGGCGACCACAGAACATTGCCCGATCCATCGATCCTCTGCGCATAAATGTCGGCGTCGGCGCCCGGAACATTCCACCAGGAAATAAAAATTCCGCCCGCTCCGTCAGAAGCAATAACGGGATCATTGTTAAAACCGGAAACCGTAGCGGCGACTCCGTTAGCCGTCCAGAGCTCTGTTCCGGATGAATTAAGTCGTTGTGCATAGATCGCGTTACCGCCTCCGCGCGTGTCATACCATGACAGGAACAATCCGCCGCTGCCGTCGCCGATTAAACTTTGGCCTTGCTGAAACCCGTCAGCTACTGCGACGGCTACCGCGTTCCCTCCCCATAACAGCGACCCCGAACCATCAATGCGCTGGGCATACAGATCAAAGTCTGTATTGCGAAGATCCCGCCATGCAATAAAAGCTCCGCCGGAACCGTCTGATGTCATCGTGGGACTATCCTGATAACTCGCAAATGTGCTTACGGCAATACCGTCCGCAGCCCACAGCGTTACCCCCGCGTTACTGACTCTTTGTGCATAGATCTTATTATCAACGCCGTCCCTAAGATCCTGCCAAGTAACGATCGCGCCGCCAGCTCCGTCGGTAGCGATACCGCCAATAGACTGTGTATTGGTCGCGGTGCAAATAGCTTCGCCATCGGTCGTCCACTGGGTCACGCCGCTGGAATTAATGCGTTGCGCATAAATATCTACGCTGGCCCCGCTGCGAGTATCGTTCCATGCGATCACAGCGCCGCCGGAACCGTCAGCGGTGATCATCGGAATATTTTGATTACTGAGAGCGGAACAAATTACGATTCCATTAGCGGTCCACATCGTTGTGCCGCCGAACGTCACTCGCTGAGCGTAAATATCCTGCGTACCGCCTCTCATGTCCATCCATGTGATGATAGCGCCGCCGGAACCGTCGGATACAAGTTTTGCGTCACTTTGTACATTGCCCGCATTACAAATGACAATGCCGTTGACTGTCCATTGCGGAACACCGGACGAATTCAATCTTTGAGCATAGATATCGCCGCCGTCACTTCGGCCATCTTCCCAAACAATGATCGTGCCGCCGCTGCCGTCGCTTATAGCTTGCGGATGTTTCTGATCCGCGAAGTCGGTGGACACGGGATTATTCACAAGCGGGCTGGTGGACCATTGCGCCGACACGCTTCCCATGGCCGTTAATCCCATGACCGCTGCGGTCATGGTTATGCGGATAAATACACGGGCAAGCTTCATCCTTGAAGTGGGAATCGGTCGGGAAGGAATCAATATGTTAAAAATTGTAATAAGCATCTGAAAGAATCGTGACAATCCGTTCATGGATAACTCCGCTGGTAAGGTGATAATGTGGTCTATAAAATTTTAAGAAATCTAGTATTCAGGAATGATGTTCCAGTAATTTTTCACTCGCCGGTATAGTGAGCCACACCGAAAACGACCCAAGACTGGTTTGCAAGACCGATCTTTGAAATAATGAAATTGAAAATAAGGGGAATTTTACATCGCAAAGTAATTAAAACGTTACGTGTTGTCAACCCATATTATTCAGCCAAACATTAGAGTTGTTACGAAATTCACATATAATGCGTGTTTGCGGACAGTGTATATCCAAATGAACTCGACAAAAACGTCCTTATAATAAATTTGAAATTTTCGTTTTGACTATCTGATTTCACCTGATTATGTTTACTTTCATCATGAAAAAAATAAAAAAACAACCCACACCCCTTCTTCAACCTCAACCGGATGAGAATACCGGATTATATTTACGGGCTGCTATGATGTTGGCGTTTCTTATTAGTTTCGCCGTGTATGTGATGACATTAGCTCCCACGGTAACTTTCGAGGATAGCGGCGAGCTTACGGCTGCGGCTTATCTGCTGGGCGTGCCGCATGAACCGGGCTACCCGCTTTTCACGATGCTTGGCCATCTTTTTACCTATTTGCCGTTCGGTGCTATCGCATATCGTATCAATCTGATGTCGGCTTTCTTTTCGGCGCTGGGCGCTGCTTTCATCACCTGGTCAACCATTCTGTTAATTGAAAATACGTTTGATGAGAAAATCAGAAACAACCGAACATCTTCGCCGGGACCATATTATTTTGTCTTATTGAAATATGCATGCGCGCTCTCTGCCGGCCTGTTTGCGGCAACATCTTATGAAAACTGGGAACAATCAATCATCACGGAAGTGTACGGGCTTAATACTTTTTTTGTGTCGATCGTGTTGACCATGGCGTTGTTGTGGGGCCGGCAGCCGGAATCAGGAAATCGGAACAAAAACTTTTATGCAATTTGTTTTGTAATCGGGTTGGCGTTGACCAATCACCCGACTTTTGTCTTGATGATACCGATTCTGTTCATTTACGTTCTAGTTTCCGATAGAACATTTATTTTAAATGTTACTAGACTGATTAAGGGCGCCGGATGTATGCTAGCCGGACTCCTTCCGTATGCTTACCTACCGATTGCTTCCGCTCGGGATCCGCAAATGGATTGGGGCAACCCTGAAACACTCACCAATTTTTTCCGCGTTATTATGCGGCATCAGTATCAACTTGGCGACACCCAGACTTGGAAGAAATTTTTGTCGCAACTATCCGCTTACGGCAATATGATAATTGAACAATGGTGGCCTGCAATTCTTTTTCTGGCCGTGATTGCAATGTGGGCGCTCTTCAAAAATAATAGAAATTATTTCTATCTGGCGCTCACTTTCTTGATTTTTACCGGACCGCTTACAACTTTCCTGACCAATTTTGACGTAATAACAGGAAACCCGGTGGTTAACGCAGAAAACAAAGCGCTGGTTTCCGTCTTTTATATTCCGTCATATCTTATGATAGCTATCTTGCTTGCCATGGGTGTGTATTATCTCACCTATAGTTTTTTACGGAGTAAATTTGTCGTTACCGTCGTTCCAGCCATTCTTTTACTGCCTCTGGCGTTTGCGTATTCAAATTATAAAAAAGTCGACATGAGCCAATACCTATTTACTGAAGACTATGTTGACAACCTTTTTAGCGTTGTACCGGACAATGCGGTAGTTTTTGTAAACTGGGATCCGTTCATTTTTCCATTTAATTATTATCAAT
>JAEUSJ010000024.1 GCA_016788215.1 bacterium | reverse complement strand
ATGCCGATAAAGACGGCAACATCGGTTACCAATGTATGTCCGGAATACCTATTCGGCGAAACGGTAATGGAATTGCAATGTTAGATGGAACGACCAAGCTGAATGATTGGTATGGAACAGTGCCGTTCGAGTTTCTACCGTACAGCTTTAATCCGGATGCCGGATATCTGGCATCGGCGAATAACAAAATCAGCGGAACATGGGCATCGTATTTTGTCTCTAACTATTGGGAGCATCCCTCACGGATAAAAAGAATCGATGAATTTCTCAATTCAAAAGCGAAATTCAGCGTTGAAGATTTTCAGTTTTTACAGAAAGATTTCTATTCATTCCATGCAAAGGAAGTGGTCCCGTTTATTCTTGAAGCCTGTAAAGATGATTCATTATTCATATACACGGGATCAAAAGATGCTTTTAATTATCAATACAGTGAGTCGTATCTTTTTCTGAAACACTGGGATTTGAATATGGCGCACGACAGTCGCGGAGCCGCGATTTTTAATATTTTTTTTCAAACATTATTGGCGCATCTCTATAAAGATGAAATCGGAGAATTATTATTTGAGTCATTCATTAAGCTGTCGAACATACCGACGCGCGTTACGACTCAGCTTTTGAATAACAAATCGTCATTATGGTGGGATGATGTTCGCACGAAGGAAATTGAAAGCCGCGATGAAATTATCCGAAAGTCGCTAAGGGAGGCAGTGGACTTGCTGAGTGAACGGCTTGGGGGAGAGCCCGGCGGTTGGACTTGGGGAAAATTACATAGCCTTACTTTTGAACATCCGCTCGGAAAGCAAAAACCACTGGATTATTTGTTTAATGTCGGAACGTATTCCATGGGAGGGAACACCACCACGATCAATAATACTGAGTATCATTATTCCGACCCGCAATTCAAAATATTACTGGGCGCATCTATGAGAAGAATCGTTAGTATGAATGATCCCTCGCATCCACTGACCATTTTGACTCTGGGTCAAAGCGGGCAACCTTATAGCAATCATTATTACGATCAAACAAAATTGTGGTTGAACGGACAGTACAAGAAAGTCACAATGGACATTGATGAAATAGAGAAAACATCCGAGGTTCTTATTTTGAAGGCTAATCGAGAATGAACGATCATATGAATATTAGGGTGGGTCAGGGATACGATGTGCATCGGCTAGTCGATGGCAGGAAAATGATTCTTGGAGGAGTTGAAATTCCTTTTGAAAAAGGAATTATGGGGCACTCCGATGCTGATGTTTTACTGCACGCGATCTGCGATGCTATGCTTGGCGCTTTAGCATTGGGCGATATCGGCTTGCACTTTCCGGACACGGATATAAGTTTCAAAGATATCTCAAGCATGTCTCTTCTATCAAAAACCAATTTACTTATTCAATCAAGAGGATTCTCAGTGATTAATATTGATTCCACGATCATTTTACAAAAACCTAAAATCGCGCCGTATGTGGAGCATATGAAACAGAATGTCGCGGAAGTTTTGGGTGTAAGTTCTGATGCAGTGTCGATCAAAGCAACAACGTCTGAGGGGCTTGGGTTTGTCGGTACGGGCGAGGGTATTGTAGCGCACGCAGTCGCTCTGCTTGGGCCGAAGAAAATTTAGAGGAGTTGCGTGTTCTTAGATACCACGACGATTCCGGACGGTGTGACAAAGAATTTCTTCTTATCTTCCTCGATATTGTAGCCAATCTCAAAGTTTTCAGGAATCTTAACGTTTTTGTCAATGATCGCCTTGCGGATCTTTGCATGGCGTCCCACGCTCACGTTATTGAACAAAATAGATTCTTCCACGTGAGAATAGCTGTGAATACGGACGTTCGGTGATAAGAGGCATCGTTCGACCTTACCGCCCGAGATAATACAGCCGCCGGATACAAGTGAATCAATTGCCGTTCCCATACGGCCTCCTTCAAAGCTTTCAGAAAACACATTCTTAGCCGGGGGATACTGCCCCTGATAAGTTCGAATAGGCCAGTCAGAATCATACAAATTAAATACAGGTGAAACGGAGACCAAATCCATGCTGGATTCATAGTAACTGTCGATAGTTCCAATATCACGCCAATAGGGGCGCGCCGTTTTATTCTCATCTTCAAAATTGTATGCCTGAACTTTGTAATTTCCAAGCATGGATGGGATTATGTTCTTTCCGAAATCATGTTGTGAATCTTTTTTCTTGGCATCGTCGATGAGTACACGGGCGATGGCCTCTGCGTTAAAAATGTAGATGCCCATATTTACATAACAAGTGTCCTCTTTGTGCGGCAGTGGTTTAGGTTCCTGAGGCTTTTCCTGATACTCGATGATCTCATTGGAGTCATTGACCACCATGACGCCAAATTGATGCGCAAGATTTTTTTCGACTTCTATTCCTGCGATGGTCAGATCGGCTTTTTGAGCGATGTGGTACTGTAGCATTTTCAGGTAATCCATTTTATAAATATGATCCCCTGAAAGGATGACGATATGTTCCGGCCTTTCATCCTGCAAAATATGTAAATTTTGAAATATCGCATCAGCCGTGCCTTGATACCAGTGGTTTGCAGTCCGAAATTGCGGGGGAATCGAGTAAATAAATTCACCCAACTCGCCGTTTAAGAAACTCCAGCCTTCTCGTATGTGGGTGTCCAACGATTGAGATTTGTATTGGGTAACAAGATAAACCTTGCGAAAGCCTGAATTTATGACATTCGAAAGAGTGAAGTCTATAACGCGGTATTTGCCGCCGAATGGGACAGCCGGTTTAGAACGATCTTTTGTCAGCGGGTATAAGCGTTCGCCCTGGCCGCCGGCAAGGATGATCGAAATAGTTTTTCTGAAAAGAGTTGAGGAGATCGGCGTCATCGGGGCTCCAATTTATTTGACAGACTATACAGGAATGCAGATGGGCTTGAAGAATCTAACAATTATTACAGTACGAGGCAATATAAATAAACAAAGAAACATCATAAATCATCGTACATTGAAGGTTTTTGAATAATCAGAGCTAAATTTTCCATTGACTACGTACTGTTAAATGCTTACTTTTGCTACGATTTAAAACATTATGTGAATATTTTAGAAGGGGAATATATGGGAAAAGTTTTCGATCGGGTCAATGTTCCAAACGACCTGAAAAAACTTTCAACCGAAGAATTGGTACAATTATCTCAAGAATTGCGTCAACATGTTATTGATGAAATCACGCGAATCGGAGGGCACTTAGCGCCCAGCCTCGGCGTGGTAGAAATCTCCGTTGCATTACATTATATATTTGATGCGCCTACCGACAAGATCATTTGGGACGTGGGCCACCAGGCGTATGTGCATAAATTGCTTACGGGACGTAAAGATCGATTTCATACTATTCGACAGTTGGATGGCTTAAGCGGATTTTGTAAGATTCACGAAAGCGAATTTGACGCGTTCGGTGCAGGACATGCCAGTACGTCTATTTCTGCGGCGGTGGGTATGGCTATAGCGCGAGACCGGCTGCAACAGGATCATAAAGTGGTTTCGGTTATAGGCGACGGTTCACTCACCGGCGGTATGGCTTTTGAAGCAATGAATAATGCAGGAATGCTCAAAACCGACATGATTGTCATTCTCAATGATAACATGATGTCTATTTCAACCAACGTAGGCGCGCTGTCCAATTATCTCACTGATTTGATCTCCACACCAATGTATAACAAAGTCAAAGATGAAATATGGAATGCGCTCGGCAAATTTCATGATCTGGGCGACAAGGTAAGGCAGGGGCTCGCTAAACTCGATGAAGGCGTAAAATCGATTTTGGTTCCCGGACATTTTTTTGAGAGTTTGGGGTTCCGATACTTTGGGCCAATTGACGGCCACGATCTGCCCCGACTGATCAAATTACTTCACGATGTAAAAAACCTGAAGGGCCCTATCTTAATTCATGCCTTGACCAAAAAAGGGAAGGGTATGCCGCTGGAGGAACAAGACGTTGAAAAGTATAAGGTGAATGCGAATAAGTTTCATGCCGTAAGCCCACCTAAGAAAGCCGAGCCGGGCGCCGTTGAAATTAAATCGGCGCCAAGTTATACGGATGTTTTCGGAAAAACGGTCGTTAAGATGTGCCGTATGAATCCAAATGTGGTTGGGATTACAGCAGCGATGGCTGATGGAACAGGGCTAAAATATTTAGCTAAGGAAATGCCCGAACGTTTTTTTGACGTTGGGATTGCAGAGCAACATGCTGTAACGATGTCTGCCGGTATGGCATTGAGCGGATTAAAGCCGGTCGTGGCGATCTATTCCTCATTCTTGCAAAGAGCATATGATCAAATCGTTCATGACGTGGCGATCCAGGGTATTCCTGTATTCTTTTGTCTAGACCGCGCGGGACTTGTTGGTGCAGACGGCCCAACGCATCACGGCTCGCTGGACCTTTCTTATCTGCGATGTATTCAAGGTATGGTGATCATGTCCCCCAAAGATGAGAACGAATTAAAGGATATGGTGTATACCGGGATTCACTATGATGATGGGCCTATTGCCATGCGTTTTCCTCGAGGTAATGGACTTGGGGTGACTATAAAAGAAGAATTTGAACGTATTAAAATAGGAAGATCTGAAACGATTCAGGAAGGGAATGATATTGCAATTATTGCCGTAGGGCCAATGGTCGATCACGCAGTACAAGCATCCAAGATACTTCTGCAGGACGGATATACCATGCAGGTAGTAAATGCGCGTTTTATTAAACCGCTGGATGAGGATATGCTTACGGAAATATGCAGAAAATTCGAGGATGTTATTACGATAGAGGATAACGTTATGACCGGTGGGTTTGGCAGCGGCGTTTTGGAGACCATCTATTCTGTGTCGTTCATTGAAAAAGGATCAAAAAAGGATAAAAAATTCGCTCACAAGATCGCAGCGCTGCAAATCGAGCGAATGGGTCTTCCCGATCAGTTTGTTGAACACGGCGAGTGCAATATACTTTACCAGCGCGTCGGGATAGATCCGGTCAGCATTGCAGCCAAAGCCAAAATGATGTTAGAACGGCGACGAACCGGCGGCATGCAAATGTTGAATAAGAATAATTTGAAAGCCAGCGCCAGCTAGACTTTCACGCAGCAAATGGCTACAACATCCGCAATGTCTTGCGCACTGCACCCTCTTGAGAGATCGTTAATCGGTTTTGCCAAACCCTGAATTACCGGCCCTACCGCCTGTGCCTTCCCAATTCGCTCAGTAACTTTATAACAAATGTTGCCTGCGTCTAAATTCGGAAAAATATAGACATTTGCTTTTCCCGCAACCGGGCTGCCCGGCGACTTCCGCTGTCCTATGGATTCTACAAAAGCTGCATCAAATTGCATCTCTCCATCGATCTTGAGATCGGGGCGTTTCTTTTTTGCAATTCCTAAAGCCTGAGTCACTTTATCAACTGCCTCGTGATTTGCGCTTCCTTTTGTTGAAAAAGACAGGAGCGCAACGATCGGTTCTTCGCCGGTGAGTTGCAGGTGACTGTCAGCGGACGCGATGGCAATATCAGCCAGCTGATTAGGATCAGGATAAGGCATCACAGCGCAGTCGCCGTATGTCAAAACGCGCCCCTCCGGTAGAATCATCATGAATATACTGGAGACGGTACTGATTCCGGGCGCGGTTCCCACGCAGTGTATTGCGGAACGCAAGACGTCGGCTGTCGTGTGAACAGCTCCTCCGACCATGCCGTCAACTTCGCCTCGTTTGACCATCATAGATCCGTAGTAAAGCACACTCTGCATAGCTGTTTTGGACTGTTCATAAGTCATCCCCTTGGCCTTGCGCATGGTAAAAAGTTCGCTCGACATGTCCGATGTTTTTTCAGATTTTTTCGGATCAATTATCGAAACTGAAGAGGGGATATCAACGCTAAGTTCATAAGCCCTTTGCCGGATCTTGTCGGCATCGCCTAATAGTAATGGTTTTGCTGTTTGTGATTCGAGAATTATTTTCAGGGCCTGAATGGTCCTGTCTTCTTCGCCTTCGGGTAAAACGATGCGGCATTTTTTCTGCCGCGCCTTTTCCCGTATCATGTCCATTATTTTCATAGTATGTATCTGATTGGAATTATAGGAACTGGTTAGTTTGGATTTATGTAATCTTTAGTAACGGAAAATGTCGTCCATCGCGATTTGGATTCTGCGCCGTCGTAAATGCAGTCCACTCGCCATGAATAGGCGTTACCTTTTCGAAGACGGCCCGCATCAAAAAAAGACTGATTCACAAAATGTACGGTAACAAACGGAGTTGTCTTAATCTGTAAACTATCGTCAGCAGAATAGGAAGCATTGTGAAATGTAAGATACTCATGATTATCTTGATTAAAACAATCACCGTCAAACGTTCCCGGCTGCTTCTCAGCAATCCAAATTATCTGGCCGGTTAATGTTGCTAATTTAACAATATATTTTATGGGCACCAATCCAATTCCTAAACACCAAGTGAATTTAGGTTTCGTATTAGCCGTATCCGCCGGCGGAGGACCTAAATTTTCCACCTTATGTCCAAGTTTTATTGATTTTATATAATCACTATTTCCAAAATAGGCCGATGTGTCGGTTATTTTATCTTTGGAATTTCGTGCGAAGATAAAATAACTGTAAGTTACGTCTTCAAATACATTTTCATCAATAAAAAAACTGTCCTCTTCTGCAAAATCAACCAGCCGATTTCCGATCTGAACGTAGGGGCTGTCAATGCCGTTCGAACGATAAATAAAATATTCTTCAATGATATTGTTTTCATTACTGGTTAATGGCGACCACTCAATTCGAATCCTTTCTTCGATTCCCTCGAGAGGACGGAGTCCGGTTTCGGCTTGAAATGTGGTACCGTTGTGCCCCTTTATCCTCACGCCTTCAGGACGCGGTTCCGGCGGATTTACCTCATCCGGACAGGAGATCTGGAAAAGTGAAAAACAAATTGTTATTGTCGCTGAGATAAGTAGGTAATTATTTTTAGCCAAATCAGACTCCACTAAAATTTATAAGCAGCGCTGATGCGGTGAACATTGCCCAAAGCATGATTGGAAAGAGCATAATCCAGTCGAATTTGCCATAACGCTATTCCAGCGCCGTAGGTAATGAGCTTGTCATCTCTCCCTAATCTAAGAGCAACTGTTTTCATATAATCCCATTCTACGCCGAAATGTTTATCACCGCCGTAACGTGTATTACTTTCGTAAGAAAACAAAATATTACTCTTTAAGGTTCCTAACGGGTGAAGGTATGACATGCCGAATTTTAGGTTTGGTTTAACAATATCACGCGCCCGTGTTGACGAAGAAACGGCATTGTAGCGAACGCCAGTCACAGTAACATCCTGAATATGGAGCCCCATGGCAAAATCGCCCAGATTCGGTGATTCGGCAAGATCGCTAATACCGAACATGATCATGGTTCCAATATCGACGCCGATGCCTGATTTGCTGACATCTTTTGTTATCACGCCATTGTTACCTGAAATGCCGTTAGTGCCGCCCTGAATTACTTTGAAATTTATTCCAACAGGTATCTGCATTGGAAATTCACTGTATAACCAGCCCAAATTTAACTTAATTTGATTCATTTTTGCAAACGAAAAGAACAGCGCATGGTCAGCGTAACTAAAGCGTCCGTGAAAATATTGACTGAAATCATAGTTGGGGTTGCCATGATCGTTATAAGAGCCCTCCAATGCACTTGTTTCAGGAATATCACCAACGTTATAACGAATCCAACCGATCGAGAATGCGTAGGTTGATGTTAATTGATGACTATATCCAACAAAATTATACTGGCCCAGACCGTCGAATTGGTTGGCATACATCATCGTTACTTCACGCTTGTGCATAAGGGCAACGCCCGCCGGATTCCAGAAGAATGCCGTCCCGTCATTAGCCACTGCTGCATAAGCATTGCCGATCCCTGCTGCGCGGGCTCCCAGAGGAATTTCCAAAAAAGCATTGGCATAACGCCGTGTGCCGTCGCCTGCAAAAACAACGGCCTGAAAGATGACAATTAATAATACGGTATTTAGAATTCGGTATTTCATATTATCTAAAATAAGCCAGTTTACCTTTCTTTTCGACAATTTTACCATTCAGCTTTCCTTTGATCCGGTAAAAATAAATTCCGTTGGCAATGTCACGTCCGTTATCGTCCGTGGCGTCCCATTGAACTTCATGGTACCCCACGGAATTCAGTATCTGGCTTGTGATATCCTCGGGAGTAATTTTCTTAATACGTCTTCCAGACACTGTGTATATACCGATCTCGAGATTATCCAATTGTTCCGATGCTTCGATACGAAACGCAAAGGTAGTCACGTTGGTGAATGGATTCGGAAAATTTCCTAAAACTTTAATGTCAAAACCACTTACAACTTTGAAGTGAAGCGTGTCCGGCGCGCTCACATTTCCATTTACATCTGAAACCTGAAAAGTAATGCTGTTGGCGCCGGCATCAAAGTTTTGATCATTGATAAGCGTAAGAGTAACAACGTTTGAGTTAGCCAAGGAATCCGGAAGAATTATTTTTGTTGAATCAAGCCGCTGCCCGTTTAACTCAATATTATAATGTTTGCGGTTGAGGCTAACTCCGTTTCGGTCATAGATAATTGCGGAAATCTTCGGATTTTTCGGTGCGATCGAGCCTTGTGAAAAATACTGACCTTCGACGGTTGGCTCAATAACAGGAGCTAAACGGTCGCGATTTATCATAAGAGTAAAAATGCCGATTTCAACATGCTCCGAAACTTCGACGGATATAGTTCCGTTTTGAATCAGTTTTTCTGAATTTACGATATTCCATTTTCGGTTGCCTGAATTCCATTTATAGATATCCAGAGAGTCATGATAAAGCATGGCAGCAGGATAGAGCGTTGTGTCATAATCAAATTGAACAAGGATTGATTTTGAATTAACAAGCGGATGAGATAACGATACATCGTAAGCTTGAGGAGTTGCATAACCTTTCGGATATGCAAAACCGAGATCGGGTTGGTCATTGATCAGAATGTTCGTTTTTCTATTTATGGACAAGGTTGAGTTTTGGTTCACTGCGTTGGCGGGCGCATTTACAAAAAAACTATTGTCGACTGAAACGCTATCGTTTTGTATTCCATCGTATGTGGTACCTGCGGCCGGCGTAACGTTAAATGTACTCAAAGTCAGCGCCCGGAATCCGAGATTATTGAATCGATTAACATCGGATGTAATTGAATCAGGATCAATCCATACATAGACATTATGTGAGCCGTTACTCAGCGTGGAAGCAATGGCAACCGTGTCCATTGCAATCTTTCCGGCGTTTGGAACAGAACCGTCTATCGTTAAATCAGTTTCGCCAAGAAAAATCCCGGCAGCGCGAGGATCGCCGTTATAGAAACGAATTTTAACATTCGAAGCAGGCCTAAACCCGACATTTTGAATGACGGCGTTAATGTTTGTTTGATTTGTTCCACCCAGAAAAATAGAGGCGGTTTGATCGCCCGGACTGTTCACCTGGTCCATTTTAAGGTCGAGTCCCGCAAGAATTCGAACTTCCTGTACATCAGAAATAGTCGAATCGCCTAAACTGTCTTTGACTTTTATTCGATAGCTAATCAGATCATTTTCGGTGAATGGTCCGCTGCCGCGGCTGATATAAGTATTATTTTGTGATAAAAAAAGCGTATCGGTCACGTTTTCCGTAACGGAGCCCGTGCGATCATAGGTAACCGTTACGAATTCCACTAAATCCGGATCGCTCGCTACGGCTGAAAATCTTACGGTGTCGGAACTTGTAGGGGTAGATGGCAGTACTTGAATCTGTGAAATATAAGCGCCATTGATAGTAAAATTTTCTTGTCCATTAAAGGAATAACGGCCATCGGACGACTCGGCAAATATTCTGATTCCCGTAATGCCGTCCGCTAAAACAGAGGATGCGATATTGCCCAGGTTAACATTAAATGAATAACTTCCATTTGAAATTAAGAAATCGACGGTATCCAGGTCGACGAATGAAGGTTTGTTGGCGCCGTTGGCAACTGAATCGATAACCTGACGCATCTGATAAATTTGCGCGGTTCCTGTTCCGCTTGAAAACCCCGCTGCGCCTGAAACCGTTATGACCGATGTTTTTGACGGGCTGTAATTTGAAAGAGAAAACATTCTTTTCAACGGGGTTTTTAATCGTAATGCAGGATCTCCCAAATAATTAAACTGAAAAACCATGCTTTGAGGCACGGCGCCGGTGGTCAATGTGTTGCCGGCCCCGCTGACTTCATAATCGGTAATACCTTGCTGCAAAAGATAGTTTATTTTGCCCTGAGTCACCGCTTCACCGACCGAATTGCCCGGCTTCAAAAAAGCATTTATAGATTGATCGAGCAGTTGAAAGTCGCCGATGATCCAGCCGGTTCCACTGGATGCTATGACGCCAACGGCACCGCCATAAGGTTTGGTTAACAGCAATTCACCCAGTGAATTCGGGTTGTCAAACGCGCCCACAAAACAGGTCATGCTAAGTACAAGAGGGTATCGTCCCGGATTAGTTTTCAGCTCATTTACCTGGGTCAGATTCAAAAGTGGTTTGCCTGAAACAGAATCAAGATCGCCCCAGATACCGCCTCCGCCATGGCCAAGATACGCAGTAAGTAAATTACCTTCTTCAAATCCTTTGACGACCTGAGCAAAGTTTCCGTAGAATTGATCTCGGATGGGAAAAACATAAACCCTATCCGGTGAAAAACTCTGCGGCATGCGGGAGTTGATAATGCTGGTGGCTTGGAAACGAAAGACATCAACAGGTATACTGCTGATATTTTGTACTACACCGCGGTTATCGCTTTGCCCGCCAATATAAAGTACTTTGTTTTTCCAGGAACCTGATAAATTTGATTGTTCGTAAGTAATGATCTTATCAATAACCGCATCGAGTTGTGTAGCGTTTGAAACAGGAAAACGGCCGATAAAAAAATCGGGCAAAATATCCTGATCATCGGCGAGACTGTACCAATAATCGCTTGCGGCCGGACCATAGGTCTTAGTTTGGATAAACTGAACAGGAATGAAATCGTTATTATTACTGATCGCTTTTGGAGAGGCGGACGCATCGCCGATTAACATGATGTAAAGTGGAGAACCCTGGCTGCCGTGCCAATTAGGGCTGAGATAAGTAAAACGGAGGAAATCCCGTATCGCATACGGGCTTTTTATTCCGAAATTGAATTCATCATAAATATCCTCTATATCTACGGATTCAACCGACAAGCCCTTAGATCGACGATAATTTTCCAACCGTAATGCCGCATCTTTCAGCAGTTTCGGCGCAATAATCAGATAACGTGCGTTATGATATCCGGAGGCCAAAACAGATGGTTTATCAAGAATGACATCCTTCGGTAAGAGTTTTGCGGATTCACTAACGGCGATATATTCAATTCCGCTTATACTCACTTCGTCCTGAAAAA
Organism: bacterium; assembly: GCA_016788215.1. Taxonomy (GTDB): domain Bacteria; phylum CLD3; class CLD3; order SB21; family SB21; genus SB21. Next base: position 13,508 of record JAEUSJ010000024.1, on the reverse strand, counting down.
CCAGAAAATATGACGTGTCCTTTTGGGAGCCGCTGTTTGTTTTTAAGTCCCAATTTACAATCCGGCTTACGCCTTTTTTGTAAAGGCTGATATCAGGATCTGTAAATTTCTCGATCTTAAATTCTTTTAGAGAAGTGAAGCTCTCGTCGCCTACGCGAAATTCAACGTAGTCTTTTTCTGCTTGATATTTTCTTTTATAGGTGATTTCAAACCAATTTAATGCAAACTTATCCAGTAATGCAGGATTAGATGTCACGGGCGTACTAATGGTGAGCGTATTGATACCCTCTCTGAGCGGATTAGAAGAAATATTGGTTATCGGAATATCTACTTGAAATTTAACCGGGCCGGTCCATATTAAACTTGTAGTAAGCCCAATACCGTTGATTTTAATATCAACACTATGGTTGTTGGTGCTGATGCCCTGTAAATTAATGCGAAGCACCTGATTGAGAGAAGATGAAGACAGTTTTTCGATAGTAAATTCATAATCCTTCTGGGATTGACTGGAAATCAGGCTTGCAACTCCTCCATCAAATGCCCAAATATCCTCGACTACAGCCGGTTGAATCAGGTTAATATTTTTGATGTCAAGACGAATATTATCTTCTTCGAAATGTTTCGTTACAGTAAATTGATTTGAACTAAGTGAATCGGATTTCCGTGGAAGAATTACCCCTCCGTTTTCCTCAATGAGCCGAATTCCTGGCTTTTCCCCCCAACTAAGGAAATAAACGTTGTCATCGCTCCACGGATCCAGATAATGTCCGATACTTGGCGGAATGTCACGTAAACTCTTATTAAACTTTGCGAGGTATTTTTCCCCGTAAAATTCAAAGTAATCGCCGGAACTAAATTTATCTTTTTCCTGACTACGATAATAAATCGGCACTTCCAGCCCGAGATTAAACAAACGAAAGTTTCTTGGATCGATTCCGGAAAAATCCAATCCTGCTTTTTCTTTCAAGTAATCATGGGTAACTTTGTAAATACCGTTTTTGTTAACAATAATTTTGATCGACTGACCCTGGGATTGGGTAACATTTGATAGCGATGCCTCAGCGGAATTTTTTAAAATAGTTTTGTTTTTTAAATACCGTGATTTTTTAGCCTGTTTTTCGTTAATCAGTTCGGAATCAAGTATTTCATTGATCTCAGAGGTGTTGCTCTCATAAACCTGCACTTTTTTAGATGTTGAGTAGGTAATCCTGACGGTCATATTTTTGTTGAACTCAACCTGATGTTTTGTTGCATGGTATCGGTATGGATATACGGTTAATCGGTATAACGGAATTTCTCGCATTTTTCCGAGATAACTTAATTCAACTAGATTTCTTGGATACCAGCCTCCGGCAGCGTTGAATTTCGAAACGATTTGCTTTGGAGATTCTTGTATTGAACCGTCCGTGGGTAAGTTTGCGCCGTTTAAGATAATAGATTGCATCGGTAGATACTCGCGCTCATTCTGCGTTACCAAGGCCTGCGGTGATCCTTCAGGTAATTCAATGAGGTAACTAATCTTGGGTAATTGCGGAGCCCCTTCCTCTTGTATATATTCAAAAAGAGGGGATGTAAGACGTTGATGTGTTTCACCATTCAATTCCACCCGATCGATATCCGGTTTAATAAAATTGAATGTGTAAACTAATTCGCCTTCCTTTTCTGACACGACCTTAACGTAATCTTGCTTGGATTGAATTTGCGCGTGTACTGCTTTGGCTTCATAAACGATGGCAAAGGCAATCATCCCAACGGCAATAAGAGTAGATCTTTTTCTGAAATGTATTTTATGCATGGTGTCTTGTAATCACAAAAAACCCTACAAGAAGCAACTTGCAGGGCGTTACAAATAATTCTGTCATCATTGGATAGGAACTAATTCTAAAGCCGGGTTTCTGCCTGTTATTATACAAAATTTAGGAGTTTCAGTCTACATTTTCCTACTTAAATGCCACGTTCGTAAGCGGTTGTCTCTTGCCTGAGTTAGTAGTCTTACGCCACAATCCGCGGGTTTTGCCCGACTTAAGGACTTCCTCGATAAAACCCTGGAGCTCAGCCGCTGATATGTTTCGATTCAAGGTTCCCTTGTAGGCTACGGAAATCTTTCCCGTTTCTTCCGAAATGACGATCACAATTGCGTCCGATTGTTCAGATAACCCCAAGGCGGCGCGGTGTCTGGTTCCGAGTGATGACTCAATGTACGGATTCTGGCTCAAAGGTAAAAGACATTTGGCAGCCGATACCTGGTCATTTTCAATGACGACAGCCCCGTCGTGAAGAGGTGATCGCGGGTTAAATATAGATAACAATAATTGTTGAGAAATCTTTGCATCTAAAGATACGCCAGTCTCAATGATATTTTTTAGGCCTGTCGATCGTTCCATTGCAATAATCGCACCTGAGCGGCGTTTGGACAGATGTTCACACGTTTTTATGACTTCATGCACATATGCAGGTATACCTAATTTTATTATGTTGCGCAGGAATCCGCTTTGGCCGAAAAACGTAAGCATCCGCCGTAACTCAGGTTGGAATATGATAACAAATGCAATAACCCAGACGGTTCTGATCTGATCGACAAGCCATATCATACCGCTCATGTTCAGAGCTTGTACGGCGATCGATACGATTAAGATCAGAATTAAACCCATCAACATACGCGAAGCAGTCGTGCCCTGTATGACAAGATAAGCGCGATAAAAAATAATGGTAACAACGGCGATATCTAGTATATCAATCCACGTTACAGGTACGATCCAGAATTTAAATAATTCTTGCTGCATACTTACGTGTTCATGATTTTTTCGGCAATCGTCACCGCTCGCCGAATGGATTTTACATCGTGTACTCTTAAAATATTTGCGCCTTTTTGCATTGCAATTATATTTGACACTATCGTGCCTTCCAAACGGTCCAACGGCGCGGCATCGAAAGGTTTGCCGAGATACGATTTTCTTGAAGATCCGACCAATAGGGGATAGCCAAGCGTTTTAAGTTGTTCGAGTTTATTTAAAATCAGAAAATTATCTTCAAATTTTTTTCCAAACCCCAACCCGGGATCAATTATAATTTTATTAATCCCGTTTTTCTTTGCCTTTTCGCATGCATGGAACAGAAAGGTTTTTATTTCACTGACAGCGTCTCCATATTGCGGGTTTGTCTGCATATCTTTTGGGGTGCCTTTTATATGCATGATTACCAACGCGGCGTCGTGTTGTACTGCGGTGGCAATCATATTATGGTCAAAAGTCAACCCGCTGATATCGTTAATAATGTGAGCGCCTGATCGCATGGCCTCATCCGCAACTTTCGATTTATATGTGTCGATTGAAATGAGTACATCGAGAGATTTTGCTATTTTTTCAATAATCGGAATTGTCCGGTCTAATTCCTCCTGCAGTGATACCGGATCCGCTCCAGGTCGAGTCGATTCGCCTCCGACGTCCAAAATGTCAGCGCCGTCTTCTTTTAACTGCACGGCATGCGCTATAGCCGCTTCGCGAGAGAAAAACTTACCGCCATCGGAAAAGGAATTCGGCGTAACGTTCAAAACGCCCATGATATAAACACGGGTTAGGCAATCCGTGTAAAAATTTTCTGTGCGGCTAACCTTCGACATCTGGAAAAAATTCATTTAATTTTCGTCTGGCCTCTTCACGGTATTTGTCGTCCCGGTCAAGTATTTTCATCACCATTCGAAGAGCCTCTATTGCGTCGTGATCGTTTTTGAATTCCGCATAAATTTTAGCCAGATACATATAAGCATAACCATGATTGGGTCTCATTTGAACTGCTTTTTTGAAGTAGGCCTCGGCTATCAAGTATTGGGCTCGTTCTTCATTCTTTTTTCGTTTTGGCTTAAAGCTCACACCGATATGGTAATTAATAATCCCCAAATTGTAGTATACATCCGCTTTTTCCGGATGAATCTTTTCAGCAAATTCCAGCAGCTTGAGCGCGCGGTCATACATGCCTACGTAATCGCACGCCAACACCATGCCGGTTATCGCCTCAAAGTCAATTGGGCGAAGCTCATGGGCGACGCTGTAATTATCCATAGCCAATTTTGCGCGGCTATCATGCGGTTTGCTGAGCTCGATATACGATTTACCTAGATTGATGTAACTGTCAAAACCGCCGGGATTAAGCCGGATGGCCTTTTGGAGAACCTCTTCTTTAGAAGATAATCCGAACGACTCCCAGCGCAGTTTCTGCATGTAGCTCAAGACGTAGTATACGTTATAATCTCTATTGTATAATTCGTTTGCTCCGATCAAAGCGATTTCAGCGTCAAGATAGCGAGGTTCCGGTTTGAAAAACATGTAATACTTTGCAAGGGCGGAAATGGACGGTTGAAAAGTTTCGTCGATTTGGCCTGCTTTTTTCAAATAATACTCAGTTCGGTACTGATGAAACTGATGAGTTTTATTGTCTTTTGTACGCAGCATTAATTCACCGTGAGCGATACCCATCCCATACCAGTTCAATATCCCGGCGCTGTCGTTTTTTAATGCCCATTGAAATGCGGATAACGACGAATCAATAAATTTGTTCGCAAGAAGATATTTTCCACGGGAATAATTTAATAATCCCGGCGTCAAGTATGTTTTTTGATCTATTTTTGATTCATCAAATTGCTCATCAACACATTGGTACAATATTCTTGAAAGTTCAATGGATGCGGATGAAAGATGTTCAGGCCATTCTTTTTCCGAGGTTAGCGGAATTGAAATTGGAATTTGCCGTATAGATTTTCTTGTGGCAACTTCATAAATCAAAATATTTAATTGCAGCATATTGCCGGTGACCTTGAAGGTGCCGGCCGCGAGGAATTTTAACTTAATTAACGTCGCCCAGTCCAAAAGATGCGCATCGTCAAAAACGGATACTTTACCTAAACTGTCGTTATCATGTGAACTAACGAGCCATTCCGGCCTTAGAAAATTGATATGTTGGGGAGAGGATAACTCGGAGTATCGGGAAGATGCTTCAGCCAGCGCCCAGCCGGTACCGGAATATTTATCGATCATGTTACGAAGTAACGAATCGGCAGCGGTATTTTCATTCTCCAGAGGCAGTATGCCTACATAGATAACGTCAGGCTGGGGTGGACGGGCAATTCGCAGAATGGTGAATGTCAGAGTGACAAAGCCTAGTACCGTAAACATAAAAATAGAAAATTTTCGTTTGTTTACTACCGGTGAATGCCGAACGATATACCAGAAAAAAAAGGAAAGAATAAAGATGATACAGAAATATAGAAAGAAGCCTCCCGGAACCTCACCCGACAAAAAACGAATTATATTCTCCATGTTCTAATAAAGACCTTTTTAAACAGTATATAGCGCACCAACCTTAACAATAATAGCCTGATTATGAATTGACTTGCGGCTGATCTTCAGCGATTTCACCATTGGATTTATTAATGGTCTCCTGTGGTTTTAGGCTTTGTCCGCTCATGATCAGATCCAGATCTTCCGCGTCAAGCGTCTCACGTTCAATAAGTGCGGCGGCTATATTGTGTAAATTCTGGACGTTTTCGTTGATCAGTTGAATCGCTTTTTGTTCCGCCTCAAGAATAATTGCTTTGATTTCAGTGTCGATGAGACGGGACGTTTCTTCACTATAATTTTTGGCGGTGGAAATTTCTCTTCCGAGGAACACTTCTTCTTCTTTTTTGCCGAATGCCACCGGGCCTAATTTATCGCTCATGCCCCATTCGCAGACCATTTTACGCGCTAACATCGTTGCACGTTCAATATCGTTGCTAGCGCCGGTTGTGTAGTGATTAAATATGATCTTTTCCGCACCACGGCCTCCCAGCATGTACGTCAGCATGGTCTGAATATACGACCGGGAATAGGAATGCCGGTCATCCGTCGGGAGATAATGCGTGAGTCCGAGCGCGCGCCCGCGTGGAATAATGGTTACCTTATGAACCGGGTCTGAATCCGGCAGAAGACGCGCAACAAGCGCATGGCCTGCCTCATGGTAAGCGGTCGTCTTCTTTTCACTTTCAGAAATGACCATACTTTTACGTTCAACGCCCATCATGACTTTATCTTTTGCGTTCTCAAAATCGATATTGTCAACGGCATCGGAATTTCGCCGCGCCGCGAGCAATGCCGCTTCGTTAACCAAATTCTCTAGATCAGCTCCGGACAATCCGGGAGTGCCCTTGGCAATTTTCTTTAGAGTAACGCCTTCATGAAGATGAATCTTTCTTGTGTGAATTTTCAATATCTCCTCGCGCCCATTGACATCCGGTTGGTCGACAACAATTTGGCGATCAAAACGGCCGGGACGCATCAGTGCGGAGTCAAGTATATCCGGGCGGTTTGTCGCCGCAACCAAAATAATGCCGGCGTTGGAATCAAAACCGTCCATTTCAACAAGTAATTGATTCAGCGTTTGTTCACGTTCGTCGTGGCCGCCTCCGAGTCCTGCGCCGCGAGATCGCCCTACCGCATCGATTTCGTCTATGAAAATAATACACGGATGATTTTTTTTAGCTTGTTCAAAAAGGTCGCGCACACGGGCTGCCCCGACGCCAACGAACATCTCGACAAAATCGGCGCCGCTGATGGAGAAGAAGGGCACTTCGGCCTCGCCCGCTACCGCTCTGGCAAGCAATGTCTTTCCCGTTCCCGGTGGGCCCAGGAGCAACGCACCCTTGGGTATACGTCCGCCAAGCCGCGTGAATTTATCAGGATCTTTTAGAAAATCCACGATCTCCTGCAATTCTTGCTTCGCTTCATCGCATCCGGCCACATCGGAAAAAGTCACGTGAGGATCTTTATCCGACGACATCTTTGCCCGGCTTTTGCCGAATGAAAAAATATTCTTTGCGCCGCCGCCGCCCTGCATACGTCTCAAGATAAAAATAAATATGCCAATGGCGATAATCCACGGAAGCATTTGAATGAATATCGTTGAGAAATCGGTTCCCTTTTTCGAAAATTCAACATTGATGTTTTTTGCATTCCATTCTTCGATCATTTTACTGTCAATAAATGGCAGGTAGATCTTGAATTGGCTGAACTTCACAGGCACTCCGTCGACCGGAAAGCTAATTTCTTCTTTTAATATTCCACGTAGTTCATTTTCCGTAACGTGGATGCTGGCGATTTTGTCTTGAGATAACAGAGCTTGGTAATTGGAATAAGATACTTCCATGTGACGGTCACTGGTGGCAGTAAATATCTGGTATAAAAAGAAAAAAGCAGCAAAAATGGCAAGCCAAAGAAAAAAAGTAGACAACGAATTCTTAAAATTCGGATTCCCGTCCGGGGACGGCCGTTTCTTTCCTGAATTTGTTTTTTCAGGTTTTGGTTTCTTGTTGGACGAACCTTCCGATGTCATAAGCGCTAACTGATTATCTATCAACAATATTTTCTCCTTTAATCATGGGTAACGTAAATGTCTTTCAGATGGCGGAATCTCTGTGCATAATCCAAACCGTAGCCAATGACAAAATCGTTTCCGATATCAAAACCGACATAATGAACCGGAAAATCGGTTTTTGCCTTTTCTTTTTTTAACAACAGCGTGACAAAACGAATGGAAGCGGGCTTCATTTTTTCAATATGTTTTTTTATAAACGTGATCGACAGCCCGGAGTCAACGATATCTTCAACCACGATCACGTGCCGCCCGGCTAACTTAGCGCTCACATCCTTGTCCAATCGAATGGATCCGCTTGAATGCATATGATCGCCGTAACTTCCGATTTTGAGAAAATCGATCTCGCATTCGGTGTTAATTTCCCTGACAAGATCGGCAACAAACAAAAATGAACCGTTAAGAATGCCTACGAGAATGGGGTTTTTATTTTTGTAATCCTTGGTAATTTTTTTCCCGAGCCGACGCACTGCTTTACCGATATCCTCTTTCGAGATCATGATCTTAAATCGATGTTGGTCTGTCGTTATGGTTTTATTCATTCAGGTTATATTCCAGTTTAAGTAAGTGGTGTGTTCTGTTATCAACTTTGTAGCGGTCGTCTAGTCTGAGGCCGCAAACCCAGATAATATTCTCCTTGGTTCCGATCTTTTCACAGAGAAGTGGAATTTTCTTTTTTTTAAGAACCGGTATTTTGTTATCAACAAAAAAATCACTGAGCTTCTTAAAGCCATTCATTCCAATGGGCTTAAACTTATCACCGATTTTCCAATTCCGAAGCCTCAAATTGCCTGTAATCTTCTCCTTGTCAACATATTCAACATTTACGATGCGGCCAAAACTGCTTTTCAGTTCAGTCGCATAGGGTATTAACGAGCTCCGAAAAGAAAAATTCGGGTCGTTCCAAGAATAATTTCGACCGGGTTCAATGCTAAAACAAAAATCAGGGCTTGCGAGCCGGTTCTTCGTCAAGAAAACAATTTGTTCAGCAGTTTTCAGACAAATGACATCGCCGAATATGATTTTCTTTCCGCTTTGTTTTTTTTCAATGAGATCGGAAAGCCTATCGTAATCAGAAAATTGTAATTTCTGATCGAATTCATTCCAAAACAAAAATTCAATCATCGCATGACGTTGCGCCCGAAGATACCGGTTAAACGCTTTAATTTCAAGGACTATTTTGCCATCGGCGGCCTTGCAGACTTGCAAATACTGCTTTTTAGCATTCCGGTTGATGAGTGATTTTGTTTCCTCGGCAATAAGACCGAGTTGTATCAAATGTTTTTCAATTTGCGGATCGAATTTTTTTCTAAGGAGCGGTATCAAATCATGGCGAATTCTATTTCTCAAAATAGTAGTATCACGATTTGATGCGTCATTCACATACTTGATTTTCTCCGCCTGAACATATTTTTTGATCTCTTCTTTTGAAAAAGCCAGCAACGGCCTGACAAACAAACCGCGTTTTTCACGAATACCTGACAATCCGGACATGCCGGTACCCTTGATGATCCGCATTAAAATTGTTTCAGTCTGGTCGTTTCTGTGATGTGCAGTACAAATTTTGTTATAACCAAACTGTTCTGCTGTTTTTTCAAAAAAAGAATAACGTGAATTACGCGCTTCTTCCTCTATGGATTTCTGCGATAACTTAGCCCGTTTGCGAACGTCCATTCTTTTACAATGGAAAGGATATTCATGCGACAAGGCAAATGTTTTAACAAACGTTTCATCTCGATCGCTGACGGTGCCGCGTAAACGATGGTTTAGATGAGCAATGCCGATTGTAATTTTAAACTCAAGCTGTAAAATGCTGATGAGATGTGACAGCGCCATAGAATCCATACCGCCTGAAACGGCAAGCAATACACGGTCGTTACTTGAAAAGAAGTTTTTTTTGCGGCAGTGTTCCAGGAATTGTTTTTGAAAGGATTTTGTGGTTTGTCTCATTATGGCAATTCGAGAAAAATGGATCTGATTAGAACAAAGTGCATAAAAAGTAGAAGAAGGGCAGGCACAAGAACCCACGGATACAAATCCTCGTATCGAAAATAGGTTTTAACGTCAATTTTTGTTTTTTCCAGTTGTCCGATCTGTTCATAGATTTCTTCCAGCGCTTTGAGATGGGTGGCGCGAAAATACTGTCCGCCCGTTATTTCCGCAATCCCTCTCAATGTTTCTTCATCAATTTTTACTTCAGCGGTCACATATTGTTTTCCGAAGAAAGGATCGTCCACCGGAATTCGCGCAAGCCCATCTTTGCCGGCGCCGATGGTGTAGACACGAATATTCAACGCCTGCGCTATCTGTGCCGCAGTCATAGGGTCAATTTCTCCCCGGTTATTTTGGCCGTCCGTCAATAAAATGATCACTTTACTTTTGGATGTGCTCTCACGCAGGCGATTGATGGAATTGATCAAACCCATACCGATCGCGGTTCCGTCTTCCACAACGCCGATAGAAACTTGTCGAATGAGGGAAGTTAATATTTGGTAATCTACGGTCAAAGGGCATTGCGTGAAACTTTTTCCGGCGAATACGACTAATCCAACACGATCGGATTGACGTCCGCGAACGAATGTTTCGGCTACCTCTTTAGCAGCGTCCATGCGATTTAAATTTCCCATATCTTCGATCAGCATGCTCCGAGATACATCCAGGGCCATCATAATGTCAATTCCCTCCGTTGTAATGCTGGATTGTGAGTTTCTCGTTCGCGGCCTCGCCATGGCTATGATCAGTAAAAATAAAACGAGAATTTGAAGCCATTGTAACGCAGGCTTTATTCGTTGCCGCAAAGAAGGCTTTGCAGCCTTAATGGTCTGAACGTTTGAATATACTACAGCCGATTTGGCAAATTTTCTTTTTCGCCAAAACAAAATAACCGGAATCAGAATCAGTAAGATTAGAAAATAAGGATCGGCGAATTCAAGTGAATTGAGCATGGTTATTCTTTAATTGTTTTACGGCGATGCATCACGAGGTCCATACACAAAGAGACAACGGCAAGAAGCAGGAACCATTGATATCTGTTTTCAAACTCAGTAAACTGATAGTCTGAATTTTCAGATTTTTCCAGTTTGGAAATTTCCTGATATATTTTTTTGACTTCAAGTTCGTTGGTTGATGCGGCATAATACGCGCCTCCGGTCTCGCTTGCCAACTGACTTACGAAACCCTCTTCCAGTTTAGTTGTGATAACCGAACCGTTACTTTTCTTAAAATCTTTGACGGCACCAGTTTCATCATAGATCGGTATGGGAGCGGCATTGGTCGTTCCAACGCCGACAACAAAGATTTTGATGTTTTGTTTCTTCAAGTTCTCAAGCAGGCTGTAGGATTCCGTGTTATGGTCTTCGCCGTCAGAAAAAATGACCGCCGCCTTTCCGGCTGCGGACGCGGATTCATCGCCTGATTTACGCGGAAAAGCTTGCGCAATCACATCGAGGGCCTGGGCAAAATCTGTTCCGGCGGATGTCGTGGTATTGACGGTGACGGCATCAAGGAACATCCTCACGGCGCTGTAGTCGGTGGTCATTGGGCATTGGATAAATGCCTGCCCTGCAAAAATAACCATAGCGACTCGATCGCCTCGCAGTTGGTCAAGAAATGTAGCAATTTCATGCTTGGCCTTTTCGAGGCGGCTGGGCTTGATATCTTCTGCATTCATAGAGGCGGATACATCTAAAGCAAATACGATATCCACGCCGCTGATTTTCACTTGTTCATACTTCGTGCCGACTTCAAATCCTATCAGCGCAAGCGTAATCATGATAAAACACGTGAGCATGAGATAGGACTTAAAATAATCTTTGACGGAACTGAAAGAAGAAAGCAGCTTTTCGATAAGATTACTATCTGCAATTTGCAGAAGAAGTTTTTTTCTTTTCCGTGCCTGATAAAGCATCATAAATACCAGCAGCGGTATGAGCAGCAATAGAAAAGCAAAATAGGGATGAGCCGATCTGATCATGTGTAATTCACTTATAAAGATATCCCCAATATACGGAGAAGTTAGAAATTTTGCAAAATGAAACTAAGGTATGGCCGGGGCATTTGAATGCATTATCGGTAAGCGAAATATTCAAAAATCGAGAACCATCCTAAGCCGTTGTGAACGGGGATTAGATGTATGAGAAAAATTTAAGAATCTTTTTGTGCATTAAATCACATTTTTGAAAAAAAACACTTGTATATATATCCGTTGGAATTTATTATTTAAATATAATTCTTCAGTTCATTTAGTAGAAGAAAACCTTAATAAAAGGTAGGGGACATTCTATATGGCTGATTCTAAACCAAATGAGAATAGGGGTGATCTTGTAGCGCTCGTATTGATGTTTGTTTTATCCTGCATGATTCTCGGGCTTTTGTTTTATTTCCTCTAAGACACCTGTTTTACATTCCGAATAATATACCTGTTCACATTAGATAATACGAAACGCGTCGGATGATAGCATTTGGACGTTCGAATGGTTTTTTTTTTGCTGATTTATGGAGATATTACTCGCTGTATAGCACTTCAACAAGTACATCGCCAATCTGCTGCAGGCTCTCCGCGCTGCATTTATCCGGCGTATCGGATAGAGTATGATGATACCGGTTGCCCGCATCCGGATAGTTGAAATCGATAATGTTAATACATGGTATGCCGATGCGCAAAAGGGGAATGTGGTCGTCAAATACGTCCGCTTCTATCGACGTACGAAATGCCGGTTTTTCCAATTTCTTAGCTTTATCCCATACCTTGTTCACAACATCTTTTGCCTGGTTATATGAATTTTTTTCTATCGGGATATCCAAATTCTTATCGCCAACCATATCCAACAAAATCCCATAGGCCGGCCAATAGGTCTTGTTGTTTTTTGCAAAATAATCGGAACCGATACAATAGGGATTCAAACTATCGGGAAAAAGTTCTCCATTGTGTTCTCCATAATCCTCAAGATCCCATAAGATAATATCAACTCCGATATCCAACGGGTTTTCTTTCAGAATTTTTGCCATTTCAAGTAGAACGGCTACGCCGGAAGCGCCGTCATTAGCGCCCAAAATCGGTTTATCGTGGTTAGATGAATCGGGATCCTTATCGGCCCATGGACGTGTGTCCCAATGTGCGCATAACAGAACGCGTTTTTTACTTTTGGGTTGTAAATTAATCGACGCGATAATATTCGTTCCTTTGAGTTTCACCGAAGTATCTTTTTTGTCGACGTAAACGAAATTCTGGTGATCAACGCGATCACAATATTTTCGAAGTTCTTCCGTCAAAAACTGCAGACATTGTTGGTGACCTTCTGAATTGGGATTGCGCGGTCCGAACGAACACTGTTTTTCGAGGTACCGCATTGCGGAAGCGCCGTCGAACGGCGGTTTTGCGCACGAGGTCAGCATGGATAGAAGCGTAATGAAGATTAGCAAATAGAAATGCATGAAAAACTCCTGAATTACGTAACAGATTCTGCTAAAACAGCTTGTTGGTGCCGGTTGCTCTTCAAAGATTTCTTATCCACTTCAATAAACGCATAGGCGTCATGATTGTGAATACTCTCGAAATTGGTTACTTCGACGCTAAACCATCGGATTTGATCCGCCTCAGATAAAGAAAGAGCTATGTCCCTGACAAGATCTTCAACGAAAACCGGGTTCTCATATGCGCGCTCGGTTACAAATTTTTCATCTTCACGTTTGAGTAATGCAAAGATTTCACAACTGGATGTTTTTTCAATGCGGTTGATTATATCTTCAAAATCCATAAACATGTTATTTGCAAAACGCGTATGGACACGAACCAGGCCCCGTTGATTATGCGCGCCATATTCACTGATGGACTTGGAACACGGGCACAACGTTGTAACAGGAACGTCAATGGTTAATGTCATCTGATCCGATTCGGCAGACTCACAGAGAATTGAAATCGCATAATTCATAAAGCTTTTTGTTCGGGTTACCGGCGCCTCTTTTTCAACGAAATAGGGAAACGTTATTTTCAAATAGGCCGTTTCGGATTCCAGTTCGTTCTTCATACCGGCGGTTATTTGAGATGTGGTTTCCAGCGAAATACTGTCTTTGTTCCCGTTTAATATTTCGATGAAGCGGCTCATGTG
>JAEUSJ010000249.1 GCA_016788215.1 bacterium | reverse complement strand
ACGGCCGGCTTAACTTATAATCTGCAGATCTCGCTTGAACCCGAAGGCATCATGGGCGAAAGTATTGTGGTCGAAGCAAAAGCCGACCGTGCGGCTTCGAGCGCGCTTCTTGTGCAGCAAAAGAAAGCGATCGTCGTGAGCGATGCGATCGGCAACGAACAGATCAGCAAGACCCCGGATAAAAGCGCCGGCGACGCGCTGAAACGCGTTACGGGGCTTACCGTGGTGGGCAATAAGTATGTGTACGTCCGAGGATTGGGCGAACGATACAGCAACGCTCAATTGAACGGTATCGAAATTCCGAGCCCGGAGCCCGAAAAGAAAATAATTCCTATGGATATATTTCCATCCGGATCGATCCAGAATATTACGGTCGTTAAAACCTACAATCCCGACATGGCCGGCGATTTTTCCGGCGGTTTGGTGAAGATTAATACCAAAGAATTTCCGGAAACTTTTTTTATGGCGGCTGGTGTTTCAAGCGGATTTAACAACGCTTCATTTTCAAAAATTCCGCGCTACAAAGGCAGCGGAACGGATTTTCTTGGCTTTGACGATGGTGCAAGACAAAGGCCGAATATACCTGACTTCAACGGTTCTACGACAAACAGTCAGAAAGCTTTGTATAACAGCCGCTTTCAAAATATCTGGAGCCCGACTAACCGGCAAGTGGCCAATAATACAGGGTTCAGTTTTTCCGTCGGTAACAGCATAGGCGACCAGTCCAATATCGGTTTTCTCGCATCCCTGACCTACAGTTCGGATTTTAATACCCGCACTGAAAATGAGTTTTTTCCGCAATTCGACGGAACTCCGTCTTACAATTACAGGACGACAAAGGGCAGTTATGCCGTATTGTGGGGTGCGCTCGTGGATCTTAATTATAAACTCAATTCCAACAACAAAATCGGTGTGAAAACGGTTTATAACGTTCAATCCGATGATGAAGCAAGCACGACATCCGGGTTTAAAAACGGAAGTTCCGGCGGCGACGTCCGTTTCACCCGTTTACGTTATCAGCAGCGTGCTCTTCTTTCCACGCAGCTGCTGGGCGAGCATCAGATGAATCATTTTATGAAAAGTAAAGTGGAATGGCACGCGGCATACTCCCAGGCGGATCGGAACGAGCCGGATACGCGTCAGACCGCGTACGTGCTCAATGAAAGCATGGACCGTTACGAAGCATTTGGCTCGTCAAATAATTCCAGATTTTTCTCCGATCTGGTCGACAAGGAAATAAATAGCGGAGTTGACTGGACGATTCCCATGGAATTGATCAAAAATTCCAAACTCAAGATCGGATCACTCGTTCGTCTCAAAGATCGTGATTTTGAAGCATATCGTTATGCGTACTCCAATTTTGCCGATGAGGTTCGTGCTGAACAACCGGATCAATTATTCAGTTCGGATAATATCGCAAACGGTCTGGTAAATTTTGAGGATAATACGCAGCCTAACGACCGGTATACGGCCAATGAAAACTCTGTTGCAGGATACGTGATGGCCGATTTTCCCTTGAATAACAAATGGCGGTTCATCGGCGGAGTTCGTTATGAACAGGTAATGACAGAATTGAATTCCATCGATCCGACGTCGGGTTCCGCCAACAAGCAGCTTTCGCCCAAATATACGAATAAGGATTTCTTTCCGGCGCTTAACGTCGTGTACTCGCTTAACGAAAGAATGAACGTACGTCTCGGTTACAGCCAGACGACGTCCCGTCCGCAGTTTCGGGAACTTGCGCCATTTCGTTATGATGACTACCGCCGCAGCACCTATGGAAATCCCTTTTTGAAAGCCAGTTATATTCGCAATTATGATTTACGTTGGGAATTCTTTCCGTTATCCGGTGAGTTGCTAGCCGCGAGCTTTTTTTATAAAACGTTTGAGAATCCTATTGAAAAATTTCTGCTTCCGAATCCGGGTAACCCGGCCGGCGATCCGGTGCCCGTCAATGGCGGCAATGCCACCAATATCGGCGTGGAACTTGATCTGCGCGCAAGTCTTTCACATGTCACAGAAGCTTTTAAAAATTTCAGCGTGACCGCTAATATGTCGCTGATCCGTTCCAGGTTAACTCAGAAAAATGCCATCAAGGTATATACGTTGGGCAGCGATGATCCTACTTTGTTTTCTCCTGATTTTGTTGCCAGCAAAAAACGTCCGATGCAGGGTCAATCGCCTTATGTGGTCAATATCGGATTGAATTATGTGAACGCAGTTTCATGTACGGATGTCAATCTCTCCTACAATATCTTCGGGAAACGCATTGCAGAGATCGGAACCAAATTAAATGACGCCGATGGTAATAAGATATACGATGACGTGTACGAGCAGCCTTATAACCAATTGGATCTGACCGTTGCTCAAAAACTGACGAAGAATCTGAAGCTTAAAGGAAGCTGGAAAAACATTCTGGATGATACCGTGACCTTTAAGATGGGGAAATATACTACCCACACTTATAAACCGGGAATGAGTTTCTCGACGTCAGTTACATACGACTTCTAAATAAAGATAACACAAACATAGCATGAACGTAATACGGCTTTAATATAAAAGTCTAAATTATAAAAAATCACGTAATCCATTAATAATTTATCCAAATCAAACGGAGGAAAAATGAACGGAAACAAACTGACAAGAGTATTGTTCGCACTGGTATTTACGGTTTTGTTCGCTGTGAACATGATCATGACCGGTTGCAGCGACGATAAGAGCAACGGCCCAAGCGGTGCGACGGTATCCGGCACTGTGAAAAACAGCGCTAATGTACCGTTGGCAAATATCATCGTGACCATTTCAACAACACCTACGGCAAAAGCTGATACGACCGGCGCAACGGGCATATATGAGTTTACGGAAGTTCCGGTAGGCAATTACACATTGACGTTTTCGGGAACAGATTATGTTACCACCACTACCACAATCAATGTAGTAGAAGACGATCCGGTGGTTACGGTTGGCGCGACAACCATTCCGGCGACCAGTGAACAGACCGGCACGATTTCCGGTACTGTGACCGGGGGCGGCGGCAATTTGGAAAACGCAGAAGTTAAGATCATCGGTTCTACGGCCAGCACGGGCCGTACCGCGACAACGGCCGCGAACGGAACCTATTCGTTTACTGGCGTATTTGTTGGAACTTACACGGTTGCAGTAGAACGCGACGGATATGTTTCCGACTCTACCACTGGTGTGACTGTAACGGCGAATGCAACCGCCACAACTAATTTTGCCCTGACGCAGTCGGTGATCCTGTCCGGGAATCTTACAACGGCCCTTACATTGGATCCGAATATTGTCTATAAGCTCAATGGTCCGTACCAAATCGTTCCCGGAGCTGTTCTGACCATTCCTGCCGGAACTCGTATCGAAGCGGTAGAAGGCAGCGGAGCAGTAATTATAACCATTCGCGCTACGGCCTCAAATGCAAGCACCGTTTCCAAAGCTAATGGAAAAATCTATGCCCTTGGGACTTCAGCCCAGCCGATCGTATTTACTACGGAGCGTTCTGCAGGAACCCGTATCCGCGGATTATGGGGCGGTATTGTATTGAACGGCGTTGCCAGCCTCAACGTACCCGGCGGCATTGGCGTAGGTGAAGGCAACACCGGAACGTACGGCCCAGGCTTTGGTTCATTCACGTTGAATTCTTCTAT
>JAEUSJ010000248.1 GCA_016788215.1 bacterium | reverse complement strand
CAGGCCGACGGCAATCGCTCCGTCGCCGCAAAAGCCCTTGGGATGAGCCTTTCCACATTCCGGGATAAATTGAAGAAATATGATATTGGATTAGACGCTTCCTGATCTCATCCTACCAACCATTTTCCACGCTATTTTCCTTGTTAAAAATCCATTCGGCCCTCTCCTCCAAAATCTTTGTCAGTTCCTCAGCTTAGAACCGCTAATGATCTTAAAGGGCAGTGCAAATAAAGCATAAATCAATTTGAGAACTCCATCAAGCGTAATGCCGATGATTCGAAAGGGAAGAAGGATTATCCAAAGGAAAGGATAGACGAATAAAGCCGCAAGAGCCAGCGGCCAGCATAGAACGAGGAGAATACACCATAAGAAGAATGTGACCATATAGATTTTCTTTCAAAAAACCTGAACTATTTTACGGATTTGTGATGTGTGAAGTTTCATTATTGAGCAATCATTCATATCTCCTCCTGCGAGCGGTTTTCCACTCTGGAAATAACGAATTTCCGCAAATGAACAATACCTGAGTTTTGTAAACGCTTATTTTACAAAAATTGAAATTCGGCTCACATCTTGCCTACCAATATTAGAACCAATCTATAGTCCCGTCACTTTGAACACTGTTCTATTGAATAGCGGGTTCCGGTCGTATGCATAACTTTATCAGGTTGAGAAGAAGCCTCGCCATCTGAACATCCCGCTAGGAATCAGTTCTTTTATTTTTCACTAAGGAGATCGAGCGCAAGGAAATTTCCGCGCAGCAGAAAATATGACAAGCATGAATGTATTGCTTGTAAAGTGAAATAGGTTTCTAAAATTATCAAAAATCCTATTCCCGTTTACAATACGGATGCAATTTTTATGATCCGGTAATCAACGCGAGTCTGTTATTTTAACTAATAAGGAGGTTTTATGAAAAGACGAATCTTAATTACTTCATTATTCTGCTGCATGTTGTTTTATACAATGCTGCCGTGCACATCTTTTGCCAAAGACCCCACTCTAAAGGAAAAAATTGCTGCCCTCGCGGCCGAAGGCAAGACGATTCCTGTAGTTTATGTTGTTTACACCTGGGACGGTATTAAAGGACAACAAACGAGGCCGCCAAGCATTATTTCACAGGATCTTTTCAAACAAAAGGCAGTACCGGATGCATATAAATCTGTTGTCGATAACGTGATTGAATCCCTCAACACCGGTTACGGCGTAACCTGTTTCAACGGCGTTCCTTTTGACAGTTTGCCAACAAAAGAGTCGTCAGTTTTTGGCAAAGAACCCGATTGGTCCGCCGTGGACTACAGCCTATATGTTTCAGTTGTCATAAACGGTGTCTATGACCTAGTATTGGGTCAAAGCAGTAAATCGATTAAATTGACTATGAAGTGCGAGATCAAGATCATGGAAAATATCGAGAAAAAAGGGAAAAAGAAGTCCGATACCATAAAGACGCTTTATGCAACTGCAACTACGAAACCTATGACCGTAAAGTCGGCCTACAGTACGTTTGAAGAATTCACAAAAGATATTCCGCCGGAATCGGTTGTGGATGACCTGAAAGCGGCGGCGGCAAAAGAAGTTGGAAAGTATGCCGGTAAGAAATAATGCCTGCTCACTAATGTAGATAGGTAGGATTGCGCCGCCAATTCTCAATTTCGTATTGAGGATGACGGCTTTTTATTATTCGTATGGTAAAAAATGCCGATCCTTTTGAGAAATAACGGGAACGATATTTCGGTCGGCCTGTGGCTTGATGAACCAGACAAATACATGGAAAAACTGAGGGGTGATCTGATTCCTTTTACATGGAACGGCATGAATTTTTACCGTGGCGAAATAATTAATTCTAGGCAATGATAAACTTTTAAACAACCAACCCAATGAATAAATTCCTTCACACATCATCACGTCTCATTATTATTTACCTCGTCCTTTTTTTCATCTGGATCGTTTTGAAAATAAATTTCAATGAGGACTTGGCGGGCAATATTTTCGGAACCGTGTTCCTCGGCGCAGTGCTCGGCGGCGTCGCGTTTCTGCTGATCACAGTAACAAAAGGGTTAATTTCGGATACTCATGATCGGCGTATGAATGTTTTTTTAAAAGCGCTGTCTGTCCTTCTGTTCATCCTGGGACTTCCTTTGCTGGGGTATGGTACAGTTCAAGTCTTCGTGACCCAAAATGAATTCCTCTGGGGCTTACTCACCTTCAGCGCAAGCGTGATCATGATGCTATTCGCCATTCTGTCTCTTGTGGTTTATAGAAAATAGGAAACTACTGAGCTTACTTGTTTTTTTCCGCAGATACCGCGAATTAGCCAGATGAATCTCTGCGTTTTCCCGTCACCGGATTAGCGAATTCCCGTTATTTTTTCTGAGCCCCCACGCTTATCTCTCCATTTTTCAATGCTCACTTTTGGGCACATAAATTGATTGTAATTAATTCCAATCACAGAGAACCTTATGGAAGACAAGTCGTCCAAAAAGAGTATGCAGTTTACCGGCGAAGTGGTTGAAACGTTTGATGAACAAGGGAAACGTGCGGCTAAAATATGCGTTGATCCCCATATCATTGAAATCGTGCTGCAGGAACATGAGGAAGCCCGTCTAAGCGATAAGGTCATTATAGAAGCTACCGTCTCTGTAACCAGCGTAAAATTATTTGTTCCATCAACACGGGGAGAGCCCGTCTGACGGAATTCCGCAATAGCTTTAACGGATTCCCGTACATGACGAATGTTGAACTTTTCTATGTTGAATCTTTTCAGTTTGTTAATCTGCGGCACGCCGATTGCTGAATTTATATACACCTGAGCGAAACGTTAAGCATATCTGTTTCGCAATGTTTGCCAGATATTTTTGTTCCTCCATACATTTTCTTAATACTAAACAGCGAGGGCACTATGAATGACCAGTCTCTCACCATCTATGAACAGATGCAGAAAGAAGGATACTCTCGGCGCGATTTTATCCGCTTTTGCAGCTGGATGACGGCTTTCATCGGAGTGGAAGCCAGCGGGCTCGGCAGAGTCGTGCATGCTCTGGAAACCAAACCGCGAATTCCCGTGGTATGGTTCCATTTCCAGGAATGCACCTGCTGCAGCGAGTCTTTTATACGTTCCTCCCATCCGATCGTGGCAGATATTCTGCTTGACAAAATTTCGCTCGATTATACGGAAACCCTGCAAGCGGCTGCAGGCCATCAGGCCGAAGCGGCGCTTCACGAAACCATGAAAAAACACAAAGGCGAATACCTGATGCTGGTTGAGGGTTCCATCCCGACCGAAGAAAATGGGGTGTATTGCTGTATCGGAGGCCGCACGGCTCTCGATATCGTCAAGGAGGCCGCAGAAGGCGCCAAAGCCCTCGTGGCATGGGGTAGCTGCGCATCCAACGGATGTATTCAGGCGGCGAACCCGAATCCGACCGGAGCAACTCCATTGCACAAGATCGTTAGCGGCAAAGCGATCATCAATGTTCCGGGCTGCCCGCCGATCGGCGAAGTCATGGCGGGAACGATCGTGCACTTATTGGCATTTGACCGCATACCGCAACTCGACGGGCTCGGCAGGCCAAAAGCTTTTTATTCCAGACGCGTGCATGATACCTGCTACCGACGGCCAAATTACGATGCAGGTCTATTTGTGGAATCGTTCGATGATGAAAA
>JAEUSJ010000247.1 GCA_016788215.1 bacterium | reverse complement strand
ACGGCCGGCTTAACTTATAATCTGCAGATCTCGCTTGAACCCGAAGGCATCATGGGCGAAAGTATTGTGGTCGAAGCCAAAGCCGACAGAGCGGCAAAGAGCGCATTGCTTGTTCAGCAGAAAAAAGCCGTTGTCGTTAGCGATGCTATCGGCAGCGAACAGATCAGTAAAACTCCCGACAAGAGCGCCGGCGATGCGCTTAAACGTGTGACCGGCCTGACCGTTGTGGGAAATAAATACGTATATGTTCGCGGATTGGGCGAGCGTTACAGTAATGCGCAGTTGAACGGCATTGAAATTCCAAGTCCGGAACCGGAGAAAAAAATAATTCCAATGGATATTTTTCCTTCCGGCTCGATTCAGAACATAACGGTTGTTAAGACTTATAATCCCGATATGGCGGGCGATTTCTCCGGCGGCTTGGTTAAAATTAATACTAAAGAATTTCCTGAAAGTCTTTTCATGACGGCGAGCGTTTCAACCGGGTTCAACAACGCTTCCTTTTCAAAGATTCCCCGCTACAAAGGCAGCGGGACGGATTTTCTTGGATTTGACGACGGGACCAGACAGCGCCCGAATATTCCTAAATTCAACGGCTCCACACCGGATAACTTGAAAGCGCAGTATAACAGCCGGTTTCAGAATATATGGATGCCGGCAAATTCACAAGTATCCAATAATTCAGGATTCAGTTTTTCCGTTGGCAACAGTCTGGGTGAAAATTCAAATATTGGTTTTTTGGGTTCTCTCACCTACAGTTCCGACTTTAACAGCCGTAATGAAAGGGAATATTTCCCGATTGCCGACGGCGTGCCCGCATACGATTACAAGACCGCCAAAGGAAATTACGGCGTACTCTGGGGCGCTCTGCTTGATTTAAACGTGAAAATCAACGCAAATAATAAAATAGGATTAAAAACCGTCTATAATATTCAGTCCGATGATGAAGCAAGCACGACCTCGGGATATAAGAACGGCAGTTCCGGAGGAGAGGTTCGTTTTACACGGCTACGATATCAGCAACGAAAACTCTTTTCATCGCAGTTGCTTGGAGAGCATCAGATTAATGATTTATTAAAAAGTAAAGTAGATTGGCATCTCGCTTTTTCTCAGGCCGACCGTAACGAACCCGATACCCGTCAGACATCCTATGTTCTCAATGAGACGCTGAATCGATACGACGCATTCGGATCTTCAAACAACTCGCGTTTCTTTTCGGACCTAACGGACAAGGAAATAAACACAGGTGTTGATTGGAGTATTCCGTTTGAAGTAATAAAGAATTCAAAAATAAAGTTGGGATCACTGGTTCGTATAAAGGACCGTAACTTTAACGCGTATCGATACGCATATTCCAATTTTGCCGATGCCGTGCGCGGCGAACAGCCGGAGGATCTTTTCTCATCGGAAAATATTATCAACGGGCTTGTCGATTTTGAAGACAATACGCAGGCCAATGATACGTATACCGCTAATGAAAACACGGTTGCCGGATATGTGATGGGGGACTTTCCCGTTGACAAGAAATGGCGGCTCATCGGCGGCATACGGTACGAAAACGCTCAAACGGAATTGCATTCCATTGATCCGGTTTCCGGTGCAGAAAATAAGAGTCTCTCTCCAAAATATACCAACAGAGATTTTTTCCCGGCACTCAATGTAGTTTACGCTTTAAGTGAGAGAATGAATATACGTCTGGGGTACAGCAAAACTATCTCTCGTCCGCAATTTCGTGAATTAGCGCCTTTTCGATACGATGACTACCGACGCAGCACCTATGGAAATCCTTTTCTGAAGTCAAGCCACATTCAAAACTATGATTTACGCTGGGAGTTCTTTCCGAATTCGGGCGAACTGGTCGCGGCGAGCTTTTTTTACAAATCGTTTGAGAACCCTATTGAACGATTTTTGTTACCTAATCCGGGAAGTCAAGCGGGCGATCCCGTCCCCGTCAATGGAGGCAATGCATCTAATATCGGAATTGAACTTGATTTGAGGGCAAGCCTGGTTCATGTTTCGGAGGCGCTTAAAGATTTCAGTATAACTGCGAATATGTCCTTGATTCGATCCCGGCTAACGCAAAAAAATGCAATTGAAGTTTACACGTTGGGCAGTAATGATCCGACGTTATTTTCACCGGATTTTGTCGCCAATAAGAAACGCCCTATGCAGGGGCAATCGCCGTATGTAGTCAATATTGGATTAAATTATGCGAACGCGGTAAGTCGTACGGATGTAAACCTTTCTTACAACGTGTTTGGCGAAAGAATCGCAGAGATTAGCACCAAGCTGAATGATGCGCAAGGAAACAAAATCTACGACGATGTGTACGAACAGCCCTTTCATCAACTCGATCTGACTGTTGGTCAAAAGATCACAAAAAATATTAAGCTCAAGGCCAACTGGAAGAATATGCTGAATCAAACCGTACAATTTAAGATGAGCGAATTTGTTACTAATGAATATAAACCGGGCATGAGCTTCTCAACTTCCGTCACCTATGATTTTTAACGGATAACGTATTGATTACAAGCGCGTAATCCGGGCTTAACAAGAAATGCTAAATTGGATTCATTACTTAATTAATAATTGTTAAACCATTTTCAAAAACCAAACGGAGGAATAATGAAAAGAAGTAAACTGACAAGTCTATTGTCTGCACTTTCACTTATCATTTTGTTCGCTATGAACATGACGATGACCGGTTGCAGCGACGACAAGAGCAACGGCCCAAGCGGTGCGACGATATCCGGCACTGTGAAAAACAGCGCTAATATACCGTTGGCAAATATCATCGTGACCATTTCAACAACACCTACGGCAAAAGCTGATACGACCGGCGCAACGGGCATATATGAGTTTACGGAAGTTCCGGTGGGCAACTATACATTGACTTTTTCGGGAACAGATTATGTTACCACCACTACCACAATTAATGTAGTAGAAGACGATCCGGTGGTTACGGTTGGCGCAACAACCATTCCGGCGACCAGCGAACAGACCGGCACGATTTCCGGTACTGTGACCGGCGGCGGCGGCAATTTGCAAAACGCCGAAGTTAAGATCATCGGTTCTACGGCCAGCACGGGCCGTACCGCGACAACGGCCGCGAACGGAACCTACAGCTTCACCGGAGTATTCGTCGGAACGTATACAGTTGCAATAGAGCGTGACGGTTTTGTTGCTGATTCTATCACTGGGGTGACGGTAACAGCAAACACAACCAGTACTACTAATTTTGCCATGACCCAATCGGTAATTTTATCAGGTAATCTTACAACGGCTCTCACCTTGGATCCTAGTATTGTTTATAAACTTAACGGCCCTTACCAAATCGTTTCCGGCGCCGTGCTTACCATTCCTGCAGGCACGCGTATTGAAGCGGTAGAAGGCAGCGGAGCTGTAATTATAACTATCCGCGCGACCGCCTCCAACGCCAGCACCATCAGCAAGGCCAATGGAAAAATTTACGCACTTGGAACGGCTGCCGAACCGATTGTATTTACGACCGAGCGATCCGCCGGAACCCGCACACGCGGCATGTGGGGAGGCATTGTTTTAAACGGCGCGGCTAATCTGAACGTGCCGGGCGGCATTGGCGTAGGTGAAGGCAACACCGGAACGTACGGCCCAGGCTTTGGTTCATTCACGTTGAATTCTTCTAT
>JAEUSJ010000246.1 GCA_016788215.1 bacterium | reverse complement strand
CTGATGTAATTCCAATGTGAAAGTAAGAAAATAGGTGAGCGGCAGAAACACGCCCCAATTAACAAAGATCTCCGCTTTCATCACCCACCGTGTATTGCCCGCGCCTTCGAGCGCCGTGGAAAAAACCATGCCTGCCGCATCGGCTACCTGCACGACACCTGCCAGCATGAGCGGAAATATCGCGCTCCGGATGACTTCCGCATCGTCCGTGAATAATCGGACAACCCATTCCGGCGCAACAAAAAAAACGATACCCAGCGTTCCCATGAATATCATTCCAAGTTTCGCGGCTTCATAACCGGATCGCTCCGCTCGGTCAGGGTCTTTTGCCCCCAGGCTTTGTCCGATGAGCGTAGCGGCGGCTACGCCAAATCCGTAACCCGGCATGAAGGACACGGACTGAATATTAAGTACGACATTAACGATCGCAACTTGAACTACATTGATTCTATCCACCATCGCGTAAAATACGCCAAGCCCTCCGATCACCCAAATGCCGCGAAAGGCGTTGGGCGCGCCCAGCACGATCACTTCCTTTATGGTGGTTAGGTCATAATCGAAACGAAAAACGGAAAATTCTTTGCGAAAATTTCGACCGCTGATGCCGAGAACATAAAGTACCATATAAAGAAAGGCGACAATAAACGAAATAGCTGAACCGACCGCCGCTCCGGGAACTCCCATTTCCGGCATACCCAATTTCCCAAAAATAAATGCATAATTACATACCACATTCACGACCAGCATGATCAGCGCCGTAATAAGAAAGATACGAGTCTTGCCTATTCCGCTGAAAAATCCGCGCATGGCAAATAAAAGGCTCGATGCCCACAAAGCAAGGCATAAGATCTGAATATAACTTGAAGCGAGGTCGACAACATTTTCATGCGTAGATGTCCACGACATGAGCGTCCTGCCGCCGAAATAGAGCAGTGCCATGCCGAGCAGACTCACGGAAAGCGATACGGTCATCGCGTTGTCCAAGATCTTGCCGCAAAGATGAAATTGCTGTTCTCCGTAACGTCTTGCAATTAAAGCCTGCGCGGCCACCTCGATGGAGCGTGTAACCCAGTGGATCGCCCAGAAAATAATGGAGGCCTGCCCCGTAGCGGCCAGCGCTTCTGCGCCGAGCCGGCCAACCATGATGGTATCGGTAAGCCCGATCGCGGTGATGGACGCCATGCCCAGTACCACGGGTGAGGCCAGATGAAGCACTTCTCTGGCCAATGGGCGGTCGATCTTAAAAAACGGAACTTTATTTTCTGTTGGAATAATTTCTACGGGCATAAAGATTAAGATTTCACTTTCCGGATAAAAATCTGCTCCAGCGTCGGACGTACTTTCTCGATTTTTTGAATGTCGGCGATTTTGCCGACCGCCTGTAAGAGTTGCGGAAAACCTTGCGGATCATTCAATCGGCCTTCTAAGCCGGTGTTAGTCATGACAGTATTCGTTAACAATCCCGCCGCAAATAATTTTTCCTTGTCCGATGGATTGCAGGTGATTCGAACTAGCTGATCGTCCATTTCATTTCGGAGGCTTTCGATCGTGTCGTAGGCTGCGACTTCGCCGCGATGAACAATACAGATCCGCTCGCACATTTTTTCAATGTGATCCATTTGATGAGCCGAGAGCAGAACGGTTTTACCCTGTTGAGCCAGTTCATTGATAATATCTCTGAAAAAGATCTGATTGACCGGATCGAGCCCGGAAAAAGGTTCGTCCAGAATGATCAACTCCGGTTCGTGCACAAGCGCAGCGATGAACTGCACTTTTTGTTGCATCCCCTTGGAAAGTTCTTCACAAGAATTATTGGAAAAATCTTTGAGTTCAAATCTCTCTAACCATAGATCGACCCGTTGTTCTGCCGTCTTTTTTGTAAGGCCTTTGAGCATGGCAAAATAAACAGCCGTTTCACGAACTTTACTTTTTTTGTAAAGGCCGCGTTCTTCCGGAAGATAGCCTATATGTTCCGTCGCATCGCCGTTGCTCAGGCTGTCTTTGAAGTAGATCTGTCCTGTGTCCGGTTTGATCATGTGAATGATCATGCGAATCGTGGTGGTTTTCCCGGCGCCATTCGGACCAAGCAGGCCAAAGACCTCGCCCGCGCGAACCTCAAAAGAGATATCTTTCACCGCAACGAATTCATCATAACATTTTTTTAAGTGTTCTACTCGAAGCATATTACTTTTGTGGTGTGCGGCAGTGAGTATGATTTATCCATTTTCCGCCGTTTGCCGTTCATTCGCTATTTGTTCCATATATCTTTCACGAACTTTGTTAAAGAATTCCAGATTGAAGGGCTCTTTGTAATCGGCGAATGTCCACAATATGGATTGAAATGTCGGTTTCTTGTAGATCAACTGCAAATCGGCGTAAATATTTTTTCCAATATACACGCGATGCGGTAAATTTTTTGTCGTGGGCATAACCAATTTAGCATTCGCAATATAACCGGGATCGATATTTACGTTTCGGTGCTCGTCAGAAAAAAAATGTTCTTCCAATTCATTGCCCAATATCTTTATATCGGGTATCGTATTTACATCAACAAGCTGCTCAAACGAAAAAAATTGTTTTCTGAGCCGTTCCCCAAACTCATCTGCATAATAGGCGGTATGATTGAAATCATAAGCAGTTGATCGCGCGTCGATTGACCCCCAATGCTCGGTCAATTGCCTGCAAATACCTTCGATTTCCGCCGAGGCGTTCCACAGAACAGCGCAGATCAATTTTACTTTAGAGGCGGAGACTATTTTTCCCATAGCTGCTGATAAGTTAGCTCTTAGAAATTGGAAAAGAAATATAGCGAATTCAATTCGTAAAGAAATAAAAAAAGCGCCAGAACCGACGAATCGGAGACTGGCGCTTTGAACAGCTTAAAAGCTTTGATTAAGCCGCTTTCATGACCCGGCCGGATTTAATGCACTGCGTGCAAACTTTGATACGCTTCAACGCACCGTTATTCATTTTCGCGCGGACTTCCTGCAGGTTAGGCAGCCAACGTCTTTTGGTCTTATTGTTGGCATGGCTGACGCTGTGTCCATAGGTTGGACTTTTTCCGCAAACTTCACAACGCTTCATAAATTCTCCTGACAATCAAAATATTGGTTTATATAGAATTATATTATTTTTTCTGTCCCGTATATTTTCAAAGAGGCCGACATAGTAATACATAACATCCCGAAAAGCAAGAAAAATCTAAATGTTTTTCTCTTCTCTGAGATCATCGGCTTGCAACCTTCAATGACAACTCGCCGATCCGGCGCTTGATGCGTTTGCGAATTCGGTCATAGACCCGCAACTGTCCTTTTTCGAACGACGTCAGAAGCGGGCGCAGGAAAATACGCTGCAGGACGCGAACCGGCATATTACCGGAGCGGACAGTACGAACCTGTTTTTCCAGAATGTACAGAAGCAGCACATCCTGCATCAAGGATTCGCTGTCTTTACGATTGGGCAGAATATACGGGAGAAACGCTTTAGTTAGGTCGTTATCAAAACATTTCTTGAGCATGCCGGCCAGTCCGTATTTTGTAAAAGCCTCTTTGCGCAGCGCGCGCGAATCGATGGCTTGCTTTATAACTTTTTCATCAAATCCTTCTTTGCGTGAAACCCACAGCGAAGCGCGGTAAGCGTTGAGCATGTTATCCCAATGTTCGGCGGGTACTTTCCCGATCTCCCAAAATTCAAAATGATCCGGAT
>JAEUSJ010000245.1 GCA_016788215.1 bacterium | reverse complement strand
TCGCAAAATCTGTCCATGTCGAAACAAGGCAGTCTGTTCTTTGGAGATTATCTGATTCAGGGAACAGGTTTACTCACGGTAGCTGCAAATGGAATGGATTCAAGTCTCAATCCCGGAATGACGATCAATCGAACGTACACCGTTTCGCCGCTGGCAAAACCATTGACATTAAGTTCGTATCGAATCGAATCCGCAGGGAACGGATACTTGATAACCGGATTGTCCGATGCGGGCCATACGCCGACCGGGTGGACGCGAATTGGATCGGCCATTGATATTGCTGCGGCAGGCGCGGCGTCTGCAGAGATAAGAGTAACGTTAATGTCCAATCCGGCTTCCGATCAGTCTAAAATCGGACTGTACTTGTGGAGCAATGAACAATGGACGCCGCTGTCCATGGAAAGAAAGAATGGACAATGGTCTGCAACGGTTTCCGGCGGGACGGTCGGCGCATTTTACAATTCCGATGTGAGCGCAATTCCGTCTGAGTTTAAACTGCACGGCAACTATCCGAATCCATTTAACCCCTCAACTACAATTTCCTACGAGATACCGATCCAAGGAAAAGTTGTAATTAAAATTTATAACACACTTGGACAGGAAATTCGAACGCTAGTAAACGAAGTGAAGCCCGCGGGATTCCACAAGTTAGTGTGGGATGGCCGGAATAACAACGGACAGAGCATATCGAGCGGATTATACATATACCGATTACAAACAGATCGTTTTGTCAAGTCGCATAAAATGATTTTGCTTAAATAGAACAAAACATCGAAGGGACTGTAATATGTTTGGCAGGCGATTTATTTTACATAGTGAGCAACCAACAGGCTCATATTAACGTTGAAGGTAAGTTAGATTTGATGCCGGGAGCAATTTACCAATTTAAAATGTGATGTTACTAAATCTAATCAAAGGGAGATAGGATGAAAAAATTACTCCTGCTGTTTGCCATTTTCAGCATTCAGTGTGCCGGGGGAGGAAACCACTCGCAGACATTAGACAAAGCAAATTTGAAGTTTCAAGCAGGTGATTACGCGGCAGCCTTGTTGGTATACGTCGATCTGATTTCAACAGAAGGCTCTAACGCAAGAGTTGGCGCGGGATGGTGTGAACTGCTGCTGAACGATTACGAGTCGGCATCTTCCTATTTTTCAGACGCGTCAGATGATTCATTGGTTGACGGTTACGCCGGCTGGGCGTTTGTACTCTGGGCGCAAAATAAACCGGGCGAGGTTATTAGTAAAATCGACTGGGTTTTATCGATCGAACCGCAATATCAATTTTCATTGGATGAAAGGATCGGTGCGAATCAATTGATTTGGTTACAAGCCAGCAGTTATTTGCAGATAGGAAATTATGCTCAATGCTTGTTGTGGATTCAGAAGTTGGATCCTGCATTTAGTGTAAATATCAATGACACGGCAAACGTTTCGGGGTTGCTGTTATCAAAGCTGCAATCGCTTGGAAACGCGGTAAATTTATGATTCAAGGAGTAGTGCTACTAAATAAACATCGGTTTTCATATCTGATAAATAAATGGTAACGATTATTTCCCTACTGAAGGAGTAATAAATATGAATAGAAGAGATTTTATCGGTAAGACAGCAACTATGATCCCGGGTATATTATTGGCGCCCAACTTATTTTCGCAGCAGCAAAGCAAGAGACCGCCTGCCATCGAGTCGGAACTTGTTAAGGAATTTGTTCAAGTTGCACATACTGATCTCGGCAGAGTCAAAATATTACTTGAAACAAATCCATTGCTTCTGAATGCATCATGGGATTGGGGCGGCGGTGATTTTGAGACGGCGTTAGGCGCTGCAGGCCATATGGGGCTAAAGGATACCGCAAATTATCTTTTAGATAAAGGAGCCAGAGCCGATATTTTTGTACTAACCATGCTGGGAAAAACAGAAATGGTCAAATCGATGTTAACCGAATATCCGAAATTACTTATGTCTCTGGGTCCGCACGGATTTACGCTGTTGCACCATGCAGAAAAAGGCGGAACTGAGGCGTCGGAATTAAAGGAGTTTTTGATAAGTAAAGGACTGCAAGATAAACATATTAAATTGTTTTGAGCCGGCCTTGCAAAATAATTCGTAATTTTGATCAATTCATTAGCGTAATATTATTAATCCAAAAAGGAAGGATTTAAAAAATGAAGACGTGCATTTTTATATTATTGTTATGCGGTATCTCGGCTGCAAGAGCGCAAGATAGTATTAGCGTCTCTGCAAAAACATATGTCGCGGAACTCGAGAAGACAATTGCCGGAAGGGAAAACGAACCATCTGAAAACGTTTTCAAGAATATTCAAAGCCTGAAAGGTATTCCGGCAGGCAGGCTGTTAAAGATAATGCAATTGGGATTCAGTAAATCGCTGGGTGTCGACTGCAGTCATTGCCATAATCCGAAGGCATGGGATAGCGATGAAAAAGATAAGAAAGAAATTGCCAGAAAGATGTGGAAATTTACGGGCGAAATCAAAAAGGAGCTTTCCTCTATCACAAACAAAAAAGCCGTCGTGAATTGTAATACATGCCACCGCGGCGCAACGGAACCCGCTTTTTGACGCTTTACCCAAGTCGTGAGCCTTTCATAAAAAGCAAACTAAATAGGTCAGTGTTGCGCATCACGCAACCGGTGTTAATCAATTAAGTAGATGGCTGCGCTACTATCACCATAGACTTTACGGAATGGAGGGAATGCCAGTTCCGGGAAACCGGCTTCGCGTTTGGTTCGCAGGATGAGGTAACGGGAATTAAATTGGCGTGTCAGCGTGGAGCCGTCGAGAAAAAGTTCGTGCCGCCGATACTTTTCAAGTAACGCTGCTTTCTCACGATCGTCGCGTATCGAATACGTCGGATCGAGCCCCCAGATATATCGTTGCCGCGCGCCGTCGTAAAAAAGATCCGGAAAATCATCCCAGAACAAGTTGATAACCGTTTCGCCCGGTTCCAAATGCCGTGTCATCCATTGAGACGCATTCTTAAAATAGCGCGGCGGCGCAGCTTTACTTTGATAATGGATGTAGAAATTCATTGAGCGGATGTGAAATCCGACAAGTGCAGCAATCGATAGAATAGCTATTGTTTTTCGTAGTTGAGGCTTATTTAGGAATGAAAAGGCAGTTTGTGGGCCCAAGGAAATTGTATCGCGGACGACAAAAGCGCAGGCCATTGCGAGCAGAAGAACGGAATATTCTACAAAACGGGGAGAGGCCGCCGTCATACTCAGCCAGCATAACGCGGAGAATACGATGCCTGCTGTTGCAGCCGTGAGTTTTTCCCAGCGCAATATCACGAACGCCATGAGCGCCGGAACCAAAATAACGATGAACGGATAGATATTGAAAAATACCGGTAAGGAATAAGGATAGATCTCATTCCCGAGTTCGAATCCTGAAAGGCCGGTTCCCTGCATCCCAATACTGAAAACCTGTAAATAGGTAAGAAACGTTTCAAGCGTTAGCGGCGAATAAGGATGAATGACAAGCCCGAGTATCGAACCGGCTCCTGCTGCCAACGGTAATTTCCAGTCGAAACCGCCTTTTCCGATCCATTTCCCAATTACAAAAGGCACGGCAGTCATGAGCAGAACAAACGGCATGGTGTAACTCCACGCATACACAAATCCGAGAACAAAAAGCGCGCGCCATTTTTCTTTAAGAAGAAAATGAATTCCAATCATCAGAAGCGCCATGCTCAAGACATGAGAGCGAATCATTCC
>JAEUSJ010000244.1:2955-3753 GCA_016788215.1 bacterium | reverse complement strand
ATTAGAAATTCATCTTCAATTTGTGATTCTCTGATTTGATTCTCGATAATTTTCACGGCCAACCCATACTTCTGATTCCAATTGTCCCAATCGTTGTTGCGAATATAGAACATGAGAACTTTGGTGTGACAACGAACGTGGAGCAGTTTTGTGAAGTCATGATATAACAAATCTTTCTTCTTTCCCCAGTCCCATTGCCATTCGATACCCAGAATGATTTTTTTTACAAAATTTTCTTCGTGTGAAACGCCATTTTCAAAAAGAATTCCGTCTAAGAGGAATTCTTTTTCTTTTTTGTTTGGGCGCAGTTTAAAGTTATTTCCTTTTAATCCTTCTAAAAACATCTTCATCTCGCTCGAAAAAATCTTTGAAATTTTGGCATTAGAAGGATTATAGTGTTTAAGCGGTTTTTGATTACAAAAGTTGTCCCAAAACCACTCAGCATTAATTGTATGAGTTTTACTTTCAGTTATTGTATTCATTTCATGATTACCTTTCACCAATGTGTTTTATACGGATTGATATTTAAAAACATTCTAAAAAGGTTAACCCCTACACCACTTCCGTCAGCAATTCCGGTCTCGGTCCCGGAATGACGACTTTATTGACGAGCAGGCCTTTCTGTGCCACCACGCGCGCACCCGCATCAACTGCAGATTGCACGGCGGCAACTTCGCCGGTCATAGTGAGAAACGCTTTTCCTCCGAGCGCCATAGCAAGCCGAATTTCCATAATCTTGACATTGGCCGCCTTTGCCGATGCGTCCGCCGCCTCGATCAGTGATGCCACGGAAAATGA
>JAEUSJ010000244.1:0-2945 GCA_016788215.1 bacterium | reverse complement strand
CGAATTTCCATAATCTTGACATTGGCCGCCTTTGCCGATGCGTCCGCCGCCTCGATCAGTGATGCCACGGAAAATGATTCGACAATACCTAATGCGCCGAGCATCTCGGTTTTTCCCGTACCTGAAATGGCCGGAAATACATCCGGATGTACATTCGGAATAACGAACGTGTCAATTACCGAACCGCGGCTGATCTTAACGCCGACGTCAATACTGGATTGTACTGCCGCGACCTCGCCGCCGATCATGACGATGTATTTACCGGAACAAATAGACCGGGCGAGAAGAATAGTAACGTCCGCTGCCTTCAGCATCGCGTCCGCCGTTTCGAATCCTGCGGCGATACTGCCGAGTTCAATGAGGCCGATGGAATTCATTATCATAATATTTTTTGCGCTTTTATGTTATTTGTATTTCACATTACCGATTAATCACAATTTGATCCTGCTCTACGTTCACAACGCCATCGATACTTGCGTGAATCCTTGCGCCCATTTGCCCTTCGCCGACATCGGCAATCGTTTGTCCGCGTTTGACCCGCTCACCGGAAGCTACCAAAGGATCGGCTTTTTTTCCAACATGTTGCTGCAGCGGCAATCTCACCATACGAACATCCTCGGCAATTCGATCCACAAACGGCATATGATGATCGTATTCGGTAATCCCAAGCCGTTTGACCAGCATTTTCAAAGGCGTGCGCCGGCCTTCATACATAGGATGCGGTTCAATGTCCATCTTCCCGCTCCATGTAATCCCTTCTTCCTTCATAACGCGTTTGCTCTGGTCGCACGCTTCCTTTGGAAACAGGCTTTCCGGGCAAGCATATAAAGTACATAATCCGCACGCACAACATAGCGATGCGTATTGATTCCAGTAATCGGTGCCGGTCTTGGTAAAACCGAGGCTGCGCATGACTTTGTGCGGTTGAATATCATAACCCAAAATGTATCGTGGACACAATTCAGTGCAGTAGCTGCATTGATCGCATGCCGATTTCCCGATGCTGTGC
The DNA here is from genome assembly GCA_016788215.1 of bacterium. Lineage (GTDB taxonomy): Bacteria > CLD3 > CLD3 > SB21 > SB21 > SB21. The sequence continues at coordinate 1,936 of JAEUSJ010000244.1, read as the reverse complement.
ATCGCTTTTTCCGGAAGACTCTTGCGGGTAATTAAAGTATGATCACGAGGAAGCACGATCAATCCGGCGCAGGTTTTTGTAATAGGCTGATCCAGATCAAATTCGAGCTTACCCATCATAATCCCGCTGACAAATAAGCCGTAATCGCTTACCGTCGTTCCACCGGCCAAATTGATCAGATCACGAAAAGTCGTTCCGACCGGAACAATTCCGGTAAACGGTTTCTTCACCGCTCCGGAAACGGAAATAAATTTCTCGGTCACCGGAGTTCCGTCCATTGCGCGCGCAATATTATAGAACGTTTCTACATTATTGACAACAATGCCGACATGTAGAGGATAGCCTTGGGGAGGGATCAGGCGCTTGGTAGATTCGTAGACGAGAATAAATTCGTCACCGGAAGGATAAAAATCACCGAGCAAGTGAAGACGCATGCCGGAACGTAAATACTTTTGAATAGCGTCGATTGCGGCTGTGTTTTTTTCTTTGATCCCGATGATCCCTTCGGTTGCTCCTGTAGCATGCATCATATATTCAACGCCGCGCACTACTTCTTCCGGGTAATGAACCATTAATTCATAATCTTTGTGAATTAAGGGCTCACATTCTGCCCCGTTGGCAATTACGCAATCTACTTTTGAAGCGGCCTTTACATGCGTCGGGAAACCAGCCCCGCCAGCACCAACTATTCCTGCATCGCGAATTTGTTTAGTAATATTTGTCATAAAATCTGATAATTAAAAGCCGGTTATTTCGTTTTATAGTAAAAACCCAGATTGCGTTCAACATCTTCGGGAAGTTTTGGAAGCGCCGATCGGGGAATCAAAAAAGTCGAGAGATTAAATAGATCTGTAAATATTTTGTGTTGCTCGGAAGTCGCTTTCAGGTACTGATATCCTGAAGATCCTCCGGTTCCGATCTTGGTTCCTATCATACGCTGTACCATCAGCACGTGGCGGTACCGCCATGAAGTGAAAAGTTCGTCAATATCTATTAAAGCAGTCAATAGCCTGAACGGCAGGTGCAGGATCGGCTGATCACGATACAGGCAAATTAAAAGCGCCGCTTGCGTCGCACGATAAGACAGTTTCCGTTGGCCTTCTTCAATTAACTTGATATGTTTGTTTTCGTCAAATAAAGCGTCAAAATTTTCCTGCGTCAAATCCAATTGCTTGATCTGCTGAGTTTTTTCGTTTTCTGAAAGCGTGGAATTACTCTGGATAATCTTCTTGTCCTCCGCCAACATATTTATAATAGCCTGACGATAGTCCTTCCAAAAATTGAAGTTCCCGAATTCCAGAAATGGCGTTCGCTCGAGCCATTTTTCCAATAGTTCCAGTAACGAGGTTTCCTGCTCCGACTTCTTGAGCAGTTCCTGATGTTCCTTGGACAGGCGGCTGTAATACGCGCTTTCATTATATTGTAATCGTTGTTTATGTTTGAGGCCGAGTTTATTTTCAATCAGACGAAATTGAATGCTCTGAAATCCGGAGGCAGGAACAAGATAGTCTCGAAATTCAAGAAAATCCAATGGCGTCATGGTTTCAAGAATACGCAATTGGTCAATCAACACCTTTTGAATTTCGGTAATGCGAATCAATCGTGCAACTGCCACGCCGATATTTTTTTCATCAACATAGTTTTTCTCAAATAATTGAATAATGGAATCCAGCTCATGCAAAATCTGTTTGAACCATAATTCGTACGCCTGGTGCACAATAATGAATAACATTTCATCGTGCGCCGGATTCCCGTATTCAGCGCTCTTCGCATTTTGGCTGGATAATAAACGTTCAAGATGCAGATAATCAGAGTAATAAATCGGCGGATATGGTTTTTCCATTCTTGTTCCTTTATTCAACAACTATTGGCCAAAATGCTCCTCAAACCCCTTTACTTTATTTAACCGGCGCAAGTGTCGCTCTGCATTTGAAAA
>JAEUSJ010000243.1:3278-3775 GCA_016788215.1 bacterium | reverse complement strand
CGGAGATTGCATTGCGCACACAACAGATCGTGGCAAACGAAAGCGGCGCGGCAGATACCGTCGATCCGATGGCGGGGAGTTATTATGTGGAAATGCTGACGGATGAAATCGAAAAAAAAGTTTTTGATTATATCGGGAAGATCGACGACATGGGCGGAGCCATTCATGCGATCGAATCCGGTTTTTTCCAGAACGAGATCGCTTCCGCCGCGTATCAATACCAGCGCTCGATTGAAAAAAAGGAGCGTATCATCGTCGGCGTAAATGATTTTGTTTCCAGTCGCGAAAGCCATCCGGATATCATGACGATTGATACGAAAATGGAAGGTATTCAGAAACAAAAAATAGCCGCATTGCGAAAAAAACGCGATAATGCTAAAGTGAAAACCAATCTTGATAAACTTGCATCCGCCTCAACGACCGAGGCCAATCTCCTGCCCATCATTCTCGACTGTGTGGAATCCTATGCTACGCTTGGTGAAATTGCCGATGTGATG
>JAEUSJ010000243.1:0-3268 GCA_016788215.1 bacterium | reverse complement strand
AGGGTAATTGTTTATCCGAATGGATCATATTGTTTGCAAGGCATAAGAAGTTTCCGAAGCAGATAACCATGAAACTGTGCCGTGTCTCGCTGATTGCGCTCGCCGCATCTATCACAAAATTTATAACGAAATATTTGTAACAATGCACAATGAAAAAACTATTAGAGAAAATAAGGAACTGTACGGAGTGCGAAAAACATTTGGAATTAGGTGTTAATCCGATTATCGCCGCAACTGCAAAAAGTAAAATCATCATCATTGGGCAAGCGCCGGGGCGAATTGTTCACAAGACGGGTATTCCCTGGGACGATAAAAGCGGGGACAACCTGCGAAACTGGTTGGGAATGGATAAAGCCTCATTTTACAATGCGGATAACATTGCTTTAATGCCGATGGGGTTTTGTTATCCGGGGACGGGCAAATCGGGTGACTTGCCTCCCAGGCCGGAATGCGCTCCCTTGTGGCATCGAAAACTATTGGCAAAAATGACGTATGCAAAACTCATTTTACTTATTGGGCAGTATGCACAGCATTATTACCTCGGCGAAGTTGCAAAAGACACATTGACGGAAAACGTCAAAAATTTTAGAGCGTATTTACCGAAATACTTTGTCCTGCCGCATCCGTCGCCGCGAAACAATATTTGGCAGGCGAAGCATGCGTGGTTCGAGAAAAAAGTTTTGCCCGAATTGAAAAAGCAAATAAAAAATATTTTGAAATAACCGTGCCGGCATCATATAAAGTTATGACGGCCTGACCGCAGCTTCCCTAAATGGGTCATTGACAATGGTCTGACTGGAATTTACCTTTAGCGGATCTTTGACACACTCGAGCGCCGTGGATTCGATTTTTGTAATCGTTTTAAATAATATCCCAACGAACATAACCAATGATCTATACACCAAAAGACAAGGATTATTTAACGAGGGTTAAAGAGAGTTTCGACCGGCAAAATTTCATGAGCCTGATCAACGCGAAGCTTATTAAAACAGAGCCCGGTTTTTGTGAGATTCACGTTCCGTATAATATTAACATAACCCAGCAACATTCATTTTTCCATGCAGGCATTGTCGGCACGGTTGCTGACAACGCCGCAGGATATGCTGCCTATTCTTTAATGGACAAGAACTCTTCCATATTAACCGTTGAATTCAAATTGAACTTAATTTCGCCGGCAGACGGGGAGTTACTCATCGGGCGCTCCCACGTTCTCAAATACGGAAAGACACTTACGGTTTGCCGCTCTGACGTTTTCGTCGTCAAAGACGGAGTTGAAAAAATTTGCGCCGCATCCCAATCGACATTGATCGAATTGCACAACAAAACTGACCACTAATGTCACAAACAAATATTTTAATAATAAAGAACAAGCACAAAAAAATAGGACATTATGAAAACATTTTTTGTTCTATCAATAATGGCATTTACATGTGGCCTTTACGCTCAGGATAAGCCTTATTATTACACGATTCCCGAGGCCCCAAAAGCCTATACGGCTGCCACCGTGGCTGCGCGGCTGGTAGACGGCCTTGGATTCCGCTATTTCTGGGCGACGGAAGGATTAACGAAAAAAGATCTGGCTTTCAAACCGTCGGATTCGGCGCGAACAAGCTACGAAACCTTGCAGCATATAGAAGGCCTTACTTCGGTTTTGCTGAATGCCGTCAGCAAACAACCCACCGTCATTTCAACCGAAGAAGAGAAGTTGTCGTTCGCTGAGTTAAGAAAAAAAACGCTGATGAATATTCAATCTGCCAGCGAGATTCTTAAAAAACCGGATGCCAACCTGGAAGAATTTGACATGATCTTCAAAAGACCGGATCGAAGCCGATCTTTCCCGTTCTGGAACCTCGTCAACGGTCCCATTTCCGATGCTTTGTGGCACGTAGGCCAGGTGGTGAGTTTTCGCAGATCGTCAGGTAATCCGCTCCCCGAAGGCGTGAATGTGTTGACAGGTAAAAAAACAAACTGAAGCTCCTCACGATGCAGGACTTATGGCTGCATGACTCCGATGACATTATCCTATTATTTGGTTCACATCATGGATCCGGAAGGAAACAAGCTCGAACTTTGGGAACCCATCGACAGTATCTTTACAAAAATGGGTGGTAAGACCACCAAGTAATATCAAGTTCTTCCGGATTTCAGTCCCCCTTGCAAAGTGTCATCCCGAGCCGCGTCGAGGGAGGTGATGCAGGGGGATTTGGTTTTCATTCACTTTGTAAGAGGTTGTTGCAATATATTTTACTTGGTCCATGCTTTGTATTCCCGGCCTCGATAAAAATGCCGAGGAAACCCGAGTTCGCAATATGATCTCAGCGAAAAACGGCTTTCATAAACGTTCAAGTTTGGTCGAACCCGAAGATAGAGAATCGTTTTTCGCCACCGGGAATGCGAATGAGGGTTTAGGCATTTTTATCAAAGCCGAAGTTTTCTTTGGAGCTTTCTTTTTAAAAAGAAAGCGGATATGTGTCTTTAAATACATAACAACTCGTAAATGAAGAAAATACCCAATCCCTTCTTCTTTCTTTTGCTCGTGCAAAAGAAAGAAGGAAAGAAAAGCACGAGGGCTGTTGAAAAAATGCCTAAAATCTCCGCTCAAGCCCTAAACAAAACAAACTCGCCCGCCTTCGGCGGACTCGGACATGTTTTGTTTTTAACGGGCTTTTACTTCGATTTTTTGACGGCATTTTTTCAAAGGCCCGAATCAATACCGACTGGATTTAGTCTAGAAAATAATTTCTGATTCTGTATTCAACGGCCTTGATGAAAATGCTGAAATTTTCTCAGCCGGAGGCCGACCCTGAGAATTTGTCGGTCGCTGAGTTTATCGAAGCGACCGCTGGATCAATAAAAACAGTTCTCAAGCTATCGTTTCGCTCCCTTCGACGCGGCTCAGGGAGCCATTTTCGGCAATTCTGTAACAGCCTCAGCAACGGGAGATTTAGGAGGATTTGTATTTTTAAAAAATACTTAATAATATTCATTGACTAATAACCGCCGGCAACTTAGATTTTCTTTGTCTATCTATTGCTCTTTTCTATCTTGGAATTCCGGTCATGAATGATTCAAATTCAAATAATCTCTTCCACAAATCTTTGGACATCCGATGAACGGCGATGTGTCGGAAATGAACGCCCTTCTCGGCGAGATCAAAACCTTTCTGATGAAAAGCCTCGGAGCAAAACATCTGCGTCTCAACGTCATGAGCCCCAAAACGTCCAAACTGCAAATGATCGCGTACACGGACGGATTTGACAGCGAAGAG
>JAEUSJ010000242.1:1186-3784 GCA_016788215.1 bacterium | reverse complement strand
GAATGAGTTCCGATAACCGGTGCTCGCCGTATTCCTCGCCTCGTTTATTCATCGCCTCTGAAAAACCATCAGTGTAAAACACAAATACATCTCCAGGTTTGAATTGCACTTCAATTTCTTCGAGAGAATCAGAGAAGGCTTTACCTCGCGACAGGCCGATAGCAATCCCCGATGGCGTATGCGTTTCAGGTCGCGTATCCGTTTTTTTAATCAGAACGGGATTGTGTCCTGCGCGAGACATGATCATTTTCTTCTTATTGAAATCAAAAATCGCATAGATCATGCTGATAAATTTTCCTCGGTCGATCTGATCGTAAAACACATCGTTGACCCGGCATAAAGTTTCTTTGGTCGAATCCGGAGTAATGCCGGCTTGGGTTTGTACGATACCCTTCACGAGCGTCATATAAAAAGCCGCGGAAACGCCTTTTCCGGAAACATCACCGATAACGACGCCTACTTTGTGATTATCGCCGTCTGCAAAATTGATAAAATCATAATAATCTCCGCCTGCTTCATAGGCGGGGCTACACATGCTCGCGATCTCAAATACATCGCTCTGCGGATTGCTTCGGCAAAGCAAAGTGCTTTGGATCTGACGCGCAATCTCAAATTCCCTATTCATACGCTTCTTGTTTTCGATCTCCGTTACGTATTCCGGAACATATTCCAGAATATCTTCGCCGGACTCCCTGCTGAATACACCCACCAAGGCGACAACCAGAACAAAGGCGTAAAAGAAAATGAGAATAGATATTTGCATCATGTCGCCCAGATAAAAAAGAAAAGTACTTTCCTGAATGATATAGGTTAACATTCCCGCGACAATGAGCGTCAGAAAGTCGTAGCGCAATAATAAAAATGTAAAAAGTGCCCCCAAACCGGCCCCAAGCATGATTCGGGTAGGAATTGGAGAGGCCTCATTAAAAACGTACGGATAAATAAAACCGATAAAAATTCCAACAGCATAAATGAACCAGACGGATTTGATCTTTGCTCGAATGCCGGAAAGCGCCAGGAGGTAAAAACAGTGAAAATAAATAATCGACGTCCACACTGACGCACCAATTAAAAATAACGACGTGTTAGACCCGAATTTCTGGTGACTCTGCTGATTTAGCAAAAAAGCCGTTCCAGGAATGGACTGGAGTATGAGAGAGCTTGCTCCCAGAAGAATAAAACTCCAAAAAATACCCCGAAGCAGGCTTATGCCGAAGTTCTGATTCCACACCCGCCCGCGCCGTAATGCCTCGAACGTCTGATATTTTAGCGGCCAAACCTGATGCGACACGGATGCTGAGACGGAAACACTGACAGCGGCCATGAAAAAATACCAGCCGCCTCCAAATATTATGATCAGAGTTATGATCAGCCATTGTTCAATTCCTGTAGCCAACGCCATCATAAAGCCAAACGTGATGCCGACGATCGATCCAAAGAAAACGCCAAGTTTGAAATCAAATGCGCCGCTTTTGAAACGAACAAAAAAATAGATGGCGGTAATGATCACAAACAACAGAAATATGAAAACATCGATCGTGTCCAGAAATTTTGCAAACCACCGGTCTTTGTGTAGAACAAAGTCAGTTGGAAGCTGATATCTGACATCAAAAAAACTCACCTTCTTGTTTTCAATACGAATTTTAACTTGTTTTGACACATTAAAAGATTTGCTCAATGACAAAAACGAAAACTCAAATGAAGGGCGGTTATTTTTGAGATTAGCTTGGAATGGATTCTCTTGAAAATTGCTAATGTCAATGTTGGCAACATTTTTAAGAAATTCATAGGCCGTCTGACGTGCGGAATCGACAACAAAAAGATCCGGTACCGGGGGAGTCGGGATCAGTTTTGGTAACTCGTCATGATCTCCGCGTAATACCATCACACTGTCCTGATATTTTAACTGACATGAGTAATGAGTTAGTTGCCCCGTTCGATCGAGAAACAACTGGATCTCTTCTGTATTTCTGTCGTCCGACCTTTCTTCTTCATCCTTGTCGTTGCGCCCCAGATTGACATTGCCACCTTCAAATTTATTCCAACTTAAATTCCAAACGTAAGCCGGTATTTCTGAAGTCATGATCCTATTGGCTTCCTTCAGCCCAATTGTTTCCTGCAGATATTGAATTTGTTTTTGATTCGCATAAATACGGTCGTTAAGCTGAAACGAATCCATCGAAGCGGGCGTCACTACTTTTCCGGACTGCATAAGCTGTTCGGCAATTTTCAGGGATTCCTTTCTCGAAATCATTTCGTTAAGAGCCGCTTCGGGATACGTCGAGTGGTAGGTTACCGCGAAATAATAGATCGCTGCAACCGCGGCGGCCATAACAAACCAATCCGATTTACGAAAAAATGTTTTCATCGTGCTTTCTCCGGAGGATGTGCTTTTAACCTCTTGATCGTGAGCCATAAAAAGCGGGTAAACAACAAAACATAAAACGGGACGTATTCCCACAAACGGATGTTCAAGTCTTCGTGCCAAACTCCGGTCAGATGGTATTCCTTTAAAATAGAATAAGAGAGAAACACCAATCCTGAGAAAAGGATCCATGCCGGATTGGGGAAAAAACACAAAAAGGGAATCACCCAGAC
>JAEUSJ010000242.1:0-609 GCA_016788215.1 bacterium | reverse complement strand
ACGATGACCAGCGGATTCCATGCGTAAACAATAATCCATCCGAGGGAACGGTCCAAAAATTTCAGTATAAAGAAAATCATTACCACAACGCCGATATCAAAAAGCAGCAGAGCAAGTTTCATCATAAAAACGCTTGGGTAAATCAGGGTCACAAACTGAAATAAATACTGCAACAAAGGCGGATATATAGTGTGAACGGACTTATGATTGACGTTGGGATAAATTATTTCATCCCTGATTCCTTTTAGATTATCCGAATCGGGCGCGTAGCGGTAGGGATTAATTCCTTCGTTTGAGACTTTTCCGTCCCATACGTACCGGTAAATATCATCGGAGAGAACCGGCTCCGAAAACAAAAGAGTTACCCGGAAGACGACGGCGAAAAGGAATATGAGTTCAGGCGAGAAAAACGTTTTAGACCAGAAAAAATGCAGATAAACTACCGTGATGAGATAGATTAAAAAGGAGCATGTGAAATAAAAAAAAAGTTGTTCCGTTTGTATTTTAATGTCCGTGACCTGCGACATGCCGAATAAGGCCAATTCCATAACGATTCCGAGCGTGAACAGAATCCATAAGGTATACCGGGTCAGCCCTTTTTTTAACATA
>JAEUSJ010000241.1 GCA_016788215.1 bacterium | reverse complement strand
AATATAAATCCGCGCCGCTTGCACAGCGATACGATCTTATCCATTAACTCAGTACCGTTCACTTTCTTGTCAGACATTCTTAACTCCAAAAAATTGCGTTTTGCAGAAATAATGCGACCGAAAAATTATTGTGAATTGTATTGATTATTTGTCTGAAAATCAATTTCATTTTGGAAGTAAAAGCTGATAAAATAAGCTGTTTCTAGTAAGCGGGTGAAACTAGATATTCTGTTTGACGACCAAAGGCGGTGACTAATATTATATTTTTGCAGGCTCAAGAATCTGCTAAACAACCTTAGAATACGATTCCTAAATCACTTTTCGAAATTCTGCATATATAAACCCGCCTTCATCTTTATTTTGATATTGTCTTTTTTTCGATCGATAGTGATTAGCGACTTAGAAAGCCATACCTTCTTTCCAAGATAATCTATTTTTATGGATTCGGTATCTTCCCTCAATACAGATGATAGCGGCACTTCAATGGTCTTTTCGCCAAAAGGATCAAGATGATTCAAGTATTCGACACCGTGGACGACCGCATCTCTACCAACAAAGTAACCTAAGGTCCCGCCGAGAGCTCCAAGTAGCGATGCCTCCATCCCTTCCGCAATATCATCCGCTGTACTCTGCACGGCATCATCTAGTATCGGAATTTCCTGGTCACAATCTCCGGTGCACTTTGTTTTTGAATGAGCCTGTCCGTTCGATTTGGATATCAGTAGTCCGGCCGTAAAACCTATAGCCATTCCCAGGAAACCGCCCAGCATACGATCAGTATAGGTTATGCTTCTTACGTCTTGAGACTTAAACTTTGCAATTGAATTGCCTGTTGATGCCCGCCATCCAATAGAATCTGTGGAAAACTCAAAGTTTCTGGCCTTGATTTGTTGTCCTGTGGTCAATAGAATAGTAGCCTCCTTGTCCTTGAATTCGGACTCTATCTTGGACACATCATATTCCTCGGTAGTTACTTTTTCAGTAAATGAACAGGCAGAGGTCGGAATCAAGATCGATAGCCATAATAGACCTTTATATAGCAATTTCATAAGACCTCCGTACATGTTGAGTGTAAAAGCAAACGATATTGGATAGGAAAATATATTTTGGATTCGTTCTAAATAGAAAATACTGAATGGCGCTATAATGGAAAGAATTGAAATAATTAATCAAGACGAAATAGGGCTTGTCCATTAATCCTAGGTCAGCTTATCGATAATTTGTCTGAAAATCAATTTCATTTTGGAAGTAAAACTAAAAAATAATAGATTGAACGTATCATAAAGATGAATGTCTAAATCAGGCCGTCAGACGCGATTATGAAATCTCTAAAAATAATATTCATGGGAACGGCGGAGTTTGCCGTTCCATGCCTCAAAAAACTTTATGAAAGCCCTCATCAAATTGTGGCCGTTGTAACGGCGCCGGATCTTCCGCGCGGTCGCGGACAAAAAGTATCCTTCACGCCGGTCAAGGAATTTGCGATTGAACATAACATTGACGTGATACAACCGGGAGTGGAAAAGGGAAGTTTACGCGATCCGCAATTTATCGAACAACTGAAAACATACGATGCCGATCTTTTTTTGGTTGTGGCATTCCGGATATTGCCGCCGGAAGTTTTTGAATTACCTCCGCTCGGCAGCATCAATTTACATGGCTCGTTATTGCCTAAATTCCGCGGCGCGGCGCCTATAAACTGGGCCGTTATTCGCGGTGAAAAAGAAACGGGCGTTACGACCTTCTTTATTCAAAAAAAAGTTGATACCGGAAATATGATCCTGCAAAAAACACTTTCCATCGGTGAAGACGAAACGGCCGGGGAAGTTCACGACCGCTTATCCGTTCTCGGCGCCGAGACTTTACTAGAAACGGTGGAACTTGTTGCAGCAGGAAAAGCACCGCGCCTGATTCAGGACGAATCGCAGGTTTCTACCGCTCCGAAAATATTCAAAGAACAGTGCAGGATCGATTGGAATTTATCCGCATGGGAGATCAAAAACTTTGTGCGCGGATTATCGCCTCACCCTTGTGCGTTTTCGATACTCGGCAACGAACACTATAAGATTTATAAAGTATCGATTGATGCGTCAAAGACTGCTGAATCATTAACATCCGGAGATATTGCCGGAATTGATAAGAACGAAGGTATAGCCGTTGTAGCCGGCGACAAGAGAATCATTTTGATAAAAGAAATCCAGCCTCCGTCAAAAAAGAAAATGAGCGTGCAGGAATTCTTACGCGGACATGATACGGGTTTGTGGACAAAGTTTGATTAACCATTGCTTGTTCAACTACAATAAGCTAATCGCAAACCGTGTTCCAGTCATCCTGTAGGGATCTTTTTTGAATGAAGGTTGCATTTGTAGCAAAAAGATTCTTTCAGAATGACACGATGAAAAAATGTGTGAGAATGTCATTGAAATAGTAATTTGATTCAAACAATAACTTAGAATATCATGACACAAAAAAGCATTTCAACCAAGGTCGTTCATGCCGGCGAGCGGCTGGACCCTCAAACCAAATCGCTGACAACACCGATCTACCAATCTTCCGTATTCGGATTTGAAACCGCCGACGACATGATCGCGGCATTTGAAGGAAAGCCGGGCGTTTACATTTATTCGCGGATCGCCAATCCGACCATCACGGCCGTTGAAAAAAAATTAGCCGAAATAGAGAACGGCGAGGACGCCATTCTTTTTGCAAGCGGATTGGCCGCATCGTATGCGGTATTTGCTTCACTGGTAAAACCCGGCGATCATATTATTTCAGCCGGTGATATTTACGGCGGAACGGCGACGCAACTGAAAGAATTTATCCCGAACCTCGGTGTGGAAGTGTCTTTTGTTAACTTGATCAGCGATCCGGAAATAAATATTCAAAAACATATCCGACCCAATACCAAATTTATTTTTTTTGAAACACCGACCAATCCGACCATCAAGATTGTTGATATAGAAGCCGTTGTTCGTGCCGTCAAGAAGCGCCAACTTCTGACGGTGATGGATAACACATTTGCGTCGCCGGTTAATCAACAGCCTCTCGCAATGGGAGTAGATATCTCTTATCACAGCGCAACTAAGTATTTAGGCGGTCACGATGACCTGACGGCCGGAGTTGTGATCGGCAGAGCGGAGATGTTGAAACCAATACGTCGTTATCGAACGTACGTTGGCGCTTCGATTGATCCGCAAACGGCGTGGCTTCTCGGACGCGGGATTAAAACACTTGATGTTCGCATTGAGCGACAAAACAAAAATGCCTTGGAATTGGCATCATTTCTGTCTTCGCATTCCAATGTAAAACGCGTATTCTATCCGGGATTGGCATCGTCGCCATTTCATAATACTGCAAAGAAACAAATGACCGGATTCGGCGGTATGCTGTCATTCGAAATTAGTCCGGATCGCGCAAAAATGAATCAGTTTTTAAAAAACCTAAACATGATTAAACTTATTCCGTCATTAGGCGGCGTCGAAACAACGATTTTGATACCGGCGTTTTCATCGCATTTCTTTATGACGCCGGAGGAACGAAAGGCGCTTGATATTTCTGACGGACTGATCCGTGTGAATACCGGAATTGAAGATATTGGAGATATTATTGAGGATCTTGAGAGAGGATTGAAGAGTATTTAGATGCGAGTTTAGAACAATAAAAAATATTAAACACTAAATAAAAAACGACAAACAGGTTTTCGCTTTTTTTTATATGTTTCGCGCTATATGTTTTTCATTTCTTGTACATTTCGGGTTTTTACAACCCACTAACCCCCTTTAAAAATGGGGAAAAATACCAGTAA
>JAEUSJ010000240.1 GCA_016788215.1 bacterium | reverse complement strand
TTCGTATGACCGTTATGAAAAATTATACGGAAATATCTATGAACGAGGCGCTCTGACGGCAATGTTGCTCGACATGCGATTGCTGGAATTGTCAGAAGGTAAAACCGGTTTGCGGGATGTTATCAATAAATTATCTCAACAATTCGGCCCCGCGCGCCCTTTTCCTGAAAATGGTTTTTTTGACTTACTCGTTGAGCTCACCTATCCTGAGATCGAAGATTTTATAAACCGCTACATTAAAGGAACTGAGTCCCTGCCCATAGAAGAATATTTACTGAAGGCCGGCTATGATTATCAGACCGAGGCGCGAACAGGCCTCTATGAAAGCAGTTTAGGCAAGTTTTCATTCCATCTTAAAAACGGCAGTATCATTGTTGAACAGGTTGACCCGAAGGACAGCGTAAATCAAAGGCTCGGAATTCAGCAGGGCGACGTTATTCAAAAACTGAACTATGCCGGTGTAGACCTTCGCATGAGAGACACCGCTATGATAAGAGCGATGAATTTTGCGCTCATTGGCGAACCGTTCGAATGGGTCGTCATGAGAGGTGACTCTAAACTCCGTTTGAAAGCGTTGGTCGGTCGACGGGATATTTTAGAGTACCATGTCATCAAACCCCGCCTTGCCTTTACCGCGGAACAAAAGCGTTTTCGTTCATGGTGGCTTAGCCTCCCGTAATTCATCCCTGAACATCTATACCCCGAAAATGACCCGCAACTTTATAATTTGACCCCCGTAAGCGGTTTACAGTCATTTAAAAGTTCATTCTAATTGGAGGGGTCTTTATGCGTTTTGTGTTTTACGTGTATTGTCTTTTTTTAGTCGGTTTACAAAACCCGGCCGCGGCATCTGAAAATAAACTGAAGCTGACGTATCAGGTGGATCTAACCAAACTCGAAACAGATTCATTTTTTGTTGTTCTGGATATCAAGGGGTTTTCCTCCGACAGCGCCGTTTTTCAATTTGCATCAACGGCTCCAGGAACCTATCAGGTGATGGACGTCGGACGATTTACGGGAAATTTCAGAGCGTTCAATTCGTCCGGAATTTCTTTACCGGTCTACCGGATCAGCACAAATCAATACGTCATCAAAAACGCTCAAACGCTTGGCCGAATCAGTTACCAGGTCGAAGATACCTACGACACACAAATCACGGAACACCCGGTATACCCCATGTCCGGTTCCAATCTTGAAAACGACAACGCATTAGTCAACAGCCAAATGGTATTCGGATTTATCAAAGGTCATCAGTCTAATCCGATCCAGATAAAATTTAATTACCCCAAGGATTGGAAAGTAGGAGCTCCCCTCGAAGTGAGCAATGGATTATATTCCGCTCAAACGTATGATGAACTCGTTGATTCCCCTTTCATGTTTGGAAACCTGTCACACGCTGCTTCTAATGTTGGCGGAACCAATATTCATATTTATTGTTATTCCCAAAACGGCATGATCACTGCGGACTCTCTGAAAGCCGGTATGATGAACATGCTTACTGCGGCTGAAAAATTCATCGGCAAACTGCCGGTCAAGCATTATACGTTTTTATTCCATTTTAGAAAAGACCTGCCGCCAGCCTACGGGGCATGGGAACACAGTTACTCATCTTTTTATGCAATGCCGGAAACTCCTTTCCGCGAATCTGCCGAACAGATCCTGAGCTTTGCATCGCACGAGTTCTTTCATATTATTACGCCGCTAAACATTCACAGCGAGATCGTTGAGCGTTTCAATTTTGAAAAACCGGTTCCGTCACAACATCTGTGGCTGTATGAAGGCACAACAGAGTGGGCGGCACAGATGATGCAGATCAGGGGAGGCCTCATATCGCAAGATGAATTTACCAGGAGAATTTCCCAAAAACTAAATATTAACGATGGTTACCGGCAAGACATCAGCTTGGTCGATTTGAGTTTAGGTTCCTTTGATAAACTGACAAGCCAGTATATTAATATCTACATGAAGGGCGCTGTAACCGCCATGATGCTGGACATGAGGTTACTGGAACTATCCAAAGGAAAGACATCGCTGAACGGGGTGATCCAAAAATTATCTAAGAAATACGGACCCAAAAAAGCGTTTTCGGAAAAAGATTTTTTTGATGAATTCGTTAAAATGACTTATCCGGAAATTGCCGATTTTATTAACCGCTACATCAAAGGCGTAGAAACTTTACCGCTCAAAAATACATTGGCTCTCGCCGGATTTGAATATATGGCCGACTATAAAACAGGCCAGTTTACGTCCTCCCGTGGGGACTTCAAACTTGATTTTGTAAATAATGCCCTGGTCATAAGAGACGTCAACCCCGCCGACAGCATCAACATGCAGTTGGGCGTTCAAAACGGGGACGTCCTAATGAAAATAAAATATAAAGACGAAGCGTTATCGCTGTTTGATCCGCATACGCAGAGCCTCATCCGGTCAATTCAGCCGCGCGATACATTCACATGGATTGTTATGAGAGATGGTAAGGAGTTTGAATTGACCGCGCAGGCCGGGCAAAAAGAAGTGAGCGTGAAACACCGCATCGCATCCATGACGGAACCGACCAAGGAACAAATGGAATTCCGGAAGTGGTGGCTAAACAATCGATAGAGTTTATTTGACAATAAAAATCCCCTTGTAAATTCAAACAAGGGGATTTTTTATTTTACGTAAGATTAATCCGTAACGAAGTCCGTAATTACTCACCAGAACTTCCTGCAGTTGAAAGTACGCCAACGCCTCCTTTAAAATAACTGCTCCGGCAAAGATCACATCGGCGCGTTCGGGTTGCAGCCCTTTTATGTTTTTTCTGTCCGGTATCGTCATCGGCCTTAAATCAATAATCATCTTATCAAGAATGCCTTTTGACAGTACATAACCATTAATCTTATCCGGTTGATACTGCCCCATCTTTTGTTCCATCGCAGCCAACGTCGTGATTGTTCCCGCTACGCCAATACATCGAATATTTTTGCTCAACCTGTAATGTTCCAGTTTTTCCGTAAGTACAGATGCAACGAATTGCTGCAGGGAGAGTTCCTCTTGAGGCTTTATGGGGTCGTTTTTGATAAACATTTCCGTTAAGCGAACGGCGCCAATGTCTAAGCTGATTTTGTGCATGATCTCCGTTTTGTTCCCTACGATGAATTCCGTACTGCCTCCGCCGATGTCAATGACCAGCGTATCTTGATCATCGATTTGCGTTTTTGGCAAAACCAGACATCCTCCATGATACGTCCACAGGGCTTCATCGTCGCCACTTAATATTTCTATCTGCACGCCGGATTGTTTTTTGACTTCCTCCAAAAACCAATCCCGGTTGTGCGCGTCCCGCAACGCACTCGTGCCGCACGCTGTTAATTCAACGCACGCGTACTTTTCTGCGATCGCGCGGTAAGCCTGCAACACACCAACGCATTTCATTAAACCCTCGATCCCGATATTGCGATTGGTATCTACATTTTTTCCGAGCCGAATGATTCGCTGTTCCTCATGAATGGTCGTGATCTGTCCTTCAGAATTTACGTCAGCGATAAGAAGCAATACGGTATTCGTTCCAATGTCGATAGATGCTATTCGTTGAAGTTGTTTCATGCTGTTCCTTAGACGTAACGCATCGAATCGTGCTGCAAAATGTATGCAACCCACTCGCCGTCCTGTTTTGATTCGATTAAATTGAGCCCATGATTTGTGAATGCTTGCCGGATGCTCTCATCCTCAACTGTCAATATACCGGAAACCAGCAATACTCCGTCGCGCGACAGTAAGTTGCGAATTGGTTCCAATATTTCCAGGATAACGCTTTTCTGAATATTGGCCAATATCATGTCGTATTTTTTTGGCCAAGCC
>JAEUSJ010000023.1:20816-25176 GCA_016788215.1 bacterium | reverse complement strand
AATACAAAAAGGTAAATATGCTATATTTATTATCTGCGGCACATGAGCTATTTCTGAAATTCAATTCCGACAGACGCCTGTGTGCCTGACAGGGTAACTTTCTCATAAATCAGTTCATTTTTTGTATAGGCTAATTTTAAATACACAGAATAACTTTTTTTCCAGCTATACACCAGTTTCGCGTGAATACGATTTTCATAATTGGTCTGCGTATAGACTACATTTTGGTCGCTGGAATCATTAGCTGAGATATAATAATCCGCCAACATGAATATTGACCAATGCGTTGTCAAATTTTTTCCAACAACGATATTAATTTCATGCTCAATATGCGCCTCAGTTTTTGAATTTGAAAAGCGTTTTGAAGGAAGATACTTTGCGCGAATAAGCCAATTTTTTGAATATTCATAATTTAATTCCGGGCCAAATCGCCAGCCTTTATTTGACCGTGTCGTGAACATAACATCATCGGTGTGCGCCCGGTACGATTCCAGCAGGATTCCGGCCGACACATTGGCGAAGTCAGACATGAAGTAACGCGTCTTGGGAATAACCAGCCATGAGGAAATCGTATTCTTCACATTGCCCGACAAAATAAGTTTATTATAAACACCGTCGATACCGGCGGAGATACGTGTATGAAAATACCGGCTCGCCGAAGCGAATAACTGAAATGTGTTTATGTCAAGGTCATTAGAATGTAATTGGTAATTTTGAAAGCCAGTCAGGATTCCGGCATTGATGTCAACTTCACCCCATCTCCGTTGATATTGGGCAGTAGCCGAAGCATTGATTGAATAATTATTGCCTTCCGGGCCGTAGATCTCCGGCCGCAATCGAAATTGAAAAAGGTAGGAGTTTTTTTCGTGCGTATGATTAAAACGCACCGAACCTGACATGGCGCCGATATATTTAATTTTTCCGGAAAGATTCTCTTCGTCGGTCCGAAAATACCCTCCTTCCGTGCCTGCTTTCCATTCCCATCCGCCTGCGAGGAGGTTCGGGCATAAAAAGCTACTCCATATTAAAAAGAATATCGGAGCAAGAAATTGTTTTCGAATCACTTGAAACGGCGGTGTTAAATTTAATTCACTATATGCAGAGGAATTTATGGCGTGCAAAATTGCCGTTCAATCATTTTAGTTTTTTTTGCACTATCGCCCGGTAGGCTTTTAACAGGTTTTCAGCTTGCTTTAATAATTGAATGTACTCTTCCTGTGTAATTCCCGTTTTGGCTGAAATCAACGACTGTTTTATATGCGACATCAACAAGCCGGAATTTAGTTGTTGCATCAAACCGGCAACAGACCGTACATGAACGGCTGTAAAACCCTGACCAATTGGGTTGCCCAAAATATCTGTTCCGATATTCCTAAAGGTCTGTGAGCTTGTGATAGAGCTGATGCGGCCTTGCTCATAGGCTTCACTAATAAACTCTGTTGTTCTCCTGCGCAGATCAGCTATCTCTTCATATTCTTTCCGCGTCCCCGTTACGACCTGGATGTGCGAGTCAATTTCCTTTAACGCATTTTTTAAATAGTCTTCAATCATCGCTTTATCCGTAGGATCGGATGCGTCGGCCAGTTCCATACGCTGCACTTTCTGAGGGTCAAAGCTCAAGGTGCTTACCAAAGGTGTAATGAAGATGCGTTTTTCGGTCCATAGCAATATTTGATTTCGCAACTCGTATTTGTCTCCCTCGTATTTTCCGCTGCGTTCCAGTTGCTTTAGTGAATCAATTGTTTTCGCATAATAACGCTCTAGACGACTTCTACAATCTTCCATCTCTAAGCGAATGCCCGCAGTTATTTTTTGATAATCTTTGATCTGATTGGAAACAGTAACTGCATGCGACATCCACTTAATAATCTTATTCTGATCGGGGGACGGGCTTTTCTTTTCGTTTTCTATGTCTTTCGCTTTATTTTCCATTACGTCGTTTAGGGAATCCAGTACGGCCTGTTCTGCCAGAAGCGATTGATTCAATAGACGGAATTGTTTTTCCAATTCTCCGGCCGTTTGTGCGTAGACAAACGGTGAAAACAACAAGCATACTAAGAAATGTAAAACCACTTTTTTCATAAAAGCCCAAATTTCTCCATTTTATAATATAACGAACTCGTTCGTATACCCAGCAGTTTGGCCGCCCGGTTTTTCACATGGTCACTTTTTTTCAGGGCATGAACAATGAGATTCTTTTCAAAATTTTCAAGGGCTTCGCCTAACGGAAGATGATCAAAGCCGGTTGTAAAATTTTTCATCGTTCCGCTAAGGTGCTGAGCTATAAGCGTATTATCAATTTGCAAAGATTCCGAAATTACGCATAACCGCTCAAGCAGGTTTTGCAGTTCGCGGATATTTCCCGGCCAGCTATACTGTGAGAGCAGATCCATACCCGCCGGATTAATAACTTTAGGTTTTTCGCTTTTATTATCAGCAAATTTCTTCAAAAAATGTTCGGCCAAAACCGGAATATCTTCTTTACGTTCCCGCAAGGGCGGCAGCGTGATCGGAATGACCCTTAATCGGTAATAAAGATCCTCCCTGAACTTTTCTTCATGAATGAGTTTGGACAAATCGCGGTGTGTTGCGGAAATGACTCGAACATCGACCGATAGGGTCTCCTCACCGCCCACTCTTTCAAACTCCTTTTCCTGCAAAACACGTAGTAGTTTTACCTGCATCGCGCCTGACACATCACCGATCTCATCGAGAAATATCGTGCCGCCGTCGGCCAATTCAAACCGGCCTTTTTTCTGGCGAATCGCGCCGGTAAAGGCTCCTTTTTCATGTCCAAACAACTCACTCTCCAGCAAGCTATCGCTAAGCGCGCCGCAATTGACTTTGACAAACGGCTTATCCCTTCGGTTACTCTTGATGTGCAATGCGCGCGCCACCAGTTCTTTTCCTGTTCCGCTTTCACCTTCGATCAACACCGTACTGTTTTCATGCGCAACACGATCGATCCAATCGAATACTTTTCTTATCGATTCAGAATGCCCGACGATCTCTCCGTAATTCTTGAATATTTCGTCCTGTAATAAAGTATTCTCTTCTTTCAAACGTAATAAAGTTTTTTCCTGCTTATTTTTTTCTATGATCCGGCGAACGCGAACCCGAAGCTCTTCCGATGAAAACGGTTTCGTCATAAAATCTGCTGCGCCGAGTTGCATTGCCTCGACCGCCGTATTGACCGTCCCGAATGCGGATACGACCATTACGGATACCGAGGGTTGAAAATCCTTTATCCTTTTGAGAATCTCTGTTCCGTCCATAGGTTCCATTTTTAAGTCCGTGATGACGAGTTCAACCGGATGCTTATGAAAAAACTCCAGTGCATGAGCACCGCCTTCAAATTCAAATACTTTAAATCCATCGCGACGGAGGCTTTCCGCCATCCCTAAACGCATCGAGGCATTATCCTCAATAACTATAATCTCATTTTCATTCATATTTCATGAGTACCAAACGTTGTTATCATAAAAGTGCATCCTTTATCAGGATTATTTTTTACCGAAATTGACGCGCCGTTTTCTTCACATAATTTCTTGCAAATAGCTAGTCCAAGTCCCGTTCCGTTGCTATGCGTTGTAAAAAAAGGTTCGAAGACCGTGAGGATCATATCTTGCCTGATTCCGGGGCCGTCGTCCGAGATAGTTAATTGTTTTTCATTTCCCTTGCGATGAAATGAAATAGAAATATGCCCGCCCGGATCAACAGCTTGAATGGCATTGGTAAGCACATTGATCAAGATATGCCTTAAATGGTTTTTATCAAACCGCATGTTCGCCCCAGCCTGGCTTTGGATAGTAATATTTTTTTCTTTTATTATATTCTGTAATACATGCACTACTTCAGTAACCACATCGGCGATGACTACGTTTTCAGGATTTGCAACTGATGGCCTGCCGAAATTTAGATAATTATTGATCAGCGATTTCAAACCGCTGATTTCATCCAAAATCTTTTGAGTATACTCTACATTTTTTTGTGTGTTCCCTATATCCTCTTTTATCAATCCGGTAAGCAATTCAATGCCTCCGAGCGGATTGCGAATTTCATGAGCAATGTGCGCTAAAATCGTTTCTTTTTCCTTCTGACGGGTTACCAGGTTTTCGCGCATGAGATGCATCGCATACGAAAGCGACGCAAGTTCACCTTTAATATCCTGCGGAACAGGCGTTTCCCATTCTCCTTTTCCAAGTTCCCGGCTGAAATGAACCAGTTTGTCAATAGGCCGCGCCAATGTACGGGCGAGAAACCAGCCGCCGATCAACGTAAATGCTACTCCGCTCAAACCAATGCCCCAGAATATCAGGGATAATTCTTCCACGCCGGCCATACGATCTGCGTTTTCACG
>JAEUSJ010000023.1:0-20719 GCA_016788215.1 bacterium | reverse complement strand
CGAACGTATAACCAATGCGACGCATCAATGCGGTAAAACCCCCACAAATACCAACGCCCGTCTTCGCCTTTAAACGGAAGAGAAGCCACAAATTGCTCTTTTTGCAGATTTTCAATTTCCGTCCTATGCATAAGCAGAACAGGCTCGACGCTACCCGGCCCGTTCAAGCTATCGGTAGAAATTAGTGTTTGCATCTGATCGTCAAAAATAGAAACGCTTTCAAGTTGAAGGTTTTTTTTTTGGTCATTTAGATAATCCGCATAGTACGACGCAGCCAACGTATTTTTTTCCAGCGGATTCAAATAGCGAAGATATTGTCCGCTAAATCGGCTCATGACAATGCGAGTTGTTAACAACAATTGATCGGAAAGTTGGCTCAGGTAAATCTCCTTGACGGTATAATAACTCACGCGCGACATGATCATTACCAGTCCGATTGTGATCAAGCTGAAAACAAGTATGATCTTCGTTCTAAATGAAAACCGGATGGCCATACGCATTTGCCTGATTCTTTGATTTCTTCAGATAATGTAACTCCTTCTTTCATTGATATTCAATGATTATTGTTGGCTTTCATCACTCACAAACGAAACAGAATCCCCGCTCGTAATGACGCGTCGCGTAAGTGTGTTTTCTTATCCGGCGAGTAGTAACCATAATAATTTCGATAGTCGCTTATGTCTATTCTGTTTTCCCGATACACTGCTTCAATTAGCAAATCCGATTTTTTGGTCAACTCAAATGTTTTACCAATGCCTATATGGTAGGTGACGCCATAATTGCTATGAGATCTATTTTCGCCGACCCATACATCTCCCTCGTAAGGAACGAGTGGATAATAAATGGGAGGAGGATAATAGCTGGGCATCCGGCTTCTCACAAAACCATAACCTGCAATGAGATACGTATTCGGCCAGTCATGCAACCATGGCTTGAATTTAAAATTCAGACTAATCGTTAGAAAAGAACTTCTGTGATCGCCGTCAGTGATCGATGCTTTTTCATAATAGTCCAGCGTGTAAATCGGGTATTGATAGACGTCATGTGACAATACGGTATAACCGAAATCCAGCAGCAAGACAGAAGACTTACTAATTTCATGGGCGATCGAGCCGTTAAATGAAAGCCCGTTTTTACGGCCATCTTCCGGGTGATTGGTGAAGACCGGTGTTGTAAAGCCGCCGCCAAATTGAAATGATATTTTTTGATTAGTCTGTGCTAATATTTGAATTGGAATCACAATTATTAGCAGTAATATGTTTACCTTTTTCATAACCTACTTTCTTTATTAGAATCCAGTATCTCAATACTGTCAAGTACTTTGTGATTCAACGATATGGCTGATGAGCCAATATCTTGCTTCATTCATGTCATCGTATCTATTGATCATTTACTTTCTTGACAATCAGTGAGGCCCGATAGGCCGATGCATCAAGTTGCTGATCTAATACAGGATGAGGAGTCAATTCTAACAATTCAACGGTGTATGAAAACAGTTCGGCCATACGAGGCTGGGTTGTATTGAGCTCAATCGTTGTTGTACCCATTCCTGATTTGGCTATTTGCAGTTTGACTATGCCTTCACCTTCCCAAATGCACAACGCACCCTCGGGACAACGACTCTCTGTCGGTACCGATTCAAATCGAATAATTAACCCTTCATTTTCAAAGACGGCCGTTTCACCAATTGGCAGAATAAACTGTTCGTCAAGGTCGGTGGATAGGTTCTGGCTGGGCGACGCTCCGCTAAATGGATCTATAAAACGATTATCGCATCCTAGTATGGTTACGACGCTTAAAAGCCATAAATATTTTTTCATTGTTCTTGTCCTTTGATTATTGTTGAGCAAAGAGATTGGTTATTGCTTACGAGTAAGTTCTCTATCATTTTGTTTTCTCCAAGCATGTCGTTATCGCTTATCATTGAATGTTCCTGCTGATATGGTTCCGGCTAATGATTCAATAAATCGTTTTCCGCTTAACATACGATCTTTGAAATGTCCTCGTAAAATCATGTTGGGACCTTTGTTGTATGCCAAACGGATATAGATTGCACCGCCTGATTGAATCCTGTCCTCAATCGGTCCCTCACCCGCATCTAATTGGCTATCCGTTTCCAATGCCATGATTTGAATATTTTTTTGATTCTTAATAAAAGTTTTATCCACGGTAATGATTGTGTCACAATCTGTTACTTTTTGGTCTTCAACACCAAAACCCTGATATTGATACAAACCCGGTGAAATCTCTGCTTGCCGCTCTTCGCAAATGATTGTCAGAAACGATGCCAAAATAATCAGGCCGGTCAGTTTTAAAAATTCACGTCGCATAATAATTACCGATTTTTTTAATGCATCTTCTCTGCCGTGAAAGTTCCGATAGAAATCTCCGCAATTTCAATCGCATGGTACCGGTTACCTCGCAGTTTGCCGTTATCAAATTTTCCGCGAATTAGCATATAAGGCCCCTGACTCATCATCAAATATATTTCAATCATACCTTCGCTTGATATGCGGCCGTGGATCAATCCCGTACCGGTATCTTGGACATCTTGAGCATTCATTGAAACAATTCTAATATTTTTTTCTCCTTCGATCACCGAGTCGTTCACTACGATATGCAATTCCCCTTCCGTTACTTCTTGGCCGTCAAGATTGCTCCCCACGTAATGATAATTTCCGGCGGTAAACTCATCCTTGTCCTCATCACAGGCAATGAAATGAACGACAAGCAAAGTCAACGCCGCCAACCATATAATTTTATTTTTCAAGGTGAGCCTCTTAAATGAGTCAGTTATTAGTTTGCAGCACTTGGATGATTTCAACCGGTATTCCAAACATGTGAGCGCTTACAAAGTCATCAACAATTTTTACCAAAAAGACAGCTTCCAAACCGTCTTTTTGAAATGACTCACTAAGATTGATTGGATCATACGCCTGCCCATCTTTGCCGATAACCGCATAAAAACCGCCCTCAAGATCAATGTACCGCACTGTTCCATTTATACTGAAAGTTTCACCGTTCTTCAGGGAATCGTGTAGTCCTAACGGATGATTATCATCCGATCCGTTCATTGAACAGCCTGAGAGAAGGGTTATTATTGCTAATGCTCTTAAGAAATTCATACGTGGTTTCCTTTCCGAGATTATGGTTGAACAAGCAGATTATTAGGCAATAACAAAGCCAAAAACGTTATCAAGAATATATCTCGCTAAAGCTTTTGTTTTATATAAGCTTAAAAAGTATCTAAGCATTGATAGGCACAGAACTTTATTATCTGAAATTAGATAAAGTATCTGGATTCCGACAATATGAACCGATCAAAAATTCATGTTCTTTTTTTCATATAAATCTTGATATAACTGAAACTTATTCACGCTTTTGCGTATACAAATATCTAGTCTTTTTTAACCTTATTTTATTATCACACATGGGGAGCACGAATAGCATGAAATTTAAGTTTCCAAAACTGAATGTGGCCGCGTTTACCGGCCTCGCCCTGATCCTCGGTAGTCTGCAGACGTATGCTCAGGACAATCAGAATGAATTCAAATTCATTCAGGAATCCGGCGGCATTAAAGAATACACGCTCACAAAAAATGACCTGCAGGTTTTGCTCATGGAAGATCATTCCGCTCCGGTATTGACGTTCATGGTCACGTATAAAGTGGGTTCGCGCAATGAAGTGATCGGAAATACCGGCTCAACGCATTTGCTCGAACATCTCATGTTCAAGGGCACGCCCACATTTAATAAAGCCAATGGAACGCAGATATCATCTGCACTTCAAAATATCGGCGCAATAATGAACGCTTCTACATGGCTGGATCGTACCAACTATTACGAAATGATTCCAAGCGAATATCTGGAATTAGCCGTGCAGATCGAATCCGACCGGATGCGTAATCTATTACTCGATGAAAAAGACCGTGCGAGTGAAATGACCGTGGTACGCAATGAATTTGAGATCGGCGAGAATGACCCGGAAGAAGCGCTGGACAAGAACATTTGGGCGACGGCTTATCAGGCGCATCCATATCATCACTCTACGATCGGCTGGCGATCGGATATTGAAAACGTGCCTATCGGCAAATTACGCGAATTCTACGAAACCTTTTACTGGCCTAACAATGCCGTGGTGACCGTCATCGGAGACTTTAACACCAAAAATGCGCTGAATCTCGTTTATAAATATTTTGGGAATATCCCTAAATCACCCCAGCCGATTCCAACGGTTTACACCGAAGAGCCGAAGCAGGAAGGCCCCCGCAGAGTTATTGTCAAACGCAGCGGTCAAAACGGAATTGTTGGCGTCGGACATAAGAACTGCAAAGCTTTGGATAAAGACTACTACAGTTTTGACATTCTTGATCGCGTGCTGAGTTCAGGTAAGAACAGCCGCTTATACAAAGCGTTGGTAGAAAAAGCAATTGCCACCAACGTAAGCGTAGCTCTTGTTCCTTTCCAGGATGAAGGCTTGATCATCACCTATGCAACTTTAACTCCATCCTCCAAACATGAAGACGTTGAAAGAATCATTTTGGAAGAATATCAGAAAATTCAGGATGAGGGAATTACCGATGTGGAACTGAACGCCGCAAAAGCGCAAATCCGCTCAGGCGAAGCCTTTAAACGTGACGGATCGTTTTCGATAGCAAGCCAGATCAATACGGCCATCGCGGTCGGCAGCTGGAAATTTTTTACTACCTATCTCGATGGTATCGATAAAGTTACTGCAGCTGATATACAGAATGTTGCAAAGAAATATTTGGTCGAAGATCAAATGACGGTCGGATATTTTATTCCGAAAAAGGATGAGGACACTCAAAAAATGGGCTATCTGAAAGATCACAATTCTAACCATCCAAGATCGTATCGTGATGCACATTTCTTGTTTAATGAACAAATTTCAAACGATAACAATGTTCTAAATACACTTGAGACCGGATCCACTGAAAAAACAAATCTTGCCAAGAATATTCTGGATCAAAAAGTTTCCGGCGTACGTGTCGTTACGATGAAAACCGGCGTTAAAGACGTGGTCACCATACGGGGCAGTCTGATGGGCGGTAATTATTTCAGCCCCGCCACAAATAAAGCCGTTGCCGACATGACCGTAGCCATGTTGGATCAGGGAACAACAAAAAGAGACAAGTTTGCTATTGCAGCGGCGCTTGAAAAACTCGGCGCAACGCTGACATTCTCAACCGGGAATGAAACGGTAAATTTTTCTGCACGTTGTTTACGATCGGATGCGGGAACGGT
Organism: bacterium; assembly: GCA_016788215.1. Taxonomy (GTDB): domain Bacteria; phylum CLD3; class CLD3; order SB21; family SB21; genus SB21. Next base: position 15,454 of record JAEUSJ010000023.1, on the reverse strand, counting down.
GATAAATATTTTAGCGGAAGAATTGCGTTATCCGTTATTTGACGAAAAATCCTTTGAGAATGTAAAAAAACGCCGTATGGCGCGTTACAAAGAAAATCTTGAAAATACCGACGTTCGCGCGGCAGAAACGCTTGCCCAGAAAATTTATCCGCCCGATCACCCTAACTACAGCGCACCAACCGAACAATTAATTAAGGATATCGAAAAAACAACTCTTGCCGATGTGAAAGATTATTATGAAAAAATCTACGGGCCTGCTTCGATGATTATTGTTGCCGTGGGTGATGTCGATTCCAAGGAAATTCAAAATCAGGTAAAAACCAATTTCGCCGGTTGGACGGGCGGCATTCAATTCAATGCTTCCAAGAAAGCAGAGCCCAAGATTGCCGATAAGCAGCCTACCGTCGTTCCAATCAAAGATAAAACCAGCGTAACGTTGTATATTGGAACCGGCATAGGCTTGAAGCAGGATGATAACGACTATCTTCCGCTCAATGTCGGTAATTATATTCTCGGAGGAAATTTTTCCGCGCGACTTATGTCCAACGTTCGTGACAACGAAGGACTGACCTACGGCATTTATTCAACGATCACCGGACAAACCTACTCCGACGGCGCATGGCTTGTCGGCGCTTATTTCAGTCCAGACCTCTGCAAACGCGGGCTGGAATCTACGCAGAAACAAGTAGCTATGTGGCTTGATAAAGGCGTGAGTGAAGCGGAACTGAAAGCAAAGAAGACGACGATCACCGGAGTGTACAAAGTAGCACTATCGACCACGGGCGGAGTGGCGGCACAACTTTTGTCTCTTGCCCAGAGAAACATCAAAATGGACTATCTGGACGAATACCCGGCTAAAATCAACGCGCTCACATTAGATGAAGTTAACGGAGCTATAAAGAAATATATCAAACCGGACAGCCTGCATATTATCGTAGCGGGAAGTGTAGATGCGAATCTGGAAAAGATGAAACCTTGATGGTTTTTTTGATAGCTGAAAAAAAGGCAATCCTGATCATTCGGGATTGCCTTTTTTTTGGCATAAATTAGTTAAATTTTTACTTTTGAGGTGGCACAGGGGATAAGACATCGATTACAATCTTCCATTGTTCCATATTTTCTCTTTTCCAAGCGCGAAAATAATAACCTTCTTCTGGTTTATCTTCACTTTGTATCTTATATGAACCGTAGGTATATCCCATGTCTCCTGACAGGGCTACAGCGCCGTCAATCGGTTGCCAGAAAATGTCCGCCATTTGTAACACAAGTAATTTAATCGAATCAATCTGCGACACAGGAAATTTCCCCTCACGGTAAAAACGAGCTCCGGGAGCAACATTTTTTAGGAAAAATTCAACCGTTCTATTTTTCGTGTAAGTCTTATTAAATTTTTCATCAAATCCAATAAGCGATGTCTTTTCAGTTTCCGTACTAATTTGCGCAAATATTTTCTTCACATCCGCGCCAAAAGGAAAATGAATTTTAATATCTGTATGCTCCAATTTAGGCGCCTCCGTTCCGATGTCCAATGCTACTTTCCATTTCCCATCCGGTTGTTTGGTCCAGATAGAAATGAAATAGCCGTAACCTATTGCAGGTGTGAGCGGTTTGACGCCAAGGTATTCCGCAGGTCCTGTTGAATACCCAAAATCTCCTGAGGCCGCAATATCCACATATTCCGGTTCCCACCGTATCATCAGCGCAAGAGGTTTTCGTTCCTGCCACACCGGCTTTCCTTTGACCGGCCCCGGGCGGAAAATGATCGCCTCATCGGACAGATTTTCCACGAACGCATCGCGCACTCCATGCGTTACAGCCCTGCGTGCAAATGCCCGTTCCGCTTCAATCATTGATTTGAGCGCAGACGAACTGTCAGGCTCTTGAGCGGCAAGACACTTGCCGAAACTAAGCAAGATGAAAATAATTGCAGAAAAGCGAAATGCGTTCATAAAGGTTCTCCAATAATTTTTATACTTTTACCATTACGCAAGAACCGCTACTTAGTTACTAAAATATTATTTTTAAATAAAGCATAGAAAAATTGTATTGACAAACGCACATTCGCACATTATCTTCAATTAAGTTTTTGAAATAGTTCATACCCAGTTAGACTACCATTTCCATTATTTTCTGCCTTTCGCGATTAATCTCTGAATCAAGATATCAAAGACATTCATACCCTATAAAGAAACACATGCCTGTTAAAAGTTATTTAGCGTATCCGGCCGACGGAAAACGTGAGGAACTGACGTATAGCTTACACAATTTGCCCGGCTGTGAAATTATTCCTTCCGAAAATACAGACATTCTCGTTTTGGTGACGGACACACCCGATGCTGAAGCGGAAAAATCGTTGGAAGAACAACTGCAGTCAATGGAATCGATTAAATTTTTGACACTGGTCTCGGGTTACGAAGAAGACCCGACGCCCGGTTAGACAGGAGTTCACTATGAATCGCCGAGATATGTTAAAGCACATGGTAACCGTTGCCGCGATGTCCACCGCGTCGACACTTTTTCCAGGCATTATATTCCCTAATAGCCGTTTCGAGAATTTGTTCCCGGAAGAAGACCTCACATGGAAAAAGTCTCCGTGCCGATTCTGCGGAACCGGCTGCGGGCTTTTAATCGGTCTGTCCAAAGGGCGCGCAGTAGCCGTCAAAGGCGATCCGGCAAGCCCGGTCAACCGGGGTCTTTGTTGTGTCAAAGGTTACCATTCCGTGATGGCGTTGTACGCCAAAGATCGTTTGACCAAACCGCTCATTCGGAAAAACGGTCAACTCGTTGAAACTACGATGGAGGAAGCGCTCGATCTTGTGGCGCAGAAGATGAAAGAGACTATAGAAAAAAACGGAAAAGATTCCGTAGCCATCTATGGTTCCGGCCAATGGGCAGTTCCAGACGGGTACGTCGCATCGAAATTTATGAAAGGCGGTATCGGTTCCAATAATCTGGAATGCAATGCGCGTTTATGTATGGCGAGCGCCGTAACGGGATTCATGACTACTTTCGGAGTAGACGAACCGATGGGTTGCTATGAAGACATCGATCATGCGGATGTATATATAATGTGGGGCAACAACATGGCCGAAATGCATCCGGTTCTGTTTTCACGTATGCTCGATAATCGGATGCGGCGCGGCGCCAATATTATTGATTTTGCAACGCGCACGACACGAACGAGCATGGCAGCCGATAAGTCTATTCTTTTTAAGCCCCAGACCGATTTGGCTGTCGCCAACGCGATCGCGTATGAACTTATCCGAAACGGCTGGCTCAACGAAAGTTTTATCAAGCGCCACACGACGTTTAAGAAAGGTAAAACTAACATCGGTTATGGTCTCGAAGACAAATTTGCATTTACGGACGAGCCCAAGGACGCATCGTTCGAAGAATACAAAAAATTTCTGGAAGACTACAAACCCGAACTCGTAGAAAAAATTTCCGGTGTTCCCGCCAAAGACATCCGCTTTTTGGCCGCGCTTTACGGCGACCCAAATAAGAAAGTCACCAGCTTTTGGTGCATGGGAATGAACCAACATACCCGCGGCACGTGGATTCAGAACCTTGTGTACAATATTCATTTGTTGACAGGAAAAATTTCTACACCGGGCAATAGCCCGTTTTCCCTGACGGGACAGCCCAGCGCCTGCGGAACCGCGCGGGAAGTAGGTTGCTTTACGCACCGTCTTCCGCACGGCGAAGTCACGAACGAGCATGATCGGCAGCATGCTGCGGAAATCTGGAAAATTCCCGTGGAGAAAATCCCAGCCAAGCCGACCTATCATACGGTAGAAATGTTTCGCGCGCTTGATCGCGGTGAAATTCGTTTTATGTGGATTCAAGTCACCAATCCAATGGTGACCATGCCGAAGCTCAAACGGTATCGTGACGCGACGAAAAAAGAAGACCGTTTTATCGTCGTGTCGGACGTTTATCCAACACCCACAACGGACATCGCTGATGTCATTCTCCCCAGCGCGATGTGGATCGAACGCGAAGGCATGTTTGGAAATAGCGAGCGAAGGACACAGCATTTCGAACAGATGGTCGATCCGCCCGGCGAATGTATCTCCGATGCTTGGGCGATGATAGAAGTTGCAAGACGCCTGGGCTATAAAGACCTTTTTCCGTGGGATAAGAGTAATCATGTAGAAGAAATCTGGAAAGAATATTCGTTATTTCACCAAGGCCTCGATCATCAAATGGCTACGTACGAAGCACTCAAATCCAATCCGGGCGTAATGTGGCCATGTCCTGATGGCAAAGAAACTAAATGGCGATTTCATGCCAAATATGATCCTGCCGCAAAGGGCGATTCCTGGGACTTTTACGGCAAGCTGAATGGCAAGGCATGGATTTGGATTCGCCCATTCGAACCTGCGGCAGAAATTCCTGATGATGAATATCCGTTCTGGCTCAATACCGGCCGCGTGCTGGAACATTGGCATTCGGGTTCGATGACTCGGAGAATCCCGGTACTCCACCAGGCGGTTCCGGAATCGTATGCCGAAATCAATCCTGACGATGCCAAAGAACTTGGTGTTCGTCACGGCGACAAACTTCGCCTCACATCGCGACGGGGCACTATCATCATAAAAGCATCAATCAATGAGCGGGGTGTTCCACCGCACGGAATGGTGTTTGTTCCGTTCTTTGATGAATCGCTATTGATCAACGAATTGACACTCGACGCATTTTGTCCTATTTCGCGCCAGCCTGATTATAAAAAATGCGCCGTCAAAGTCGAAAAAGCATGAATTTAAAAAATCTCTTAGCGCGTGAAAACCGCGTCATTTTTATTTCGATCTGCGTCATTCTAATGGCATCCATGATCATTGTCATTGGACAAAGCATCGTTCAATCAGAGCGTCAGGCGATTACTACCCCAATGTCAGTGCCAAGCCAGCCGATGCTTCCAGCGGAATCGGGTGTTTTCCGATTGGCCGATCAGTCTTTATATTATCTGGAATCTGTAAAAGAGCAAGGTACACGAACTTTGTCGGTTTTTTATCAACGACGCGCCTTTAACGGCGCACCACCGGTGATACCGCACGAGGTAACCGACGAAGCGAGTTTCGGCGGGAACACCTGCCTGCAATGCCATGAGCATGGCGGCTTTGTTCCGAAGTTCAATACGTACGCACCGGTGACGCCGCATCCGGAACTGATTAGTTGCCGGCAATGCCACGTCCCAATCCATACACAGAATCTCTTTAAACCGACTGGATGGAGAACCGTGGCTCCTCCGATGATCAATCGCTCTGCGATGGCCGGAAGCCCGCCGCAAATTCCGCATGGATTGCAAATGCGGGAAAACTGTCTCGCTTGTCACGGCGGCCCGGGCTCGGTCAAAGAGATTCGTACTCCGCACCCTGATCGGGCCAATTGCCGGCAATGCCATGGCATCGTAGAAAAGAATGAAGTATGGGTTAGGCCAATGGCTTCAGAAAACAAATAACTGAAATTTATTAAATATTTTTTTCTGATTTGAAACTTGAAACGTATCCTATGCTAAGTCACTCATGTTGTGTGCTCATTTTATCTTTCGTTTTTTTCGCAGGCTGTTCGAGCCACGGTGATTCCCATAATGTACTATTAAAAATCGAAGATTCCGAAGCGACGAGTTCCGACGCGTATTCTAATCTAGCGCCCTCGGTAGAGGGACCCCTATTAATTTCCGTGACCCGCGTAGCCAATCCTTTTTCTGTTATTGCGCGGACCGGTCAAATAACAAAATTTCCATGTGTGAATTGCCACAATAAGCCGCTGAGCCAGATGACGTCTACCGATTCGCTCGGCCGCAAAGCCCACTGGAATCTTCATTTGCAGCACGCGCCTGAACCTATTATGAATTGCGGCGTGTGTCACAATGAAGGCGATCTGAATACGCTGCGAACAATCACGGGCGTACAAGTTACCTTCAATGAAAGTTATCAATTGTGCCAACAGTGTCATTCCAGGCAGTACACCGATTGGCAAGGCGGCGCACACGGTAAACGGGTTGGAGGTTGGACTCCTCCGCGAGTTATCAAATTGTGCGTGGAGTGCCACGACCCTCATCAGCCCCGATGGGACAAACGATGGCCCGCACAGCCAAGCCTGACAATGAAACGATTGATCAGGTAGATTTCGAAAAATAAGTTTCTACAGTTCGATTTCATTCATCATGAATTGAAATTATTTAATAAAGGAACTCATGTCTCACTGCAACTGCAACGGCTCCGTTGAAACCTGCAAGAACGGCATGCATGAATTGCTGGCTGAAAACGTGTTGAGCGATTGGCTTAAACGCGATGACGAGATGAATTACCTCCGTTCGATGCCGAGTCTGGAGTCTGTTCTGATGTGGAGCCAATACAACAACGAACCAACTCCGTCAGTCATCGCGAAAAAAACCGCAGCCGATCATGTGCTGGACAAGGGTATGGATCGTCGTACCGCCGTTCAAGCTATGGCCACGAGCCTCATGGCCGGATTAGGATTCTTTCAGACGGCTTGCAATCCTTTTGCGCCAGCGGGTGAACGTGAAAAATCTCAGCTTGCCTGGGATGATTATTTCCAAGGAAATTTCCGAGTTATGACCGATAAAGAGAAAGAAGAGACCGTTCGTCGCCTTGAGCGTATGTACGAACTCAATACAGGGAAGCGCATTAATATTTCCGCTAACGGCCCAATCCCCGGAGTGCTGTACGGGTATGCGTTTAATATTTCTAAGTGCCGCGGCTATTTGGAATGTATTCGCGGCTGTGTCAAAGAAAATAATCAGGACCGTGAAACGGGCATGCAATACATCACTCTTCACGAGCACAAAAAAGGACAGATGAATTTCGGTGAAGCGCCGGATGATTTTTATCACGAGGTGCCGCTGGACGGACATTTTTACATTGGAACGCAATGCATGCATTGCGAGAACCCTCCGTGCGTTGACGTTTGCCCGGTTCAGGCGACCTGGAAAGAAGAAGACGGTATTGTGGTGGTAGATTACAACTGGTGCATCGGCTGCAGGTATTGTGAAGCAGCCTGTCCGTACGATGCGCGGCGATTTAACTGGCAAGATCCCGTCGTACCGGAAAACGAGGTCAATCACAACCAACATTATCTCGGTAATCGTCTTCGTAAAAAAGGGGTCATGGAAAAATGCACGTTCTGCATTCAACGCACGCGCGATGGAAAAAACCCGGCGTGTGTAGAAGCGTGCCCGACCGGCGCCCGCATTTTCGGTAATCTTCTCGATCCGAATAGCGAAATTCGCTGGGTTCTGGCCAATAAAAAAGTATTTCGTCTCAAAGAAGATTTAGGCACGGAGCCTAAATTCTGGTACTTCATGGATTAAATTATGAAACCTGTTCACGCACCCGAGTTTCCTCACGATGCCGGAAAAATTACCGACGATATAAAGCCAAAGATTATTCGATCGTTCCTAAAGGACGCATTGGATAACATTACGCGAGGCGGCATCGGGTATCATATCTGGATGGGAACGCTCACGTTTGTTATGCTGACAGGCGCCTTTGCCTATTCGATTCAATTAAACGAAGGCCTGTCGGTGACCGGACTGAACGACCGGGTGAGCTGGGGATTTTATATTTCTAATTTCACTTTTTTGGTTGGCGTCGCAGCAGCGGCGGTAATGCTGGTTCTGCCGACGTATATTCTAAAGGACGTCGATTTTTCAAAAGCGGTATTGATAGGAGAAGGGCTGGCTGTGGCCGCACTTTTTATGTGCCTGGCGTTTGTGACGGTTGATATGGGCGGCCCGGCACGTATATGGCATCTCATTCCGGGTATCGGACGATTTAATTGGCCAAGCTCTATGCTAACCTGGGACGTGCTGGTTCTCAACGGCTACTTATTTCTGAATCTTACCATTCCGTTTTACATCTTAATGTGCCATTATCAAGGCAAACACCCCAATGTGCGGATCTATGTCCCTGGTGTGATTATTTCTGTATTCTGGGCGTTTTGCATTCACCTCGTCACGGCATTTCTATATGCCGGTTTACCGGCTCGCCCGTTTTGGAACAGTTCGCTGCTTGGACCAAGATTTTTAGCATCGGCATTTTCTGCCGGCCCGGCGCTGATTATAATTGTACTTTCGGTCATTCGAAAATTCACGGACTATAAAGTTGAAAATGTAACTATTGGAAAAATCGCTCTCATCGTTACAGTGGCCGCTCAGATCAACCTTGTAATGCTTGGCTCGGAATTATTTAAAGAATTCTACGCACCTACTCATCACAGTGAAAGCGCGGTGTATTTATTTTTTGGGTTTCATGGGTTCGGAGGTTTACGTCCATGGATATGGACCGCGATTATGATGAATCTTTTCGCGACGGGCATCTTAACTTTGAATCCACTGCGCAATAATGATAACTGGCTCTTGCCCGCATGCGCGATCTTATTCGTCAGTATCTGGATTGAAAAGGGCATGGGTCTCATTATTCCAGGATTTATTCCTGGTCCCTGGGGAAAGATAGTTGAATACACACCATCCTGGGTTGAAATCTGCGTGTCGCTTGGAATTTGGGCAATGGGGATGTTTATTTTTACGCTGTTGGTCAAAATCGCTATCCCGATTGAGACCGGAAAATTACGTTACGTAGCTGAGGCGGTATCTTCCGGAGAAAAAAAACAAACAAATATTACGATTCCAACAAATTTAACTTGAGCCCATAGCCGATTCGTTATAAACAATTTACGCCTGAACCCATCCATCCAAAAGATGAACAATCTTATTACCGTATGATGCGTTTTTTTCTGAATGCGTGACCTGAATGATCGTTGTACCCTCCGCATTGAGTTTCTTGAACAAATTCATGATTTCTTCACCTTGTTCTGAATTCAAATTTCCAGTCGGTTCGTCTGCAAGAATAAGCTTCGGCCTTCCAATGATGGCGCGCGCGATACCTACAACTTGCTGCTGTCCGCCGGACAATTGATTCGGAAACAAATCTTTTTTGCCGACGATATTAAAGCGATCCAATATATCAGAAACCATGCCCTTTCGCTCGGAGGCACTGATCTTCTTGTACAATAACGGGGTTTCAATATTTTCATAAACGGTTAATTCATCGATCAAATGATAACTCTGAAAAACGAAACCGATGTATTCTTTGTGAATCTCGGTTTTTTGTTTTTCGGATAATTTGTGAACGTGCTCATTGAGAAAATGGTATTCTCCGTTGGTCGGCTCATCCAACATGCCCAATATGTGCAGCAACGTCGATTTACCGGATCCGGATGGCCCCATTATGGAAACAAACTCACCTTGTTTAATATCCAGTGTAATCCCTCGAAGAACATACGTCTTCACAAATCCGGTTGAATAGTATTTTTCGATCTTGTTAAGTCGAATCATGTAATCATTCCTTATCAATTTTGTAATGTTTATCAATCCAATTACAAGCGCCATTCGAACAGAAATTATTATAGCTTGTGTTGTTTACAAAAACGTTATTCTTGTTTAAAGATTACCTGCACCGACTTTTCCGTTGCCGCGCCAATTTGAGATAACTTCCAATTCTCGTCATAATGCGCCAAATGTTCTTTAAGACACAATGCCCTGTCCGAATAATGGGGTTCGCAGTCTTCCCATGCAAACATTTCGACACGATAGTGATACACTCTCGTTTCGCCGTTTACTCTAGCCTCGATCTCTATCAGATCATGCGGCTTTACATCCGGGATATTGATAACGATCTCTGCCATAACGACTCCTTTAGTTAATAGTTAGAAAATATTCTAAATCATTCATACTTCAACGCTTCCACCGGATTGGCCGTGGCGGCTTTGATGGCTTGGAAACTTATCGTAAGCATTGCGATTACGAGCCCCAATAACAATGCCAGGATAAACGATCCGATCGTGATTGTAATACGATACGCGAATCCCTCTAGCCATGAATCCATGATATAATAAATTACCGGCCAGGATACTACGTTGGACAATAAGACCAGCTTGAGAAATTCTTTTGAGAGCAATGCAACGACACCGCTAACCGAGGCTCCAAGAACTTTCCGAATGCCAATCTCCTTCGTTCGTTGTTCCGCTGTGAAGGATGCCAACGCAAAGAGCCCAAGACAGGCTACCGAGACTGCAAGTGAAGCGAAATAGCCGACTAACCTTGCGAGATTATCTTGTGACTGATACATTTTACTCAAGTCTTCATCCAGAAAGAAAAATTCAAATGGAAATTCCGGCACCAGGACATTCCATTTGTTTTCAATAAATGTAATGGTCTCTCTGAAATCTTTCGGGGCGATCCGGACGGCTAAATATTTAATCCAGAATGGTTTTTGCTGTGCCGGAGGCATATCCAATGCGAACGGCCCTATTGACTCCTGTAACGAAACAAAATTAAAATTTTTAACAACTCCAATCACCCGCTCATTTCCTGTCGGCGTATTACAACGTTGGCCAATGGCTTTTTCGGGCGATTCCCATCCGAGATGCAGTACCATGGCTTCATTAATTATTAAACCGAGAGAATCGTCCCTGGAATAGTCTTTAGAAAAATTTCTTCCTGCTACCATTTGTATATTAAAAGTCTCAATGAAGGTTTCATTTACGATCAAAGAAGGAAAATACAGCCATTTCCCCGGCTCCATACCTTCGTAATTGTATTCATGTGTATTATGATGCGCCCCCACGATTTCGTTCATCGTTGCCACATTGATCACGGTTGTATTTTGTATCCATTCATTACGGAGCGCATCGAAACGGGCTACCATCGCCGGTTTAGCAGGAATGACTATGACCTGTTCTTTGGCAAACCCTAAATCAAACGAACGGAGATAATTCAACTGACGATAAATGATCATCGTTCCGATAATTAATGCAAGTGAAATGGCGAACTGAAGAGTGACCAGCGATTTTCTAAACAGGCCGCTCTTGCCGCTGAATTTTAAGCGCCCTTTCATTACAGAAATAGCTTCAAAGGACGACAAATATAATGCCGGGTATAAGCCAGCCATGACTCCGACAAACAGACCAATGAAAACCAACACAGCGAATAACACAGGATTAGCAAGAAAATCGATCGTCAAATGTTTCTGAGCCAGACCGTTGAATATCGGCAATGTTAACGCTATGAGAATCATGGAAACCAAAACAGCTATAAAACTGATAAAGATTGATTCTCCGAAGAACTGGCCGATGAGCTGGCGGCGCCCGGCTCCTAGCACCTTACGCATGCCCACTTCCCTTGCGCGTCGGGCGGATCTGGCCGTTGCAAGATTCATGAAATTAATACATGCGATAATAAGTATAAAAATCCCGATCGCCGCAAAAACATAAATATCAGATTCGTTATTGTTCGGTTGGATTTCATAATCAAGCTTCGATTTGAGATGTATATCTTTTAACGACTGCAAATAATGCGTGATCTGCGGCTTGATAAATTCCGGATAATGTTTATTAACAAAAACCGGAAATTGTGATTCAAGTTCTTCATGCCCAACTCCATCTTTGAGCAATACGTACGTCCAACAGGGATTCCATATCCAGCTCTGACCAAAGTTTGGCCCGACCTGCGCATAAAGGGTAGCAAAAGAGACAAGCCCGTCAAATGCAATATGTGACTGCGTTGGCAGAGGTTCAAATACACCCGTTACGTGCAGATCAACCGTTCCTTCGAAACGAAGAATTTTACCCATTGGATTTTCATTTCCAAAATATTTTTTCGCCATCTCCTGAGAAAGCACGATGGCGTTAGGCTGGCCGAGCGCCGTGGCCGGATCGCCCTCGGCGAGCGGAAAATCAAATATTTTCCATACTGTGGAGTCAGCATAGAACAGACGTTTCTCATTAAACCGTGCGTCGCCATACTGCAGGCTAAAGGACGGCACCTGAAAATTAAAGAAACGCACGACTTCTTCAATCAAATGCGGATAGTCTGTTTTTAATGCTTTGGCTACGGGAAACGGGTTGCTTGAAGAGTTTTCACCTTGGCCTTCGGTGTTATCCAGTTTCGATGTAACGCGATAAATGCGGTCAACCTTTTTATGAAAACGATCGTATCGCAATTCGTCCTGAATAAAAAGAAAAATTAACATAAAACAGGAAATGCCTATTGCCAGTCCGAAGACGTTAATAAATGAATATAATTTGCCGCGCAGTAAATTCCGAAATGCGATCTTAAAATAATTTTGAAACATAGAATCATTCCTCAATTTGTATCACCAAAATACAAGATTATATTAGGGATAGTTTCGCAGGCAATCCTTATCCAGGTTATTCATACTTCAGTGCCTCCACCGGATTGGCCGACGCGGCTTTGATAGCTTGGAAACTTACCGTCAGCAAGGCGATCATTAGGGCAGCTAAACCAGAACCAACAAAAACCCAAACGCTCGGATCGATACGGTAGGCAAACTTTTCAAGCCACGAATTCATAATGTAGTAAGCAAGCGGCCAGGCTACAATATTGGACAAGAGAACGAGTACGATAAATTCTTTCGACATCAAATTAACGATTCCTGTAACGGAAGCGCCTAAAATCTTACGAATAGCAATTTCCTTGGTTCGCACTTCTGCCGTAAAGGACGCCAGCCCGAGTAATCCTAAACAAGCAATAAAAATGGCCAACGAAGCGAATATGGTAAAAATGGATCCAAGCCTGTCTTCCGATGCATATAACTTTCCGAAGTCATCATCCAGAAAAGTATAAGCAAACGGCGTTTCCGGAAAAAGTTTTTCCCATGTTTCTCGAACGTGTTCCAGAGCCGACGACGTGTGCTCCGGATTCAGACGTACGCTGATGTAATTGTATCCGTTTGGCCAATATGGAATCGGCACAAAGACTAACGATGCCACTTGTTGATGCAACGAGGCAAAATTAAAATTTTCCGTAACCCCAATAACAGTTGCAACCACCGGCGGTTCAATCCCCCACCATTCCACTTTTTTTCCGATCGCATCATGCGCATTAGCCCAACCCAGCTCCTGCACGGCGGCTTCATTGATGATGATGCCTTCCGTCATATCTGAGGCTATCTCTTTAGAATAATTTCTCCCTGCTAATAATTTAATCCCTAGCGTCGGAATAAAATAATGATCGGTAGGAATGGTCCTCATTTCCCACTTTTCAAGACTGTTCGACGGAATTTTTTGGATAGGAGTACCCATGATTTTTCCACCGGGCATAAATGTAGATGCGGCGACATTTTGAACATCCGGATTCTGAAGCAATTGCTCACGTAAAACGTCGTATTTTTGTTGCAAGGCTGCGTGGCTCACTGCAATGGTCAAAACCTGATTCTTATCCAATCCGAGACTTTGGTTTCGGACGAACTCAAGCTGACGATAGACGGTGAGTGTACTGATGATTAATATGATAGAAACGGCAAATTGAACGGACACAAGAATTTTACGCAGCCAAACACCTCCGGTCCCGGCAGTTTGTTTGCTTTTCAGTGACTCAACAGGTTTAAATTTCGATAAATAGAACGCAGGATACATCCCTGCAGAAAATCCGACAAATAGTACTATGGCTGCAACGAGAGGAAAAATAAAACCGCTGGAAAAAATTCCAAAGGTCAATTCTTTATTCGCCAATTGATTAAAAAATGGTAAACTTAGTTCTACCAATAACAAAGCGATGAGCAGACCGATGATGCTCAGCAGAAATGTTTCCCCCAGAAATTGGCGAATCAACTGAGGACGTAATGCGCCAAGCACTTTACGCAACCCGATCTCTTTTGATCGGCGGGCAGAACGAGCAGTGGAAAGATTCATAAAATTGATACATGCGATTAAAAGCACACATACGGCAATCGCAGAGAAAGTATAAATGTACGCCGTGCTTCCGATGGTGCCGAATTCTCCTCTTAGTTGCGGTGATAAATGAATTTTAAGCAGAGGCTGAAGCGACATACTATATGTTCGGCCCAGCGTTTTTGCCATATCGTCCTGAAGATACTTGGAGACGAAATGCGGCAGACTCGCGCTTAGATCATCGGCCTGCTCCTTACTCTGAATCGTGGCAAACGTTTCTGTCGGATAAAAACCGTGCCACTGTTCCATCGTCTCTTTTCCCATGATCTCATGGAGCATCAGGGACGATGCCAGGCAATCAAACTTGAATGTTGAATTATTCGGTAGATCTTTGATAACACCCGTAATTTTGAAATCGTCCCGATTTTCATACCGCAATGTCTTTCCCAATGGACTTTCATTACCAAAATATTTTTTTGCCGTAGATTCCGTAAGGACGATTGAATGTACGTCCGTCAATGCTGTTTGTGGATCGCCTTCCACGAAAGACCAAGAAAAGATCCTGAAAATTGACGCATCGGCCCAATACAACGATTTTTCTTTAAATCGCACCTCATTCAAACTCAAAACGGGTTCGCCCCACTTCACCATTCGCGCGATGTCTTGAATCTGTGAATAGTCGGCTTTAAGCGCACCGGCCATTGGAAAAGAGGTGGTAGCAAGATCCAGAATATTGCCGGATACATTCACATCCGTCTGCACTCGATAAATACGATCTACGTTTTCAAGGTGTTGATCGTAACTCAATTCATCCAAAACAAACAGCATGATCAATATGCAGCATGCAATACCCACCGCAAGGCCGGAAATATTGATGAAGGAGTAGCCGCGATGCTTGAGCAGGTTTCGCAATGCGATCTTGAAATAATTTCGAAACATAAATCTCCAAATGTTTTGGGCGTTGATGATTATATCTATTTTACTTTAGTTCTGATCAACATCTATTATTTGTTTGCTATTGAATCAACCTCTACTCACCATGTCAATATTTGACCGTAATACCCTGTGTATCTTCAAAAATGGCCTGAATGCCCCAGCCGCCGAAATCTTCCGACACGGCCATCCAGATTTCATTCGAACCTTTTTGAAGCGGCAAGTAAACGGCGTCGTAGAAACCGATCGTGCCGAGAAAACGGTAGTCTCTCGAAACGTAGTTGTCTATCCCGGAGTATATAATTTTGCCGTTGCAATACACTCTCACACGATCGCTGAACCCAAATGTCAGCTTTTTGATCTGATCTTTATCGGAAACGACGGTCACTTTAGCAAAGGCTGTGTTGGCGCTGTCGGTAATGCCCTGGATTCTTGCGAGATTTGCCAACCCGGTTGACTCGCATTCCAGTTTTTTCCACTTGAGATTTTTGGTCATAGAAGCAGTCAACGTTGTTACACTTGCAAGAGCCGTTTCGTTGATCGTGTTGGAAACATACCAAGCGTTAATCGTTCCAGGCGGCGTTTCTTTTGGAAGCGTCGGCGTACCTTTCAGTTTTTGATTTTCAGATCTGGTGAATTGAAAATTTGAAAACCAGGCGCCGGTGAAATTACCATTGGACAAACCTACATCGCCGGATCGAACAGGCATCTTCTGATCGCTGACAAACAATGCAGGTTTTTCCATATCCTGTATATAGACCTCTGCATATTTTCCGGACACGGCAATTTTAATATGCATCCATTC
>JAEUSJ010000239.1 GCA_016788215.1 bacterium | reverse complement strand
GCCGTGACGTCACAAAACAAATTTTTGTAAAAAAAATAAAGTGATATACCAAGGAGTTTTTTAATGAAACAAAAAGGAAGAGCATGGCGTTTAGAAAACACCGTGCCGAGTTTGCCTGAAGTGCACGCCAGTTTGAAAATTCCTGCCTCGGCGGGTTTTTTCAGAAAGCTTCTCGCATTCGCAGGCCCGGGCTTTCTCGTAGCCGTAGGATACATGGATCCCGGCAACTGGGCGACGGATCTTGCCGCGGGTTCGAAATACAATTACACACTCTTATCCGTCATCATGATCTCTAATTTGATGGCAATTTTGCTTCAGTCGCTTTCCCTAAAGTTAGGCATCGTAACCGGGCGTGATCTGGCGCAGGCATGCCGAGATCACTACAGCAAGCCCGTAGCTTTTGGTTTGTGGGTCTTGTGCGAAGTGGCTATTGCCGCGTGCGACCTTGCCGAGGTGATCGGTTCAGCGATCGCGTTAAATTTGTTATTCGGCATTCCGCTGATTTGGGGCGTGTGCATTACCGCACTGGACGTATTGCTGATATTGTTTCTGCAAAATAAAGGATTTCGATATATCGAAGCTCTGGTCATCGCTTTGATAGCAACGATCGGAACATGTTTCGGATTGGAAATTTTGTTTTCAAAACCTGAATTCACCGGCATCATGATGGGATTTATTCCGACAACGCAGATCATCTCAGATCCTGATATGTTGTATATAGCGATGGGAATACTTGGCGCAACAGTGATGCCGCATAATTTATATCTGCATTCCTCGATCGTTCAAACACGGAAATATGAACTCAACACCGCAGGCAAGCGGGAAGCGATCAAGTTCGCCACGATCGACTCGACGTTTGCATTGATGTTCGCCTTATTTATCAACGCGGCCATCCTGATCGTTTCCGCGGCAACCTTTTACCGACAGGGTTACAACGAAGTGGCGGAAATTCAGGAGGCGTATCAACTGCTTAGTCCGCTATTAGGAGTCACCGGCGCCAGCACGCTGTTTGCGCTTGCTTTATTGGCATCCGGTCAGAACTCCACTCTAACCGGTACGCTGGCCGGGCAGATTGTCATGGAGGGATTTTTGAACATTCGTATACGCCCGTGGCTGCGGAGGCTTATTACACGCCTGATCGCGATCATTCCCGCTGTTATCGTAACCGCCATATCAGGTGAACACGGCACGACACAACTTCTGATCTTGAGCCAGGTGATCTTAAGCCTGCAATTGAGTTTCGCCGTTTTTCCGCTCGTCATGTTTACCGGCGACAAATTAAAAATGGGCGATTTCGTCAATTCATTGTGGATCAAAATTTTAGCCTGGATTGTTGCGGTGATCATCGCTGCGCTCAATGTGTGGTTGTTGGTTCAAACATTTAGTGATTGGTTCAGTTGAAAAAAAATCGTATAATATCTTAACAAGTAATTTTTAAGAAGCTCCAAATCACAAAAAACAAATTTCAAATAAACGCCAAACTCCAATAACCGAAACACCGGTTCTATTTGATTTGGTATTTCGGGTCATTGGAAATTGTTTGTTTTTTGAGAGTTGTGATTTAAGTTTTGTTTGAATAATCAATTAACGGAATAACTCATGTATACAAATATTCTGATCCCTGTTGAAAACAAAGATACAGATAATACCATACTGGATCATATCCGGTCACTGGGTAAACTAACGCATTCGAAAATAACTCTGCTTCATGTGGCGGACGGCTGGGCGGCGCGAAATTACGATCAGCTTGATCTGCAGGAAAGCGAAGAGATGAAGACGGATCGTGTTTATCTCGAAAGCCGTGTACAGGAACTTTTGAAAGAAGGATTTGAAGCAAGTTATGTTCTCGCTATGGGCGATCCGGCTGAGGAAATCATAAAAGTTGCCAAAGAAAGAAAAGTTGATCTGATCGCGATGGCAACCCACGGCCATAGATTTCTCGGCGATATTATTTACGGCAGCACGGCCGACAAAGTGCGCCACCAAGTTGATATGCCTGTGTTGCTCCTGAAAGCCCGCAAATAGGGCATCTGCCGAATATACCGTTGTACCAAAAAATACTCACAGAAATACTGACCGTTTTGTCATTTTAGGGTAAAATTAACCTAAGAACAGTGAAGTATAACATTTTGAATTACTTAATAAATTTTGTTGACTTCATGAAGCTAAAGTATTATTTTAATGGCGATTAAACCAATTTATCCCATTTTTTGGTAATTACATTTAGGTCTTAGAAACACTACATAAAATCGTTACCGGCCACGGAGAGGATACGATTTTGCGTTCAAACACACAAAAATTCAAACACGAAAAAAATATGAAAAAAATAAATTCCAATAACAGAAGGAACTTTCAAATGAAAAAGGTTACAGTTCTGTTTTTTCTTGCAGGTCTTTTTTTTAATAACCTCCCTACTTTTGCTCAGGACGTTTTTACATCTGCCGCTACAGCAAACTGGAATGTTGGCGGAACTTGGACGGTGGTTCGGGACGGTGATAATCCCGGCACGTCGGTCTATCCGGGCCAAACCGCAGGAAGCGTTGACGGAGCCGACATCGTGGTTATTAACGGCGGCTTTACGGTCACGCTTGATTTCAATTTTAACGGATTAAATCCCCTTGGCGCTATGACCGTTGGCGGCGGAACCGCAGGTACTTTGAATTTCCCTGCGTCAGCAGTTGTTGGCGGAAATCGTACCATAACATTTTCAAGCAATGTGACTGTCAACGCTAATGGAACTATACAGACATCTGAACCAGGTACCCCAACGTCACGTACACACACGATGATTGTTCAAGGCGATTTGTCCAACGCCGGCGTTATCGACCTCGAAGAGGTGACAACAGTCAATCGTTTTGTGAATTTGCAGTTCACAGGCGCAAGTAATTCGACGATCACCGGCAGTGGGACTTGGGATACACGCGCAATTACCTATAATAAATCCAGCCAGGCTGTTCGTATCATAAATCAATCAGTAAACTATACGACATCCGTCGGCGGCGGGTTGTCGACATTCACATTAGGAACGTACGAACAAGATGTAGATGCGCTGTATACTGCCACGACGGCGGGAGCGCAAACGGTTAATGGACGATTACATATCAAACAAGGTAAATTCAGCGTTGTTGGCGGTACGTTAACAGCCAACGATTCCGTGACGGTAAGTGGCGACACATTATACGCACAAAATCTTACCATCGGCGCTACTAATGGCCGTTTGGTCATTACAACAGGCGGACGCGTCGAAGTTGGCGATGGAACTGCGGGCGGTGCGTTGACTATGAATGCGTTTTCTCACTTTTTCATTGATGGAAGTACGTCGGTATTTAGAACGCTAACAACAGGCGGTGCGCCGGGATCGTCCTGGGTAATTAATGCGGATTGCAAAATCATAATAAACGATGGAACGGTAAGTATAGCGGGTAATGAAACCAGTGCGACGCCACTGATTGCTTTGGAAGTTAATGGGCCGAGAGATACTTTGACAATGAATGGTGGCACGTTTACCGTTTTTCCGAATGTAACTGCTGACAATTCGCGGTGTATTCGTATAGACGCCGGTGATTGTGAATTTCATTTTCTCGGAGGGAATATCGATTTTGGTAATCCTGTATCAGGTGAAGGACGTATCCGCTGGAATAATGCAACAATCGATCACACGCTCTTCCACGTTTCCGGAGCCACGACGGTTTTTAATATTGCGGATAATTTTGACAACAATAATAACTCCGACGCGGATTTCATCATTGAAAACGGCGCCACGATTCGAACCGGATACGGCGGAGGCCCTGGTTCATCTCAGAATGAGATATCCGGGTCATGGACCGTAGATAATGCGACGGTAGTTCTCACACCGACCGGCTTAAATATGATCA
>JAEUSJ010000238.1 GCA_016788215.1 bacterium | reverse complement strand
ATCTGATATAGGGATTTCAATAACTCAATTTTACGATATGGAGTATTAAAATGATAAGAATACAAAGGAATAGTCTTTACATCCTTATCTTATACGCGGTATTCGTTTTAATCTCATGTGAAGACAATCATCACAATGAAACCAAGTTCGAATGGAAAGAAATTCTAAATATGCCAGGAACCCATATAAGATCAATTATTGCGAAAGATTCTCTCCTTTTTGCTTCGACACTATTTCATGGCGTTATAGTATCTAGTAATTCAGGAAAAACATGGAATGAGGTAAATAATGGGATGGCAAATGATAGAATATTATGCCTTGTAAAAGATGCTGATATTTATGCCGCCAGTCGCGAATTATATGTCTATCGTTCTACAAACAATGGAAGTACCTGGAACGAACTAAATCTTGGATTGCCACATTATTATGGTAATCTAACATCCATGGCAATCAGAGACTCGACGCTTTTTGTAGGTGCTTATGAGCATGGTGTTATTTATTCGACTGATAAAGGAGCCAATTGGAAGAAAATTAATAACCCAGCCTTAACTTATGTGAATTCATTGTATGTTAGCGAAAGTACGGTTTATGCTGGAACCTACGACGGTTTATTCATTTGCACTATAAATGACTCAGTATGGCTCCCTATGCACAGCGCGTTATCGGAATTGAATGTTGTAACTATCGAAAGATCTGGAATGGACCTGTTTCTTGGAACTGCCTGGTCGAGCCGAGATTCAATAATTCCTGGTACAAATTACATGTACACTTCATATGGTGAATTGTTGGGATTGAATAATGAACTGCCAAACTACGGAGCTTATGCGTCTTGCTCATATTCAGAAAACCTCTTTGCCGGATTCTATGGTGATGGGCTTTATTGGTCAACTGATGGTGGTAACAATTGGATAAATATTTCGGGCGGTATAAATTATACAGACGACCTTTCTGGTCTTTACGTCACTTTCATTTCTGTTATTGATTCGACTCTATTTGTCGGTTCTGTCGGCAGGATACATACATTACCGCTTAGCAAGTTAAAAGAAAAATAAGAAGTGTTTCTCAAAAGGCAATTGAAATCCCTACATCAGATAACATGCGGCTTACACGTGCCGCTTCGCGACGCCTTTTGATTTGACGATAGAGAGATTGTGGGCGTCGCTCGCCAGTAGCTCGCTCACGGTTTGAGTATGTTCTTAATTAATTATAATTTTCCTCGCGTGCGAGCTACTGCGTGTAGCCGCCGAGCGTTATGCGATATGCAGCGAAATCAACGATGGAGTAAAACTATGACCAGATTAGCTATCACATTTTGTTTTTTATTTACTTTTTTCATTTCGTGTTCATCCAATAAATCAGATGAACTTTTATTAGATAAAGCTTGGAGGTCCACTTTCTATTATGGAGATGCAACAATTACCTTTATTACAATTGATGACGATAGTACTGGCAATCATTTTCATCCTTCAATTGGACACAATTGCTATGACAAAGTTCCATTGTCGATTACCAATGGAATCATGCTCATTGGGGATAAATCGTATAAATATGATTTAACTGATTCATATCTTAATATCATACCATTGAACGCTCTTGATACGCTTGAAATTGGGTATTATCCCATGGGAGAATATGTGTTAATTTATGATGCTACATTAAAACTATGTGATTAGCACGCTGCACAATCGCATAACATGCGGCTTACACGTGTCGCTTCGCGACGCCTTTTGATTTGACGATAGAGAGATTGTGGGCGTCGCTCGCCAGTAGCTCGCTCACGATTTGAGAATGTTCTTAATTAACTATAATTTTCCTCGCGTGCGAGCTACTGCGTGTAGCCGCCGAGCGTTATATGACATGTCGAGAGGGTGGGAATAAAGACATGTTCTTTGATAATTGAGCAAGCACGTCGTGTAGACTGATCTACACGCGGAGCGGAGTTGGACATCGCGAAAAAAGTTCCGGTTTTGGTCAAATTTTGACCGAAAATGAAGTGGAATTATGCGTAGCATAATAGCGAAGCGTTTCGGCGACGGGGAGCAAGTAGCGCAAGCGGCTCGACTTGGGACACGGAGACGAAACGCTTCGCTATGAGGACTGAAAGGACGAAGGCCACTTCAGTTTCGGCCTTCAATTCTATTTTTGATCGATTTCCTGAACTTGCCTCGCGATGGCGTTCTCCCCCGCAAGCGGTGGAGCTCGCAACTCCGACATGCTTGATTTTAGAAGAGGGATCTGACGCGTGCGCGAGGAGAAAAGCAATTAACAAAGTATCGTGGTTTATTGCCTCTCGCCACGTCACATAACGAGCGTGCAGACGTTCGCTTCGCCAACGCCTCGCGCCAGTAATCGTTCTTTGATTTGGTTTCGCTCATCACAAGAGATCGTTTGATTTGTGTGGCTGCGATCAGTGCAAAGCACTCATCGCTTCAGCCACATCGATCCCTTGTGCTGAGCTTAGATGATATCTTGATAGTATATTGTTCTATTTAATTAATGATATTTGTGCGCTCGGCGCTGCGTCTGCACGCCGTCCATTATACGAGAGCGCGCAATATAGTTTCTTCTTAAAATGAAAGGAGTTATTATGAAAACACTTTGTATGGCTTTGATTTATCTGATTATTCTGAGCCCACATATTTCAATGGCTCAGACTGATGGAAAATTATCCTTTCAACTGAGCGGTGCCCTATTTTCGTCGATTGGTCGAGGCGCTGACTTGGGGATTTCTGGTCAAGGTGTGATAGTTGAAGGCGGAATAAATTATCAAGTGAAGAAAGAATTAGAAATCGGTGTCATTTACGGCGTTGCAAATCAGCGTCAAGTCAGTCTTAAGACAATCAGTGGGGTTTTGAAGTACAGACCATGGCCCACCGATTGGCCTAATACCTACATAATTGGTAAATACGGAGCACTTCATTTGAACAAAACCTTAGCAAAATATTCAGATGAGATGCATACACATGAGTATTTGCCTTATACTTCCGCATCGAAGTGGGGTAGCACTTTCGAAGTTGGATTGGGAAAGACACTGTTATCAAGTCAGCGCCTCGACCTCGGAATTGAAGGAACATTCCGTACGCATTACATTGAGTATGATAGAGATAATTGGCTTAGACATTATGGCAAGGCTTCTTTAAATAACGTTAGTATTAAGGCGAGTTTTATATACAAATTGTAGTTCATTGAGTGCGCGCCCTCGTATAACATGCGGCTTACACGTGCCGCTTCGCGACGCCTTTTGATTTGACGATAGAGAGATTGTGGGCGTCGCTCGCCAGTAGCTCGCTCACGGTTTGAGTATGTTCTTAATTAACTATAATTTTCCTCGCGTGCGAGCTACTGCGTGTAGCCGCCGAGCGTTATACGACATGCACATCATGATTGTTCATTTATTAAGGAGGTAAATAGTATGAGACTAAGTAAAGTAGTATTGATTCTTATGTTAGCTGTAACTGGGTTTAATTGCGAGAATGATGAGTTCAATATTGAAAAGGGTGGTTGGAATCAGGTTACCGCTGTAGATGTGACCACATATTGGAAGTTCAGTAATAGGGAGGTACATGTCTATCTAGACTCCACATTATGCTATTATCTGTTGCCCTGGACTTATAAGTTGAGTGGAAACACGATCACATTTACAGTCAATGATTCTACTATTCAAAGTTATAAATATGAATTTGATGGCGATACGCTTCGTTTCTTTAGTGGAGAAGCGGTAGTTGACAAATTCGTGCCGCAGTCGGGACTTGTAGATGAGGAGTGTGATCCTTGCAGTGCATGCAAGAGTCAGAGCAAACTCTAATATTACCTATAGTGCACGTCGTATAACAAGCGGCTTACACGTTCGCTTCCGCGCCAGCGGAAGCATTTGGAGA
>JAEUSJ010000237.1 GCA_016788215.1 bacterium | reverse complement strand
AGCGGCGATATTTCCGGAAGTTTCAGAATTCAAAATATTCAGGGGCATTATGTTGTTCAATTAAAATCTGTATTACAAGTGCCGGTCGTATTCACGCCTCAGACTTTAGGAATCAAAGAGGCAACACTTCGAGCGGTATACAGAGTTAGGGCATCAACCGGTTTTGGTGACAGCGCCGTTGTCTTGACGACCCGGTTAACCGGCAATACCAAAGCCGCTCGAATCACGACCAATCTCAAAGGCGATTCTTTGGATGTTCGTGGCGTGCTGCTCAATGCAACGCAGACGGCCAGTTTTGCGCTAGCCAATACCGGTGATGATGCGCTGTACATCAATGATATTTATTTGCAAAGCGGGGCAAACTTCAGTATCGCTGATGTTAACGGAACAGACAGTACTCAATTGACTGTGCTGCCAAATCGGACGATACCTATAACGATTAGTTTTACACCTGATTCAAATAAATCTTATGAAGACAATCTGGTCATTCGCAGCAACGCATACAACTTTCTCAATAACAATAAAGATACTCTCCATACATTCAAAATCTTAGGAACGGGTTCTGCGATCTCGTTTGACGCTTCTACAGTAGATCCGCAACTGAATAATGATTTAAACATTGACATAACTCTTCAAAAACTCAACGTCTCCGATTTGACCGGTATTCTCAAATATAGGGCAACCGGGAGCGGCAACGCAGGTTACAAACAACGCTCTCTGATGCCAAAATCCGGGATTGCCGGCCCTAATGCAGTTCTCAGAGCTACTATTCCATCTGATGAAATTACTGAGGCTGGTCTGGAGTTTTTTGTACAAATAAGTTCCGGTGCAACGATCGTTCAATTTCCAGATGATGGAGAATTCAACCCTTATGCACTTAGCGTGTCTGTAAAATCTGCGCCGGGTCTAAACAGCAGCAGCACATTAACGCTTCCTGGAGGTACTTCCAACAAAGCGTATCGCCTGATTTCGTTTCCCATAATATTGAATGACAAAACTCCGCAAGGAGCTTTTAGTGCAAGCAATATGGGAGAACTGGGGGATAAGGGCGATTGGCAATTGTATCGGTATGACAACAGTCAATTCATCAAAGCCTCTGATGGATCTTTTGGAACAATTAATTCCGGACAGTCGTACTTATGCATTACTCGAAAACCAAAAATACTCAACTCCGGAACCGGAAAAACCGTTACACCTGAAGAGGCAATAACACAGATTAATAGCGGATGGAATATGATTTCCAATCCCTATACGTTTGACATTTCGTGGTTGGTTATAGCAAATCTAAACGACAAAATTGATCTTACCAATCTTGTGGTACTGGACAACGGGCGATTCAAATACGTTGACCAGGAACAAGCGCTTGATCTAAAACTGGAACCATGGAAAGGCTACTTTTATTACTCAGATCCCGACAGCGGCAGTTTCACACTTTATTATCCGGCACTCAATGCAACTGCAGCAGGAAAAGTTTCGCCCACACAAAAAACTCGATTGCCGGCTAAAAATAATTTAGGTTTAAAAGAATATATAATTGCATTGGAACTAAAACCTGAAAGTGATGACGATTTTTCAACTTATCGTTTAGGCGAATTACAGGATGCTCAGACAGGCATGGATCGTTTTGATAAACAACAATTACCCGTGCTTAGTCGAGATGAAGTACAACTACAGTTTGTTAATGATCAAAGAATCCATCTCAATTCAGAATTCAAATCTATAAGCCAGGATGGAAATTACTGGGATTTTGAAATAAAGGCGGCATCGGGTAAGCAAACAGTTGAGCTAGCCTGGACTGGAATTGAGACCGTCTCGGCTAATCGTGAAATCGTCCTTGTAGATCGGGATCGAGCCACTAAGATCGATCTAAAAACTGAACAGAAGTTGATAATGTCTGTTTCGGCAAATGAAGCACATCATTACCGTCTGCTTGTTGGAACGAAACAGTACATTGAGTCAACAGAACTATTGACCATACCCGCGTCATTCTATTTGACACAAAACTATCCGAATCCTTTCAATCCGACGACAACGATTAAGTATGGACTTCCGCAATCTGCACGGGTGCAGTTAATCGTATACAATGCGCTGGGTCAAAGGGTAAGGACATTGGTCAATTCAGAACAAACGGCGGCATCCTACAACGTGTTATGGGACGGAAGAAATGATTATGGTATTGGTGTAGCCAGCGGGATGTATTTCTATCGCCTTGAAGTCAGAACGGCCAATGCCAAAAAAACATTTACGCAAACTCATAAAATGATTTTTGTTAAGTAATTTTATAAGAAATTTTAAAACGTACATTATAAATGTGAAAAAGGATTGAGTATGAATAAATTGAACAGGACTATCGCCGTTATAATTGCAGTTATGCTCTTTAATTTGCAGATGGGTTCATTGGTTTGCTGCCCGACCCGCTTGGTCGCCCAAGAAAAAAGTAAGGATAATAAGCCGGTAGTAGCGGTTTTGGATCTACAGGTAAGTGGAGGAATATTGAAATCGGAAGCCGCGGCCTTATCGGACCGATTACGAAGCGAAATGCAGGAGTTAAAAAAATTCGATCTGATAGAGCGTTCACAAATGGATGCCCTCCTAAAAGAACAGGATTTCTCAATATCTGAACTGAGCGAATCCAACGCGGCAAAGGCAGGAAAGCTTTTGAGCGCGGAACAGGTAGCCATTGGCACCATAGGGAAAGTCGGCAGGACTTACACGGTTGACGTCAGGCTTATTGAAGTGGAAACCGGCAAGGTCATCAATTCTTCTAAACAAGACTATATCGGTCCTACCGAGGGACTCGTGCAGGTCATGAGAAACATAGCAAGAATATTTGCCGGACTGGAGCCGATGAAAATTAAATTAGAGAGTAATGCGATTTGGTGGGTTCTTGGAGGTTTAGCCATTGGCGGAGGCGCCGGAGCTTTTCTTTTGCTGAAGAAAAAAGATAGCGGAACGGCTTCTTTTGCCCGCCCGCCCGCTCTGCCGTAATTGTTTTCAAACTAATTCACAAAACCTCGAATATATATTCGAGGTTTTTTTATAGTAGATATTGATTGTGAACCAAAAAATTTGCAAAATATTATATTGACGCACAGTTGGTTCTGATGAATTTTTTGAAAGGTGAATATGCAGATTATAGAAAAACAAGACCCGGAGATTTTTGAAACCATAGTAAATGAAAAAAATCGTCAAAACACCACGCTGGAAATGATCGCTTCCGAGAATTTTGTGAGTCAGGCCGTGATGGAAGCGGCAGGAACGGTTTTGACCAATAAATACGCCGAAGGTTATCCCGGGAATCGATATTATGGCGGTTGTGAATTCGTGGATGTCACAGAAAATATCGCGCGTGAAAGAGCGAAAGAATTATTTCAGTGCGCGTATGCCAATGTTCAGCCGCATTCAGGCAGTCAGGCGAACATGGCCGTATATTTTACTATACTGCAGCCCGGTGATACTATTATGGGAATGAATCTTGCACACGGAGGGCATCTGACACACGGAAGCCCTGTAAATTTTTCCGGAAAAATGTACAAAGTGGTGGCATACGGCGTTAAGAAAGAAACGGGACGAATTGATTATGACGAACTTTTCAAAGTTGCTCGTGAACATAAACCCAAACTGATCATCGCCGGCGCCAGCGCTTATCCGCGTTTTTTTGAATACGAAAAATTTCGAGAGATTGCCGATGAAATTGGAGCGTATCTCATGTCCGATATGGCGCATCCGGCCGGACTTATAGCGGCCGGGATTCATCCGAGTCCTATTCCACACTGCGATTTTGTAACTACGACTACGCATAAAACTCTGAGAGGTCCGCGCTCAGGACTGATCCTGATGGGAAAAGATTTCGAAAATCGCCTCGGAATCACGGCTCCAAAGTCCGGCAGAGTTAAAATGATGTCTGAAAT
>JAEUSJ010000236.1 GCA_016788215.1 bacterium | reverse complement strand
TAACACGAAGAAAAAAATAAGTTTCAATATTGAATCTTGGTGCCTTAGTGTCTTAGTGGCATGATTTCCAAAATGCTACTTACTTTTTTTCTCGGAACTGCTTGGACTCTGCTTCGGCGATTCCTTTTCCTGCGGCGCCGCCGGAATCAAACCCAATTCCTGCCGGATCTTCAATTCGATCTTTTTCGAAGTTTCCGGATTATCGATCAGAAATTGCTTCGCATTCTCGCGCCCCTGTCCGATCTTCTCGTCACCGAACGCATACCAAGTTCCGCTCTTCTGAACGATGTTCATATTCGACGCAAGATCGATGAGATCACCTTCTTTCGAGATACCCGTTCCATACATTAAATCCACTTCGGCTTCTCTAAATGGCGGCGCGAGTTTGTTTTTGACGATTTTCACTTTAGTTCGATTTCCAACAATGGCCTCACCGGCTTTGATCTGGCCAATTCTGCGGATATCAACCCTTATGGAGGTGTAGAATTTCAGCGCTCGTCCGCCGGTGGTGGTCTCTGGATTACCAAACATCACGCCGATCTTATCGCGAACCTGATTGATGAATATAACACACGTTTTTGATTTACTCACTGCGCCGGTAAGTTTACGCATCGCCTGGCTCATCAGCCGCGCCTGAACGCCCATGGTGGCATCGCCCATTTCGCCGTCTATTTCGCTTCTCGGAACGAGCGCCGCGACCGAGTCGATCACGATGACATCCACTGCATTGCTGCGAACGAGACGTTCCGTGATCTCCAGCGCCTGCTCGCCATTATCCGGCTGAGAAATGAGCAGATTCTCCGTGTCTACGCCTATCCGCTTTGCATAGATCGCATCCAGTGCGTGTTCTGCGTCAATAAAAGCCGCAATACCGCCCGTTTTTTGCGCTTCGGCGATGATATGTAATGATAGTGTTGTTTTACCGCTGGCCTCAGGACCGTAAATTTCTGTAATTCGGCCGCGCGGAATTCCTCCCACTCCTAATGCGGCATCAACCGAGATCGAGCCGGTGGAATACACATCCACCCCAACTGATGTACGGTCGCCTAATTTCATGATCGAGCCCTTGCCGTATTCCTTAACAATTTCCTGCAAAGTCCGGTCTAATGAGGCTTTCTTTTCTTTGTCCATTAAAACTGCTTCTTCTGCCATTTATGCGCTCCTTGATTAAAATATTTTCGTTTGAATTGCGGAAAGGTTTGTGAAAGTATAAAAACAATACCTATTCTGCAAGCATAATTCACGTAAATTCTTTCCGCATTTTTCTAAAACATAGCGCCCCGCAGGACATTTATTAAATCATATGATTTTAGTCTTAGCCACGGAGATCACAGAGTTTTTAGAGGTTTTGCTAATACAACTTCACTCTGTGTTCTCTGTGGCAAAATGTTTCCCGCAGAGCGCCTTCGTTACACACCAACGACTATCTTAGAACGGCAGGTCGTCTTTCGACGGCGTTTCCGTTTCTTCTGTTTCCACGGGCTCGTCATTCGCCTGCTCATGAGTGAGCAATTCCTGCTGTTCCGTTCCTTTCTTAGACGAAAGCATCTGCATCGTTTCGGCTATGATCTCAGTCATATACCGTTTCACGCCGTCTTTGTCGTCGTACGAACGGGTTTTCAGCTGGCCCTCCACGCATACGAGAGACCCCTTTTTCAAATATTGTCCGCTGATCTCCGCGAGCTTACGCCACGTAACCACCTTGTGCCAGTCCGTTTGCTCGACCATGTTTCCGTCTTTACCTTTGTAGACGTTGTTGGTGGCGATACTAAACGAACTGATCGGTATACCGGTTTTGGTATAATGCACATCAGGGTCTTTCCCCAATCGTCCGATCAATACGGCTTTGTTTAATGTTCCTCTGGACATAATGTCCTCCTTTTTTTAGTTACGGTTAATTAAGTTAATTTATTTTCAAAGTTCATTTTCCAATCGATCACGTACTTAATTTAATAGTACTACAGACGGATTTTCGCTCAAAATTTGACCGAAAATGCATTTTTGTAAAAAAATTTGATTTATTTGGCTGGATATGGTAAGTTTGATGCCTTGAAACGACTGACGAAATTTATGTGAAAGTTGGGTTTAGCAGGAAATATGCAATTCAATCCGTTATATGCAATGAAAACGTATTGCATCAAATCCGGCAATATATCGCCCACAAGCCAGTGAACTGGGAAAATGATAAAACATATTTAATCTGCAAATATTTATGTTACCAAAAGAATTTTTATTGTGTCAAAATCCGTAAAAATTATAATTAGCGCCCTAGTAGGCATCTTGATAATTGGCCTCTCCGGAGGTTTAGCATGGTATTACGAATACCAAAATCAAACGATTCCGCTGAAGGACCGGGTTATGACTCTTGAACTTGATCTCAAATATGCGCGGGACAGCATAGCAAAGTACCAGGAGAATAACCGGCTACTTGTGGAAGAAAATAAGTGGTACCATCTCGTCATTCCTTCGGAAAGCGGTATATTTTATCCGGCAGAAATTTCACATCAATATTATATTTACGGCCAGCAAAAAGGGAAATACCTGGAGTTATCATTCAATGCCAATAAGTATTTTGAACACCGGCGACGGAAACAGGAGAGCGGCCTGCAGCGTTTCATCGACGCATCGACGCCGCATGAGAACTTTCTCTATACCATTCTGGACAGTTTGCGCATTGTGCCTAATGACTCCGTACGCAATGACGCAAACGCTCAAAAAATATTGAACTTCGTTAACAGCATTCCCTATGAAGACAAAAAAAAATACTATGTAAAAATGCCGATCGAGACTTTAGTCGAAGGACGCGGGCATTGCGCCGACCTTTCGATCCTTATGCATTCCCTGATGATCACAGCCGGACTGGACGCTCTGCTGGTATTTCCCACAGACCGTGACAGCCTCGACCACACGATGGTCGGCGTGAACGGTGATTTTAATTTCGACCGGACACGAACCTATTTTTTCTATCCTGACAGCAACGGAAAAAAATACTACCTGTGCCAACCGACCGGAACGGACGATATGCGTTACCCGATTCTGCATAAAGTAGGCTTTTCCCACCGTTATCCTTATTCTATTATTTTTCAGGATTCCGTAACCATTGTAGAAAATAAAAAAGAGTGGCTTAAACGCAGGAAATAAAGGTCCGCAAAGTTGGTCAGCTTACGTATGAATAGTTTATTTAATCGCAGCCAAGTACAATCAAAATGAAACAAAACAATTAATTAGTTTTTGCGTAATAATGATCCGCGCTGTGACTTGATCCGGTCAGCTGGCGTTCAATTACAAGTAAATAAAATTATGTGCTTATCGGGTTGGCTCACAAATGGAAGAGAACACTTCAGTCTGAGACCTTATGTTAAATAGAAAACCACGCTGATCTTTCTTAAGTTGGTAGTAAGCAACTACAACCAAACAACAAGAAAGGGCGTGGCTATGAAAAAGATAGCACAAGATTCGTTCAAAGGACAACATGTTTTTGTTGGGATTGATGTACATAAAAAGCAATGGGTAGTATCCCTTCGATGCAATAAGATGGAGTTGCAAACAGTATCGATGAACCCTTCGCCATTGGAATTGAGCCATTTCATGAAAAAGCACTATCCTGAAGGTATTTATCATACCGTATATGAGGCCGGGTTTTGTGGATTTTGGATTCACGAACAATTGATCGCGTTGAATATAGACAACCGGGTAGTTCACCCTCAGGATGTGCCGACCATGGGCAAAGAGAAATCTCAAAAACGGGATCCGATCGACAGCCACAAACTGGCCCGGGAACTGGAGAATGGATCGCTCAAAGGTATTTTTGTGCCGGATGTGTTTCACCAGCAATTGCGTTCGCTCTGCCGTTTGCGTGAGAAGACCATGCGGGAGATGATCCGGCTGAAGAATCGAATTAAGGGTCATTTGG
>JAEUSJ010000235.1 GCA_016788215.1 bacterium | reverse complement strand
CCAGAAAATTCAGTATATATGATTACCTGAACGTCGCTCAGATCCGGTATAGCATCTATGGATGTATTCATCATTGCATACAATCCCCACCCAATTAAAAAAACGGTGGCAAGTATAACCATGAATTTATTTCGAATAGAAGCTTCAATGATTTTTTCTAACATAATTTTTCTCCGTTATCAGAATAATGGATGAAGGCAATCTTTTATTTTTTTTGCCTAAGCTTCATTCCGCACTTAGGACAGTCGCCCGGCTTATCGCTGATTACCTCAGGATGCATTTCGCAGGTATATGTCTGCTTGCCATCAGATTTTTTTTCCATGTCACCGTGATTATGCATCGACTCCATGTTTTCTTTGACAGACGTAGCGCTCGAGTCTTTCATATTATGACCCTTATGTTCATCCATTTTCGTCTGCATAGCTGCATGACCGGTATCAATCTCTGTTTTTCCTGACATCTGACTAATGGCCGCTTTGAGATTACTTTCCGAATCAATAAGGAATTGCGATGACACCACAATGCTTTCGCCATCGTGGATACCTTCCAGCACTTGCACATAGCCTGCGGCTGTAACTCCAAGTTTTACTTCTCTGGGATCAAAAAAACCGCCGCCCAAGGCAATTACGGCAATGTTACGTTCCCCACTTCTAATGATGGCCTGTTCTGGTACCGCTATCGTCTTTACGGATATTGGAGATTTTATTTTTACCGTCACAAACATTTCTGGCTTTAGCGTTATCGCCTCGGTGTTTTTTACTTCAATGCGAACTCTTGCCGTACGGGACTCCATATTAAGATTCGGATAGATATAAGTAATCTTGCCTTTCATCGCTTTACCGGGGTAATAGGATAATTCAATCTCCGCATCCTGATTCAATTTAATCCATGGCAATTCGAATTGATAAATTTCAGCATATATCCAAACCGTTGACAGATCGACAATTTTGAACATTTCCATTCCGGTCATCACATTTTGGCCTTTCACAACCATCTTTTCCATAACAATTCCTTCAAATGGCGAGTAAATTGTCATTGTTTTCTTAAATTTGCCGGTCTTCTCCAATTCGGCTATATCGGATTCCGGAATATCCCAATACATTAGTTTTCGTTTAGCGCTTTGAAGCAACGTTGAAGAGCTTTTTTTCATCTCGTCAAGGCTGGACTGCTCCATCTGCTGTTTGTATCCATACGCTTGTAAGTATTCCTGCTGAGCGTTGACAAGGTCGGGGCTATACAATTCCATGAGAGCTTCGCCTTTTTTGATAAATTTTCCCGTGTAGTCCGCATATAGTTTTTCAATCCAACCCATGTACTTAGTGTTCACGTTATAAACACGGGTTTCATCAAAATCGATTTTTCCTACGGCTCGAATTTCTTTAGTCAGTGTTTGTATAGACACCGGCTCCGTTTTGACTCCCATATTTTGGATAGTGCGCGGATCGATTTTAATTCCTTTGGCGTCGCTTCCGCCTTCATATACCGGAACGAGATCCATACCGCAGTCAGGCGCTTTACCTGGTTTATCGGATGTAAACCACGGATGCATTGGATCATGGTAGTATGCAATTTTCTTTTCACCAGCCGTAGATGCTTCCTCATAAACCGGCACGTAATCCATGCCGTCAGGAGCTTTTCTGGGCGTTACCGACGTGTTCTGCGGATTCATCGGGTCGCGATAATACATTATCTTGCGCTCCGCATTTGTAACTGCAGATGACTCCTGACTTACAGGGCTGAAGATGATCCAGCCAACTCCTAAACCCACGACAATACTGATAAAAGCGATGGATATAATTTTCATAAGAATAACCTCCTAACGGGATAACGTTTCATTGATTTCATTTAAACTCATTCCGACGGCCTGTTCAATTTTGGCTGTATCGGATACAAATTCCATATTTGCCATATAATAATCCTGTTTCGCCATCAGTAACATCCGGTATGCATCAAGAACCATGAGAAATTCTGTTTTGCCAACCTGATATTCAGCAATCAAAAGTTCCAGCGAATGCTGTGCTTGAGGAATGATCGTCTTTTTATAAACCATCGCACGTTGATAGTCGCTTTCAATCCTTGCTAATGAAGACTGTATCTCAAAACGCACCATATTACTCATATCTTTGTATTGATTTTGAACCTTCGAGATATTGAGTTGGTTTTCCTGAACACGTCCCTGATATTTACCTTTTGACCACCAAGCAATGGGAATATTCACGCCAACCATTAACGACCAAAAATCATTCGATGTGTTAGACATATTTTTATACTGGCCTTTGACCATGATATCCGGATAAAACTCCTTTTTCGCTGCTACTAACTCTGAACGATTCATCTCGATTTCAAAATTCATTGCTTTCAATTCCGAGCGAACGTTGTCTGCGAGACCAATTAAGTCTTCATACGTGTATAGTGGCATAGCAACATCCAAATCCGGAACCAGACCCAGCGTATTATTGGCGGGTTGGTTTATCAGCGAGTTAATCATCGCTTCGACGACTTTATGTTCTTTTTTCAGTCCAATTGCTTCTTCGATGAGCTTGGACAGTTCAGTCTGAGCGCGAACGACATCCGACTGTTTTCCCATACCAACTTCTAATTGTTTCATCGCAATATCGATCAGGCTTAACAGAAGAATTTGATTCCCTTTATTTATCTCTAGTTTTCGTTGAATAAGATATAATTCGTAGTAAGCTATCTTCAGGCCGAGAATAAACTTTTTTTCTGCTGATTTATACGATTGTTCAAACATGTTTGCGTTATTAATTGCAGCCTCGCCCATGGCTGAAAGTTTACCGGGCCACGGAAACATTTGCTGCACGAAGTAGTCCGTTTCCATGTTTTTACGGGTGGGAATAGGAAAAGACCGAATGGGTGTTTGCATAAACTCAACTCCAACTTGTGGAGCATCCCACGCAGTTACTTGATCATACTGTGTCTTAGCTGCGTTAGCCTGATCCCGCAAAGATTGCAACTGCGGATTATTTTCAAGTCCTTGTTGAAGCAAAACGTCAAGGCGTAAAGTATCGCCATCAGCTTTTTCTTGTGCCCGAAGGCCAGGCGCCAGCAAAAGTAATAAGATCAATTGATTGATTATTCGGTTCATGGTATACCACCTCTTTAATTAATGCGTCCGTGAAATACGCCCCAAATGAAATTATTCTGATAAAGGGGGCTTAATATGTGAAAACAATAACTCAAAGACGCTTCAAGCGCGAGTTATAGCCTTACACTATTATCGAGTGTTGAAAAAGGGAAAGATTAAATGAGGAAGGTCTGAAGAAAACAGAGTTTGTCTTTTGCGGAAAGATAAGAGTGGGCGTAGCTGCTAAAGATTGGCTTAGATAATGGTAAAGGAATAATATCTAGAGAAGCTGGAGCAACTATTTCGGTAATATTATATTTTGAATCGGTCTTAACTGTATTTGGTAAAACTTCATCAAACTTAGGCTGCCCCGATTGCATCGAGGGACAAACGCATTTATGTGCTGATTGTATGGATAATGTGCTCGAGGAATTAGAGTTATGAATATTATTTGATTTGGATTCCGATTGACAACAACTCGTACTTGTACTCTCATTCGCTGAGCACATTACCCCCATACCGGGACTAAAATATACCGCTATTAGTGCAGTTATGGTTATTGCAACTATACCCTTTTTAACTATTTTGTTGTAAATCATCATATTTTTTGTCTGTCAACTATACGTTTAAACGCACAACAACCCATTAAAGTTCCACCTATTGTAAAAAACTTTATTTATAATTCAAATGACTTTTGTCATATTTCCAAAAAAAAAATCCATACTATTTACTATATTGATCAGTATACTCGATATATTTTCTGGAATCGCTAATCAAATCCATTTTGTCATAAATGATTGCATAAAATGTATGGACCAAATGGTTCTGACCGTCTTGCTTTGACAAA
>JAEUSJ010000234.1:3669-3936 GCA_016788215.1 bacterium | reverse complement strand
AATTGCTGCAAATAGTTTACTTGGTCCGCCGCGGAAAATTGAACGAGGTGAAGTTGAAAAAGGATTAAAGGAATCGCAACATGTGATCAGCGGGGAATTGCGAACCGGAGCGCAGGAACATTGGTACCTTGAAACGCAGTCCTGCTTGTGCATTCCGGGCGAAGAGAAAGAACTGACGGTATTCAGCTCCACGCAACATCCATCTGAGACGCAGGCGATCATTGCGGAAGTGCTGGGCATTCCTAAAAATGAGGTGGAAGTGGAAGT
>JAEUSJ010000234.1:0-3659 GCA_016788215.1 bacterium | reverse complement strand
AAAGAAACGCAGGGAAATCACACTGCCGCGTGGACAGCGCTCCTTTGCCATGCTACAAAACGGCCGGTCAAAATAAAATTATTCAGAGACGACGATCAAATAATGACCGGCAAGCGCCATCGGTTTTTAATTCGGTATGAAGCCGGATTTGATGACAACGGAATAATTAAAGCGGTAAAAT
The DNA here is from genome assembly GCA_016788215.1 of bacterium. Classification (GTDB taxonomy): domain Bacteria; phylum CLD3; class CLD3; order SB21; family SB21; genus SB21. Next base: position 3,478 of record JAEUSJ010000234.1, on the reverse strand, counting down.
TTGAACTCAATTCCGACGGCGGTGCGGCAACAGATCTTTCTTTTGCGATACTGGAGCGCGCGATGCTACATGCGGATAATGCGTATTACATCCCGAATATGCAGGTGATCGGACGCGCATGGAAAACCAATTTGCCATCCAATACGGCTTTCCGCGGATTCGGCGGCCCGCAGGGTATGGCCGGAATGGAAACGATTGTCGACCGCATTGCCCGTTATCTCAAAAAAGATCCGGCAGATATTCGGAAGCTGAATTTCTACGGACTCCAGAAGAACAACGTCACGCATTACGGCGAAGAAGTTGAAAAAAACAATCTGTTTTTGATCTACGATCAGTTAACCAAATCATCGGATTATGAAACGCGGCGAAAAGCGGCGGATGAATTTAATTCGAAAAACGAGTTTTATAAAAAAGGATTGGCGATCACGCCGGTAAAATTTGGAATATCATTCACTACTTCATTTTTGAATCAGGCCGGCGCTTTGGTCAATATTTACAAAGACGGAACCGTTCTTGTGAATCACGGCGGCACGGAAATGGGGCAGGGATTGCACACGAAGATCCAACAAATTGCCGCGAAAGAATTTGGCGTTCCTGTCGAGTCTGTGAAAGTGAGTCCAACGAACACATCCAAAGTGCCCAATGCGCCGGCAACGGCGGCCTCTGCCGGAACGGACCTCAACGGTATGGCCGTTAAAAACGCGATTGATCAATTGAAGTATCGTCTCGCAAGAGTTGCAGCAGATCATTTTAACGAACAAGCGCTTGAAGTAAAGACCGTTCCTGAGGACATTGTATTTGAAGATAATTCAGTATCCGATATGCGGCATTTGAAAAGAAAAATTGGTTTTGGAGAACTCATGCCCATAGCCGTTATGAAGCAGATCAGCTTGAGTGCAACTGGGTTTTACCGAACGCCCAATGTCTGGTTTGATCGCGAAAAAGGGCAAGGACGGCCATTCCACTATTATGCGTTCGGTATGTGCGTGACGGAGGTTTTGGTCGATACGCTTACCGGGGCGCATCAAATTCTGAGAGCGGATATTCTGCACGATGTCGGCAATTCGATCAATGAAGGAATTGATATCGGACAGGTAGAAGGCGGATACGTTCAAGGCGTCGGCTGGTGTACCACCGAAGAAATCAAATGGGATTCTAAAGGTAATTTGCTCACTCATTCACCGGACACTTACAAGATTCCGAATGTACAGGATATTCCGAAAGATTTCCGCGTTGCGCTTTTGAAAAATGTTCCGAATCAAAATACTATTCATTCCAGTAAAGCCGTGGCAGAGCCGCCGTTCATGTTAGGTTTATCATGCTGGTTAGCCATTAAAGATGCGGTTTCAGCCGTTGGCGATCACAAAATCGAACCGGAATTTTCATTGCCCGCAACGAATGAGGTGATATTGCTCGCCGCAGAAAAGATTAGAAAAAGCAAAGTATAACTTTCATAATCGATACAGTAATTAATTCAACACAACCTCCTACCCCCCTTTGAAAGCGGGAATAAACACATGAAACAGAAACAGATTCTCATTGGCATTGCAGGCGGAACCGCTTCCGGCAAAACGTCCGTATCGACAGAAATTCTTAATGCGTTCGGCGGCCAAAATCAGGTCGTCATTATAGCGCAGGATTCCTACTATAAAGACCTTGCGCATATTCCGTTCGAAAAACGCCTCGATTTTAATTTCGATCATCCCGACGCGTTCGACAACGATCTCTTGATCGAGCATTTGAAGATGGCTGTGAATCGGCAGTCCGTTGAAATCCCGACCTACGACCACAAAACGCACTCGCGGCGGAAAGAAACGCTATTGATCGAGCCGCATAAGGTGATCTTATTGGAGGGTATACTCATTCTTGAAAATCAAAAATTACGCGATCTCATGGATATTAAAGTTTATATCGACACCGATGCCGATGTACGCCTTATTCGCAGACTGAAGCGCGACATCAAAGAGCGGGCTCGGACATTGGATTCGGTATTGGAACAGTATGAACGTTTTGTCATGCCGATGCATATGCAATTTGTCGAACCGTCGAAACGTTACGCCGATATCATCATCCCACACGGTGTGGAGAATAAAGTTGGCGTAGATATCCTGATGACGAAGATCAAAGCGCTCCTCGACGCATACCACGAAACGTAATACGGACGGTCTTTCACACGAAACCTCATTGAAATTTATCGCGTTGAACTAAACGAAGAATATTCTTACATTCTTTAATGAATAAAGATCATTTGGAAATCAAAAAATCTAAATTTTCTCCGCCCCCGTTTGTGGCAGGACAAAAATGTCTCAAATGCGGATCGGTATCGGAGTATGGGAACGTTCAAACCTGTCCACAATGCGGGATTGATGGAATCCTCGATATACAATACGATTACGATGCTATAAAAAAACATATTACCCCTGCTGTTCTTCAGTCGCGAAGGCTTGACCATTGGCGTTATAAGGAACTGCTTCCCATTTCGGCCAAGATTCCATTACCGTATTTGCATGTCGGTTGGACGCCGGTGTATGATGTTCCACGCCTTGCTTCGCATCTTGGGATCAAGAAATTATTTGTGAAAGACGATGGGCGAAACCCGACCAGTTCATTTAAAGATCGCGCCAGTTCGGTCGGCGTGTTAAAAGCAATCGAATTTGGATTCGAGACCATCGCATGCGCATCCACAGGCAATGCCGCGTCATCGCTTGCAGGACTTTCTGCTGCCGTTGGGTTAAAAAGTTTTATCTTTGTTCCGCAGCGCGCGCCTGAACCGAAAGTGACGCAACTTCTTATTTTTGGAGCAACGGTTTTAAAAGTTGAAGGATCGTATGAAAACGCGTTCGATCTTTGCCGTGAAGGATGTGAGAAGTTCGGCTGGTATAATCGCAACAGCGGAACCAATCCGTTTTTAGTTGAAGGAAAGAAAACCGCAGGATTAGAAATAGTCGAACAATGCGCAGGCGATCTGCCGGACTGGGTGGTCGTTTCCGTCGGTGATGGATGTACTATCGGAGGAATCGGAAAAGGACTGCAGGAGATGAAACGCCTTGGATTTATCGATCGGGTGCCGCGTCTCTTGGGAGTTCAGGCAGAGGGAGCGAGGGCGATGGTCAATGCGTTTGTTTCCGGTACTGATCTGGTTCCAACGGAAACCAATACGATTGCAGACAGTATAGCCGTGGGAACTCCGCGCAATTGGCGAAGGGCGATTCAGCAGATTAAAGAAACCCACGGGGACATGATCATTGTTTCTGATGACGAGATTCTTGAAGCGATGAAATCTACCGCTCGGCTCGGAGGAGTTTTTGGCGAACCGGCCGGCGTCACGGCCTCAGCCGGATTAAAGCGCGCGCTGGAAAAGAAAATCATTAAACCGAATGAAACTGCATTAGTTATGGTAACGGGCAACGGATTAAAAGATATTCAATCAGCAAAACAAGCGGCCGGAAATCCGATCAGCCTCGCGCCGACGATTGAG
>JAEUSJ010000233.1 GCA_016788215.1 bacterium | reverse complement strand
ACCGAGAAATTCGTTTTTTGCCTCGTTAAGTTTTTTGAGTTCTTCAAGAATTTTTGTCTTTAAAAATGCGGAGATAATATGCTCTTTGAGATTATGCAAAAGTTGTTTGTCATGTTCGTCAAAAGCCTCATCGCTTTGCATGTTGTCAAAGAAAAGATAACCTTCCACCATCTCTTTGACTTTAACCCGCAGCACAACCATCGAACGCGGTGATGGCAATTGGTTGGCCTGAGAAACGGATTTTTTTACAAGAAAAATATCCTGGTAGATTTCTTCTGAATCCTTGATGAACTGGTTTTCAACCTCAGCCGGTGACATTTCAATGGACTTTAACTGTTCCATATCCCAGCCCTTGGCAACTTTGTATTTAAACACGTCATTGTCCTTGTCATAAACAAGAACGCGCGCTCGTTCAAGCCCTTTGATGACTTTGGATTGGTCGAGAATCGTATTCAGGAAACCGACAAAATTCATTTCAGAGTTAATCGATTTTACAATTACATTAATTTTTTCAAGTTCCTCTTTCTTTTCTCTCAAACTCTTTGCTAATAATCTCAAATCGAAAGTGCGGTCTTCCAGTTGCCGCTCTTGTCTTTTTTTGATCTCGTTGATCTGTATTTCATACGTCTTACGGATATCATTTAAAACTCGCTGATGCCGCGCATGAACGAGAAAAACGATCACGGCCGCAAGAGCAAAAACGATTATGATCAGTAGCAAGTATTCCGACATATTTCGGATCCTTTTTGGTGAGAAGAGAATGACTGCTTAATTTTTACGGACGTAAATTTATCTTATTGTTGATCAAACAGATTGATCTGATCTGAATTACCGCGTAAGAAAAGAGCCGGTTTAATTTCAGATGGCCGGTTATTCAAGCCATACTTTTTGGAGAAGGTCTTGAACATAGCGGCAACGTATTCAGCCATTTCACCTTCGCCGCGCATGCGTTTGCCCCATTCCGTGTTATTGAGTTTGCCGTTGCGAACATCCTGAATGGAGTGGATAATCTTTTCATACTTATCAGGATACTCTCTTTCAAGCCAATCCTTGAACAATTCTTTTAATGCGTGCGAGAGTCTAATAACCGTATATCCGGCCGTCGTAGCTCCTGCGTCTGCTGCATGACGCAGCATTTCAGGCAGCTCGTGATCATTGAGGCCCGGAATGATCGGCGCAGTCAGTACGCCGACAGGAATATTATGCTTAGCGAGCAATGCAATGGCCTCAAGACGTTGTGATGGGATCGAGGTCCGAGGTTCCATGCGGCGAGACAATTTTTTGTCGAGAGTCGTAATGGAAATGACAACATGGGCCAGATGAAGCTCTGCCAACTCCTTCAATATATCAATATCCCGTGTAATAAGGAAATTTTTTGTTATAATCCGGAGGGGGTTTCTGAATTTCAGAAAAATCTTCAAGAGATCGCGCGTGAGTTTGAAATTACGCTCCGCCGGTTGATAACAATCGGTATTGCCGGATAAACAGATCGGTTCGGGATTCCATTTCGGATCTAAAAATGTTTTTTCCAAAAGTTTGGCTGCATCGTGCTTTACCAGAATTTTCGTCTCGAAATCCATGCCGGATGAATAACCCAAATATTGGTGCGAGGGCCTGGCATAACAGTAAATACAGCCGTGCTCGCAACCGCGATAGGGATTGATGCTGTACGTATACGGAATATCCGGCGAGTCGTTCTTTGATAGAATAGTTTTTGTATTATCCCGGATGAATTCCGTCCGAACCTTGCGTTCGATGTCTTCTTCCGTAATATCGTCCGCTGTTTTTTCCAAATGAAAATCGTCAAATCGGTTTACAGGATTAAATCCCGCGCTTCTTCCTTTGGTGGTTATTGTAAATTGCTTTTGCGGTATACTTTCAAATTCATTATATTCTTCAGCGAATTCGCCGTTTTTTCTTTCGGAACTGCGCAAAGATTTGTTACGATTGGCGGTTTTGGTTGGCATAAAAGAAATTAAACGATTTCACAAGGATTCGCAAGAAAAATAGAAGTACTTAAAATCAACACAGGTATCTGTTAGAGGAGTATACGGTATGAAACGACGAACTGAATTTGCCGGTGCGAAAACATTGCCTTTTAGTTTACGCCCCCGCCGCAGCGTATTTTATAATGTATCCGACATTATGAAAGAAAAAGGATCTGAACTTATCCAAGAAGAAATCTCTTTTTTTGAAAAACTGGACGTAATGTATCGAACGATATGCGGGATTTTGTATAATTTCGTTCCGCTATCCGGTCATCCGGGCGGAAGCCTTTCATCCGGCCGGATTGTTGAAGGCTTGCTGTATAACATGATGGATTATGATTTTTCCAAACCCGACATTTTTGAGAATGATATGATCGCGTATGCCGCCGGACATAAAGCGATGGGTCTTTATGCGATGTGGGCATTGCGAAACGAATTGATCTGCCAGGGAAATCCTAAACTTCTTGCCGGAGAAAAAAGGCAATTGCGATTGGAGGATTTGTTAGGCTTCCGACGAAACCCCACGCAGGAAACGCCGCTCTTTAATCAATTTCATTCCAAAGCGCTTGACGGCCACCCGTCCTGCGTAGTCCCGTTTGTAAAAACGGCAACCGGTCCGAGCGGTATTGGTTTACCTGCGTCACTCGGCCTTGCATTGGGCGCGCTGGATATGTTCCCGGACAATCCGCCGATGGTGAATATAATTGAAGGTGAAGGCGGTATGACGCCCGGCCGCGTGCACGAAGCATTACCGACGGCTGCAACGGCACAACTTCATAACGTGGTCTTGCATGTAGACTGGAATCAATCGACTATCGATTCCGACCGATGCACGGCGGAAGATGATAAACCGGGAGATTACGTCCAGTGGGATCCGCGTGAACTCCTGTATCTGCACGACTGGAATGTCATATATGCCCCGGAGGGACATAATTTCCAGCAGATATTCGCTGCGCAGAAATTGGCGTATTCACTTGATAGTAAACAGCCGACGGCGATCGTATATCGAACGGTCAAAGGCTGGTCGTACGGCATTACGGGAAAAGCGTCTCACGGCGCGGGACATAAATTTTGTTCGGATGAATACTACAAGTTCGTCGGCGAATTTGAGCAAATGTTTAATGTCCAAATTCCGAGATTTGCCGGAGAAAAAAATAACGTATCAATCGAACAAAACTTTTGGGATTCGTTGTTAATGGTACGCAAAGTGATCGCAGAGCATCCTGAAATCGCGAAGAAAGCATCAGAAAAATTGACCGCAGCAAAAGAGCGCTTGGAAAAAAGAAATATAAAAGCTCGCGCCGATGCTCCTGAAATCGAAAAATTGTATACCGACGCGATTTCATCCGCAACGGCGCCGGATGAATTGAAATTAAAACCAGGATCTGCGGCAACTTTGCGCGGACAGGTGATGTCAATTATTAATTATTTAAACAAAAAAACCGGCGGCGCATTTATCGGGACCGCGGCGGACTTGTTCGGTTCTACCAGCCTGAGCGCGATCAACAAAGATTTCCCGCAAGGATTCTATAATGCATTTACAAACCCCGGCTCGCGTCTGATTCCCGTTGGCGGTATATGCGAAGATGCGATGGGATGTTTTATGTCGGGATTATCCAGTTATCGAAATCATGTCGGCGTTACAGCGTCGTATTCAGCGTTTGTCACGGCGATGGAACATACGGCGGCGCGCACGCATTCCATCGGCCAGCAGAATCAATGGGAAATTACGGGACAACCTTTCAGAACGTGGATCATATTGAACGGCCACGCCGGTCCGAAAACGGGCGAAGACGGCCCGACGCATGCCGATCCGCAGCCTTTACAGCTTTTGTGCGAAGGTTTTCCAAAAGGAAAATTGATCACGCTGACGCCGTGGGACGCATGTGAAATATGGCATCTGCTGCTAGAGGGATTGAAAAAACAACCTGCCGTTTTAGCGCCGTTTGTAACGCGC
>JAEUSJ010000232.1 GCA_016788215.1 bacterium | reverse complement strand
TTTAATGCGCTTTTCCAGGTATTCCTATATTCGATTTATGCGTATGTTTTTATTACGATCCTGCCTCCGGTATTTGGCCTGCACGGGACGCTCGTAGAAGTATCCATCTCAGAAATTGCTTTAACTGTATTGATCTATCTTGGGATTCCTTTTGCGGCCGGTATATTGACGAGAATTTTGTTACTCCAATTTAAGGACAAAATATGGTATCACGAAAAATTCGTTCCGAAAATTTCACCGATTACGCCTGTGGCACTACTTTTCACGATATTCGTAATGTTCTCGCTTAAAGGCGAGAAAATCGTCGAATTACCGATGGATGTGATCCGAGTTGCCATCCCGTACACGTTATACTTCGCGCTGATGTTTTTTGTTACGTTCTTCGTAGCGAAAAAAATGGGCAATTCATACGAAAAGTCAGCAACCGTTGCATTTACCGCCGGAAGCAATGATTTTGAACTTGCTATTGCAGTAGCAGTTGCTGTGTTCGGTATCAATTCCCAAGCGGCATTTGCTACCGTAATCGGGCCGCTTGTGGAAGTTCCTGTCTTGATTCTATTGGTTGATGTTGCTCTATGGTTGAAGAACAAATTTTTTATGGAAACAATATCCCCTATACAACAATAGTATTGATTCAATCATGGCAGAAGTCTAATTTACCTGCATAGGTAACACAATTAATATTCATTTCACAACAGGGAACTTTCAAATGAAAACCATATTACTATCTTTGTTCCTACTAATCTCAGTTTCAATAAATTCTCACGCGCAAGATCAGTCGACAGGAAGAGTTCACGGATACGTATTTGGCGATTATTATTATAAGTTTGGCGGAGAAAAAGCCAAAGCGGTCTCTACCACTCAGTACGCAGATTCAGCGTTGACCAAAAGCGGCGCTTTCCAGCTGCGCCGGATATACTTGTACTATGAACATGCGATCAGTGAAACATTCCAAGCGCAGTTTTTGTTGGAGGGAAATGACGGGGCAACAGACGGGAAAGGGCGGCACAGCGTTTATATAAAATTAGCGAATCTAGAATGGAAGAATATTCTGCCGGATCAAAACCTTGCCCTTGGTATGATCGGTACGCCAACATGGGCCATATCTGAAAAAGTATGGGGATATCGCGCCATTGAAAAAACGATCACGGACATGCGCGGCCTAGGCGGAGCGTCGGACATCGGCATTACGCTGAAAGGCTCATTTGGCAACGAAGGCATGTTTGGCTATGCCGTGATGGTTGGAAATGGAAGCGGCCAGAAACCTGAAAACAATAAATCAAGAAAATACTACGGTTCGTTTAGTGTTAAACCCATTAAAGGGTTAATAGTTGAAGCATACTGCGATTTTGAGTCGGATATTACGGAGCCGAAGAAGACATTCAAAACCTCCCAGAATACAACAATAAAAGGGTTTGCCGGATATCAGACTGAAAAATTTTCGGCAGGCCTTGAAGTTGTCCAACAAACTCAGGAATATACAGACACGACTAATTTCACGCCGCTTGGAATTTCCCTATTCGCATCCGCGCCGCTTATAAAAGATAAATTGAATGCGTATGCTCGATTTGACACCTACGACCCTAATACTAAAAACTCAAAAGCAGGCTACAAGGAGAATTTCATCACAGCCGGAATTGATTTTGTGGCACATAAAAGCGTTCATATAATGCCGAATATCTGGGTGAACACATTCTCAAAAAAAGGATCAACTTCAAACCGTAAAGCCGACACGGCCGCACGCGTAACGTTTTTCTATGTGTATAAATAAACTTTCATTGATTGAGAAAACACAATCAGACACTCACCCTGCGAGCGGTTTTGGAACAAATTCACGGGTGATATTGTTTTGAAGATCATGCCGCGTTTTGTTCTTTGCAAAACGGATCATCATGATCGTGCTGATAAGCATTAGAACAAATCCCACCAAAAAAGTATTTCCGATTCCGGCCGCGCCGATCAGATAGGCGCCAACAAAAGGCGCAATAATACCGCGAATGCCGGTCAACATAGTGTGAATTCCCATGTAAATACCCACTTGATTTTTTGGAGCGAACTCCATCACGCATAATTGCCAGCTAAGTTGCGCTCCGCTCATGGAGACGCCTTGTAGTACGCTTGCGATATAAATGAGATTCAAATCCGTTGCAAAATAGAAAAGAAGCAGATTGATCGTCGGCAATATATTGAGAATAAATCGGATTTTAATGACACCGTATTTATCAATTTGTTTTCCCCAAAAAGCGAATGTCAGCAGCATCACCGCCTGCGGAATAACGGTCACGGCAAGGATGGCTTCTTCGTATGATGCATTAATTGCGTATATAGGATCGGTAACAAAAATAGTTTTTACCGGATCGACCATCAGCGCCGCAAAACCAAAAATTGCCCAATACCACATGAAATAGGCAAAAGGTTTATCATTTTTCAAAACCCTTCTGAGTTGAATCAGAGGATGCAGCGGAGTGCTTGTTGAAACATCGGCAGGCATGAGTATTTTTATTTTACGAAATTGCATCGCGCCCCAAATTCCGACCAGCCCTATGATCGGGTAAACATAAATGTAATTATGTCCGTCCATATCAAGCATCAGGCTGAAAAGATACGACGCGGCGACGAAAGCAATATTGAAGAACGTTCGTACCACACCCATGATCTTTCCGCGCGAATGGTCTGGGTAGTTGGACCGATAAATACTCGTCACCACCGGCGTGTTAACGGAATTAAAAGCAAACGCGGCGCAAAGAACCAGCGTAAATACAATGGAGAAAGGCAAAAATACGGAGACAAGCGCGATCAGAATGAAAAGCCAGCGGGCGATCATGTCCGGGTAATAAACGTAATCCATTTTATTGGGTTTTTCGGAATGGGAGGCGAGAAAAATACTAAAAAGCAAACCGAGGCTCACAGAGCTGTGCAGAAGCGCAACTTCGAAATCAGACGAACTAAATGTTTTCTTTAGAATGACTCCCGCGACGCTTGCGGAACCCGCCAGAACAAATCCTTTCGAGATACCATTCTGCAAATCAAACTTAAAAGTATCTTTTGCTTCAACGGGAATTACGAAATAATCTATTATACGACGAAAGAAAGCCAAAGCAAGTACCTATGAGGAATAAAATTGCGTATTGTACAAATCAAACATGCCTGATCAATAGTAATCGACTCTTATTCACTGTAATGAATAGTTGAAGAATGGTCGATCAAGACAATTTCAGTTGCACTTATTTTCTTAATCAGCTCTACACGCATATCCAATGGATGTTCGATTTTTGGATCGTGCCAAATTTTGGACAGTGGAAATTGAAGACTGTTTGATCCGCTAAGGTTTTTAATATTGTACATATCGGTGAATATCAGAGAATCAGGATAATTAAAATCACCGGTAATATGGCCTTCGAATACTACACGAACATAATATACGCCGGGATAAAATTCTAACACATTGAGCCCCCAGCTGAAATTGCTGGTTATAACACTTGCGGAATCAACGGCAGTATTCGAAGCCGGAGATATGGATGTTAGTAAAAACGGATCGCCTTGTCCTCCACCGCCGGACGAATTATTATCATCACAACCGGCTAAACTGTATAAAACAAACGCTAAGACAATTACAAATGATGGTTTCATATTGTTGACTTTCAAGTGCATGTATCGATAAAATAGCTATGTAAACGAGTATCCTCTGTCAATTCAGGATGAAACGTGGATACCATTACGTTTTTTTCCTTAGCGATCAGAATCGAATTCTCTTTTTCAGCAAGAATACTCACGTTCTTACCGCACGCGGTTATCTTCGGTGCGCGAATAAAAATGGCATGTATTGGTAGCTCACCCAATTCCTTTGCGTGAATGTCGTCTTCAAAACTATCGACTTGCCGTCCGTATCCGTTACGCGCCACCGTAATGTCAATAAACCCGAAACGAAACTGATCGCTGTTTTCGATTTCT
>JAEUSJ010000231.1 GCA_016788215.1 bacterium | reverse complement strand
CGCAGGATGAATGAACTTCTGCGCCCGGTCACGGAAGCTGCGTATTTCAAACGGTTTCCATCGCGCGTGAAAATGAAGGACAAATACGCCGGCGAGATCAAAAAAAAATGCCAGGAGATCGCGCGGTACGTTATTCCCGTTGCGGCGTTCGCGTATATGTACCATACGATCAGCGGCATCACCCTGCTGCGTTATTACCGTTTATCCAATCAATTTGACACGCCGCTGGAGCAAAAGATCGTCATAGAAAAAATGGTGCGCGAGCTGATCAAAGCGGACCCGATGTACAAGGTCGTATTACAGGAGGAACTGCCGCTCGAAGATACGCCGGAATATCAGTTTTTTGCAGAGCATCAGCATTATTACAAAACAAAAAAACAGCAAACGTTCCTGGACGAATTTGATCAAAGCCTGGACGGACGTATTTCTAAACTAGCCGACTATAAAAACGGCAACGAGGCAACGCTCGCGCAAAGCGTGCGGGAAGTTCTCGGCGCGACCAGGGACATGATTTCCGACGGCGAAGCGATCCGGCTCGTTCTCGATCCTGCGAAAAATAATCTATTCGGCGAATCGCTGAATCTTACGACGTTATCCAAATTATCGCGCACGCTTTTTCATCCGCATTACACCTTTCGCAAAAAACTCAGTCATGCGGCGGATTCCCAGGATCAACGGCATCGTATGACGCCCGGTTCCAGACCGATCATGATCGCGCACGCGACGGACGAACCGGATTACATCACTCCGATTCTGGTGGAACAGGACGCTCAAGTAAAAAAATATTACGATGAAGTGATGGCCAAAACGTGGGAGGCGATACGCCGTCTTCGCGCGCTCGATGCGCCGGAGGAATTTATCATGTATCTTCTGCCGAACGCGGTGTCGGTTCGATTTACCGAATCGTCCGACCTGCTCAATCTGCATCACAAAATGTCCATGAGACTATGTTATCTCGCGCAGGAAGAGATCTGGCGCGCATCGGTTGATGAGACGGAACAAATCCTAGAGATCAATCCGCAGATCGGAAAATATTTATTACCGCCGTGCGGCATTCGCCTACTGGCGGACATCAGGCCGTATTGCCCTGAAGGCGCGCGGTTTTGCGGAGAGCGTGTTTGGGCCATTCCCATCAAGGATTATCAACGGAGTATTTAACAACCATTCTAAGGGAAATTAAATTCCCCTAACACCCTTTAAAAGGGGGAAGAAAACCGAGAAGAAAAGTTTTTTTTATTTTAGGTTATGATTATTTTTACTAATTTTTCTTAACTAACCCTATTTATCAACAAAAAAAATGGAAAGATCGTATGAAAAAAATACTTTTTCCTTTCATTATGATCTTGTTCGTTTCATTTTCCGCGTGCGATACCAAAGCTAAACAGGCGGAAGAAATGGATAAGAAAGAAGCCGTGAAGGTGGATTCACTGAACACCGAACTCGGTAAAGCAAATGACGAATTGACGTCCGAAGGCGACCAACTTGAAAAAGAAGTGGATGATCTTCTAAAAGACTAAATTTTAACCCAAACAGGAAAATTTTATGAAAAATTTTATTTGGATCATGATATTTTCGTTGTTCTTCATTGTTGGCCACAGCGGGTTTACGCAAAACGCCGACAAAGGCAATGATAAAAAAGAGGAACGGAAGAAAGCACTTCAGGAAGAAAAAGCCGTGCAGAGCGACGCCGGAAAAGTTGAAGCAAAAGATGAGAGCGCGGCAGAACAAAAAGGCAATAAGCCGGATGAAGGCAAAGGCTATGGCAGAAATAAAGACGGAAAGGACGGAAAAGGATTCGGAATGAAGCGTTCCATGGAAGCCAGAAAACGTCTCCATCAGAATGTGATGGCGGGTGAAGAAAGAATCAACGCACAGGAAAATCGTTTGGCTGCCCTGCAGGAGAAATTAGCAAAAGCCAAAGCGAATTGTGAACAGCGCAAAAGATCCGGCCAGCTAAAAGGCGATGCGTTGAAACAAAGAGAAGAAAAATTAAAAATGGCCGAAGAGAAAATTGCCAGATTTGAAGCGTCGATCATCCGGCATATTGAAAGAGTGGATCAGCGCAAATCGGAAACCGCTGCGGGAGTTGAAGCCGAATAGGACGCGGCAGATAAAATTTACTGACTTAGACCGGTAAGGCTCCCGCAGATGATACTTTGCGGGAGTTTTTTTATTTCAGAAAAATGGTTTCCGCTTGACCTGAATGGGCGGCTAATAATTTATTGACAATAATGAAAACTTTATCTAAGTTTTGTCGGGGCTATCGGGCTAAAAGCCTTTCATCAAACTAAAATTACGGATCATCCTGTCATGGATGAAATTATCAAACTTCTGAGATTGCGCCGCTACAGCGGACACACTATCAAAGCGTACAAAAGCCATCTGAAGCTTTTTTTTGAGTATTTTCCGTCGAGAAAACCGGAAAGCCTCACCGATGCGGATGTTCATTCTTACCTCAATTATTTGATCGTGAAAAAAAACATATCGTCGTCATACCAGAACCAGACTGTCAATGCGGCGAAATTTTATTTTGAGACGGTTCTGGGCAGGCCGCGCCAAACCTATCATCTGGAACGCCCGCAGCGGGAAGATCGGTTGCCGACGGTTTTAAGCCTGGACGAAGTGAAAAAAATATTCTCCATGATCGACAACCTAAAGCATAAATGCCTCATTTATATAATTTATTCGGCAGGGCTTCGCATCGGCGAAGTGATCAATCTTAAAATCGGTGATGTGGATTCCCAACGGATGCTTCTGCACATTCGCGGGGCGAAAGGGAAGAAGGATCGTTACACTATTTTATCGCCGGCCGTATTAACCATGTTGCGTGAATATTATAAACAGTACTGCCCGGCAGAATGGCTGTTTGAGGGAATCAAGGGCGATCGGTACTCCGTACGCAGCGTGCAGAATGTTTTTGCGAAGGCGTTGAAGTTATCCAAGATCAGAAAACATGCGACGGTACATACGCTGAGGCACAGTTTTGCAACGCATTTATTGGAGAGCGGCGTCGATCTCCGTTACATTCAGGAATTGCTAGGGCATGAAAGTTCACGGACGACGGAGATCTATACGCATGTCAGTAACCGAAATTTATCTCAAATCGAAAGCCCGATTGAGAAACTCTTTAAGGTTAGTGAGGTTTTGACTGAATATACTGTTTATGAGAAAAAGGAGAGAGTGTCACTTTCTTTGCCTTGATGCAAAGAAAGTAACCAAAGAAAAATCAAGGCTGTGAAAAAAATGCTTAAACCCGCGTTTGCTTTATTGGTTGCGAAAAACAAACTCGTCCCGACAAGTCGGGACTCAAACATGTTTTTCGCTGAATTTTATATCGCAAACACAGGTTTCAACAACATTTTTTTCAAGGCCGCCCAATACAAATACGCATTTAACTTACAAAATGGCTCATTAAGGGCATCAATAAATAATAATAATATAATCAACACACACACAATTGCGCATACCGCCCGTTTTTCGTCGTACACACGCAATTGCGTATAGACAGTCGTTATACGAGAGCTCGAAAGCAGAACAAATATACTTTCATGGAAAATTTATCTAAAATTCTCGAAAATGTCATTTTTCGTTTTATAGTTTTGTGTTTTTCTATAGCTTTTTCTTTGACAGTTGGATTTTGGTTCGGTCTATTTTTTGGAAACGCCCATAACGGTACTGCACTATTTGGACTCCCAATTGGGTTAGTATTTAGCCTTTGGCCAACTCGGATACTTTTCAAAGACGATACCTTCGGGACAAAATGTTTTTTCTATGTCCTCGCATTGATTGTGAATGTTTTGACATTTATGCTTTATATGTATCTTCACAAATAGGCGGTTGTGAATAGTTTGCACCTTTTCGAGCCCTCGTATAACATGCGGCTTACACGTTCGCTTCCGCGCCAGCGGAAGCGTGAGTACTTAGATAGTTAGTTTACGCGAACGCTG
>JAEUSJ010000230.1:2200-3962 GCA_016788215.1 bacterium | reverse complement strand
TGTGGTTTCAGCAATTACGAAAGGCTTGTCCGCCGGGCAGTTTTTTTCAATTTTTTCAAACAGTTCAAGAAAGTTGGCTGCATGATGTTTGTTATTCATTTGTAATTTTAATTCCTTAAATGAAGTTCGTCTATTAATATTTTTTTATCGGGTTTTCCGTTAGAATTCATCGGAATCCGGCCTTGTAATTTTAAAATCTGTGGAATTTTATGAGATCCGATTGTATCTCGAATGTGGCTTCGTAATTCACCCAATAAAGCATCCGCTTGCACAGATTCGTCGCGCGGAACAACAAATGCAGCCAATTTTTCATCCTCGTTAACAGGCCGGAATCCTACCACCACGACATCCGCGACGCCAGGATGCCCCGATATACATTGTTCGACCTCAACCGGATAAACAACATTTCCAAACTTATCCTTAATAATATCTTTTTTGCGGCCGGTCAGAACGATGTGATTATCAGATCGGATATTGGCCAAGTCTCCCGTATAGAACCAACCATTTCTCAAAACGGCATTTGTAAGGGCTTCCTCTTGATAGTAGCAATTCATTAAATTCTCGCTGTAGATGCGCAATTCTCCGATTCGGTCAAACCCGAGAATCCTGTCGTTTTCGTCAACAACCTGCGCAATACATCCCACCGGTAAACCAAGAGTTCCTTTCGCATGTTCACGTCCGTGCAAGGGAACACCTATACAGAAACCGCAGGTCTCCGTCAAACCATAATAATCCAATATCGGAACACCGTATTGCTCTTCGAATGACTGAATCAAGGCCTCTGAGAGATCGCTGCCGGTGCACAATACGCAGCGGAGAGAAGAAAGCATTTCCCGTCCAATCCGTTCTGTAAACTGATCAAATTGCCGCACTGCAGAAGGAACGGTATTTAGTATCGTACATTTTCGATCCTGAATGCACCGGGCGAGGGCTATCACATTACTTCGAACTCTTGAAGAGGTCACTACGATAGACGACCCTGCGAATAAAGGCGCGATGCAAGGATTACGAAGGCCGCTCATGGCGTGTAATTCTCCCATGGATAATAACACATCGCGGGTTTCCCATTCGTAGCCTTCGCTTATCTGTAGTCCGCTTCGATACAAAGCGCCTTGCGTTAAAAGCACGCCTTTGGAATTACCGGTCGTTCCCGATGTAAATAATATTACAGCTTCGTCTTCCGGTACAACTTCGGGTAATGAAATCATCCCTTCGCCCCGGTCATTTACCCAATTCGAAAAGACAATTTGTGTCGATTGTGCTTCAGAATTATCTGCATCGAAGATCACTGACGTACTGTGTGCGAACAACGCAACAGTAGGCAGGCGTTCCTGGTCGCAAAATATAAGTTTTGCATCAACTCTTCTTACAATATCATCGAATGCAGGTTGTGGCGTCAAGTGATCTACCGGAACGAAGACGAAACCCATTCGCATCGATGCCCAGAACAAAAAAATTGCCTCTGAATGCATTGCAGAATAAACTATAATTCGATCGCCTTTTTTCAAACCTGACTGGGAAAGTTTCTTTGTGATCGCATCTACTATTTCCGCCGCATCACGATACGAAAACGTACTGCCGTCTTCATCGGATATCAGAAGCGGATTATCTGCATGCCGTATAACAGCGTTTTCAAAAACATATTTTATTGTCTGATGGCGATTCGGCGTGATATATAACTGATCGGAATGGAAATACTGTAATCGCGCAATCATTTCCGGCAATTTTCGCATTTGCAAAAGTTCAGACAATAGCAGCGGCT
>JAEUSJ010000230.1:0-2104 GCA_016788215.1 bacterium | reverse complement strand
CTTCAACTGTGAGTGTATTGATGGCGGCCGATCTGAGTTTTTTCTCATAAATAGGATGACGGAAAAATAATTTACCAACTGAGCCGCTGAGCTTTTTTCCATCAAGTTGTACGGAACCTATGTTCAGGTTAATAGAATAAATCGGGTTTACAATAATGTAGGCGGCAGCTTCATCGGGACCTATCGTTTCACGATAGAGATGATAACCCTCAAACTTCTCAGGAACCACGACAACAAGGCCGTTATAATCCGAAGTATCAGAATTATCCCGCAGAGGTTTTGGTTCGGTGATTAGAAATGTTTCCGGCTCCGACAGTACAAAAACTTTTCGCCCGCTGCCCTCAAGCAGGTTGCCAAAACGTTCTTTGTAATCTTTGCCGTGAAGAATAGTTCCTCCACGGTCAAAGTAAGGCACCGGCTGCGCATTCGCTAAATGAACGTGCGGGAAAAGGATCGCGCCGTCCAGTTTCGTTACCCTCAAGAGTTCCGGTATGACGACGTTTTGCTCGTAGCGATGCAAAGTGTCTAAGGCATGTATGGCTGAAAACGAATTATCTTTCAGCGGGAGCGGCCGATTCATGGAATGAAATACAATTTCAATATTATTTTCTTCCGGAAGCTGTGAATACCAATAACGAAAACCGCGATAGCCTAACGTATCAGAATTGCCTTCCCAGATCGATATAATTTGCTGGTCTGGAAATAATCCGCTTAAAAATCCCGCGCTCCAGCCTGTTCGACACCACGTATCCAGAATGAGGTCACCCGGTTTTAAAATCTGTCTCAGCAGAGGAACGAGCGGCAGAAATGCCTGGGACGATTCATTAAACGGTTGGAATGTTGCATACGCGTCATGAATGGGTCTGCGGGGTTTTTGGCGAACAAACATTTCATACCGATAGGGATCGCCGAATAGAGAATTCTCCAGCTTTTGCAGATCGTCATGATCATGCCGTTTTTCATCATAGGAGACCGTCTCTGTAAATAGAGCAAAACCGGAACATATCGGAACCGAGGTATTGCATTTCGCACACACCAGCGACCCATAATGAATATTCGTGTTTCTTTCTTCAGCCGTCTTGGCGTTGTAGTTTGAGCGGCAGATCGGACAGCAGAGGATATCAAGCGTTGATAGTCTCATTAGTCTTAATCCTATTGAATTGTGTTCTTAGGCGGTTTTCGTTTTGTCCCGCTCATCGATTTGTAGATTGGCTTGTTGTAGAATAAGTTTATTGTTTCCGATTATTATATGCAATTGATTTCGTCTTGACGGAGACAGGTGGTTGGGCTTGAATTGAAGTTTTATTATTTAGCCTATGGTTAAAAAAATTTTGAAATTGTAAAATGAGTGAACAGCACCTTCATCTTTGCAAGACTCAGTTACGCGCGGAATTTCTTCTTTAATTCAAAAAAGATTCTTTCAGAATAACGGTAGAAATTTTCTTCTACTAAGTATTCCCTTCTGATCAGTGTTAATCCGTTCCATCGGTATCATCCGTGTTCGATTCTTTTGCTAATCTTCGCATCATTACATTAAAATTATCATTGAAAGAATGACTCTTAATATGTAGTTTGGCGGCAATTATTACGGAGGATTGTCATTGTCGTCACTAGAATTCCTGCAGAAAAAAATCACACCCGAACTGCTCACGCGCGCAAAACAAATGGGTTTTTCCGATAAACAATTGGCGTTTATCTGGAAGTCGGACGAACTCACCATACGTTCGCTTCGAAAAAGTATGGGCATCGTTCCCGTTTACAAAACCGTAGACACCTGCGCGGCGGAATTTGAAGCGGAGACGCCGTATTTTTATTCCACCTATGAATCTGAAACGGAACGAACGGAATCCGGAAAGAAAAAGATCATCATTCTCGGCGGCGGGCCAAATCGCATCGGACAAGGCATTGAATTTGACTACTGCTGCGTGCATGGCGTTTATGCTTTGCAGGAAGAGGGCTATGAAGTGATCATGATCAATTGTAATCCGGAAACGGTGAGTACGGATTACGATACGTCCGATCGGTTATACTTCGAGCCGCTGACTTTTGAAGACGTGATGAATATAATTGAAGTGGAAAATCCCGAAGGCGTGATCGTGCAATT
>JAEUSJ010000022.1:22442-25353 GCA_016788215.1 bacterium | reverse complement strand
GGCCGTATTTCCGATATTAAACGCGTCGGGCTGTCGGAATCCGAAGAAGAAATGATGGAGCCGCATCTGGACGACCATACGATAGACGATATAAAATTTCAATTTTGTACGGAGTGTCTGCTGGTCGGCGATAATATGAGCCGCGAAAATATCCGCGAAAAAATTTCTTCGTTCGGCGACTCTCTGATCGTTGCGGGATCTCCAAAGAAAATAAAAATCCACCTTCACTCCAATACGCCGGAAGATGTTTTTGACGTGCTGGCGGATTACGGCCATGTAGTGTCAACCAAAATCGACGACATGCGTCAGCAGTTTGCTAACGTGCATTCCGACGTGGCTCAGGAAACGGCGATCGCCGTAGACTCTTGCGTGGACCTGCCGTTGGAATACATTCGCCGCAATCATATTCACGTCATTCCGCTCAACGTACATTTCGGCGATCAGGTTTTTATTGATCGGTTAACTCTGACGCCTAAAAAGTTTTATGAAAAACTGTCATCTTCGCCTGATCATCCGAAGTCTTCTCAGCCGACGCCGCAGCGATTTAAAGAATCCTTTGAGCGCCTGCTTACCATCTATCCGCAGGTTATTTCTCTGCATCTCTCTTCCAAAATGAGCGGTACGTATCAAGGCGCATTGAGTATTGCAAAATCAGTGGGCAAGGGCAAAATACATGTTGTGGATACGCAATCGGCCTCGGTCGGCGCGGGGTTGATCGTGCAGGAAATTGAGCCGATGATTCGCGCCAATGAACCGGTTGAAAAAATTCTGGCGCATATAGATCATTGCGTGAAGAATATGAACGTCTTCATCAGCGTGCAAACAATGGAGTTTCTGATCAAAGGCGGACGCGTCAGCAAAACGCGCGGCGCCGTTGCAAAGACACTAAATATCAAACCGATTCTTGGCATAAAGGAAGGGGCGGTCGTTCCGATCGCTAAGGCATTCGGTCATTCCAATGCGTTACGTAAAGTGATGGAACTGGTTAAAGCAGCCGCTAAGGGAAAGAAAAACCTGCGATTCGGTATTGCGCACGCCAATTCAATCGGCATCGCCGACTGGTATGCAACGGAACTGGTCAAGTATTTTGAGATTGACCGCGATAAAATTTTGATCACGGATGTCTCGACGGTGATCGCGACGCATGCCGGCCCAGGGGCTGCAGCCATCGCGGTACTTTGCGACCCTTGATTTTCCGCCTGGGCGCGGCATTGTGTCCAATAATATCTTTATATATAAAAAGACGATGAACATATTTCTATTTTGTTTTTGTTTGTTACTGCTACCCCACACTGCATATGCCCAAAAAATAAGCGATCCGGGTTTAAAGCCTTTCGTCGATCTATGGCAAAACGATAATGTGGATTCTCTCCGGGCCTCAATTCCTGTCTTGTATAAAAAATACCCGAAGCAGCCGGAAACAATTTTTTTCCAATCGGTTTTTGAAACCAATGCCGATAAGGCGAACGCCGGATATGAATCCATTTTGAAAGCTTTTCCGGACAACGCCTTGGCTGACGAAAGCCTGTTCCGCCTTATTCAATACGATTACGCAAAAGGAAGTTACCGCTCCGCTCAGCAAAAAGCGGATCAACTGAAAAGGGACTATCCGTCTTCGCGATTTATCGGAAGGGCTGACCGGATGTTTGACGGAATAAGCCTGGCGGCAAAACAGATTGAGGAACAAACGTCCGTTGCCGATCCGGATATTTCACAAAGCATATCAGGGAAAAAATTCCGGCTCCAGGTCGGCGCGTTTGGGCAGATTAAAAATGCGGAGGATCTCAGGGATAAACTAAAAAGTAACGGCTACGCTCCGATCGAATTTTCCGAAAAAATCGTGAACGATAAGAAATTATATCTCGTATGGGTTGGGGCATTTGCTACCAAGGAAGATGCGGTCTCCGCCGGCAATGTGCTAAAAAACAAACTGCAAATAAATTATACCATTGTTGAAAAATAGACCGCCGATGTGAACCCCGCCAATATACAAACTATCCGAGCATTCATCGCCGTCGATCTGCCCGCAAACCTAAAAAAAGAGATTGCCTTTATACAACAAAGCCTCCGGCCGCATTTTTCGCGCGCAAAAGTAAGCTGGGTTAGATCGGAGAACATGCATCTTACTTTGAAGTTTTTGGGTGATGTTCCTTTGAAAGATATTACAAAGATTATTACGGCGTGTGATTTCGTGAAGGAGGAACCCGCTTTCGAATTGCATCTTAACGGGCTCGGTTTTTTCCCGGGTTTACGCAAACCAAAAGTATTATGGTGCGGATATGAGAGTTCTGCTGCCCTAGCGCGAGTTCAAAACCAAATTGAAACCGCGTTGGATTCGATGGGATTCGCGGCGGAAAACAAACCGTTTGTTGCGCATTTGACGCTTGCGCGAATAAAAGAAATCAACTCAAATCCTGCCGCCCCCTGCTATGTTGATATGACTGCGGTTCAAGAGTATCTTAAAAAAACACCGGTTTCTATGTTTCATCCGGTCCGCAGTATTAAGTTGATTAAAAGCCGGCTTTCTCCTAAAGGATCCGAGTATACGGGTTTGCATGAATGGAAATTGAAATTCGATTAATATGAAAATAATTCTCATCACATCGTTCGTTAAGAAATACCAAAAAAAAACCGTTGGTGTTGTTGAACTCGACAACGGAGAAAAGCTGCAATTGGAGCCGGATACCATTATGCAATTCCAACTGCAGACGGGAACGGATCTCGACGAAAAACAATTACGCGAAATTCGATTGGCCGACCAAAAAAGAAAAAGCCTTCAGAAAGCACTTCAACTTATTTCCATCAGGCCTCGCAGTGCGGGGGAATTAAGAGCGAGGTTTAAGAAAGAAGGTTATTTTGAAGAAACGATCGAATCAAGCCTGAGTTATTTACTGGATAACGGGTATCTTAA
>JAEUSJ010000022.1:18071-22342 GCA_016788215.1 bacterium | reverse complement strand
AGGTTTAAGAAAGAAGGTTATTTTGAAGAAACGATCGAATCAAGCCTGAGTTATTTACTGGATAACGGGTATCTTAATGACGAACTTTTCGCGGAACGTTTTGCAAAAAGTAAACTGCAGAAAAAAGATATGGGTGAAACGGCGCTTCGGTTTGAGCTTCACAAAAAGGGTTTATCAAAACAGATAATTGAAAACGTCATAACACGAATTTACAATGAAACACCGCCGATGAACATCGCAATGAAAGCGGCTAAAAAGAAATTAAGAACGATCCGAACCGCCGAGACCGTAAAAAAACGTCAGAAATTATATCAATTTCTCGCGCAGCGTGGATTTTCGTCGGACGTCATACATCGGGTGCTAGCGGAATTGCTTGATTAGCTTTCGGGCGAGGTTTCATTTTTGTCTTTCAAATAAGCCGTTCAAATACTATATTTTCACCTGTCAGCGGTTCGTTAGTCTGATAATCTTCTCATACAAGGGATCGCCGATAACACGCCATTAGACGGTTTTGCTAGTTCTCATAAAAAGAACATCCTGTCTAAAAAACCGACACAGTGCCTCTAAGTTTAGGAGACAACCATGCTTAATAACATCAGTATCCTCAATAAATCGGCGATCGGATTTGGTATCCTATTCATTCTCGCTTTGGCTTTGACCGTTTTTTCCATAAGTCAGCTGAATTATTTATTGGAAAGTTCCGACAAAGTAGTCAATGATATTCCGATTCAAACCGCTCTATTGGAAGTTCAATACGCGGCGACCAAAGGGCATCTGTATTTCGAAGAAATCATGGCCGGTGACCAAAATGAATCTTCGGATAAAGTCTATCAGTTGTGGGATGAAGCAATCTCGTACTGTGATATTATTCTAAAGGGCGGCCAAAAAAATGATAGGACGTATGCCGCGATTAGGAACAAGAAAGAAATCGAAACTATATCCAACATGCGTATGGCAATGGAGGAGATGATCTCCTACGCGAAGCAACGCCAGCAGGACTCTAAATCAGGGCAGGCGGGAAGCGAAGCCGACCGGCAATTTGACTCAGCGTATGAAAAGGTGATGTCGCTTGCAGAAGAAGCTAAAATAATAGCCGACCAGGAAACCAAAGGAAGTTATGATCACATGCTGAGCGTATTTTCACGAGATAAAATGATTTTTGGATTTGGCGGTCTGTTTCTGTGTCTTATCGCGGTAGGTATCGGGTATTTTATTTCCACAACAATCGTAAAGCCTATCAAAGCGGCGGCCAAGCTTATTGACAAGGACGGAATCAATACGGTTTTTAAAATGAACCGCCACGATGAGATCGGGCAGCTGACCCGCTCGATGAATAATTTCTTATCCTCTTTCAGGGACATTTTGGTCGATGTATTCGACGCTTCGCGGGCGGTTGCGACATCCAGCAAAGAAATTTCAGCCAGTACGGATACCATGGCTACCAATGCTAGAGAGCAGAGTTTGCATACAAACGGTATTACGTCAGCCGTTGAGGAAATGTCAAAGACCGTTTACGAAATTTCACACAATGCATCGAGTGCAAAAGAGATGGCTCTGCATGCGCAATCCAGCGCAACACAGGGTGCGCAAGTTATCGACGAGACCGCAGAGGGAATCAGCAAAATGGTAGGGATGATCAAGCAATCCACGGATGTGGTAAATTCTCTGAGTGATTCCAGCGGGAAGATCGGTAAGATTCTGAATATTATCGAAGATATTACAAAACAAATTAACCTGATCGCTCTCAACGCATCTATCGAAGCAACGAAAGCCGGAGAAAGGGGAAAAGGATTTGCCGTTGTCGCAGACGAAATAAAAAAACTTGCGGAACGAACAACGCATTCTACGGCTGAGATCAACGAGATGATCGTTAAGATTCAAACCAATGTTTCCGAAGCAGTCAACCTAATGGCGCGCACACGGGAAAAAGCGGATAGCGCCATTACGCTGTCGCATGACGCTAAATCGAGCCTAAAAGAGATTTCCGAAGTGTTTCAGGAAGTGACGCAAATGGTGGCGCAGATCGCCGTCTCGAGCCATCAGCAATCTATTACCAGCGATCAGATTGCCGACAATATTAAGATCATCAACCAATCCACCCAGCAGGTCGCAGCAGGTATTCAGGAGATCGCTAAATCAGCGGATTATTTCAAAACGCTTACCGACAGTATGCAGAAAAGGGTTAATGTTTTCAAAGTAGACGAAAGGTTGTAACCGCAGCGGAACAAGGACTGATTTTCCGGCTAAATGGTTACAATCGACCCTGTTTTGGTTTTTCTAAAATCGTTTTGCTAATCTCTCGCCGAATCTCTACATTTAAAAAACGGTTCCACCTATCTGAATTATTATGAAGAAGCCGAAGCTTCTTTTGATCAATCCTTATATTTACGATTTTGCCGCATACGATCTTTGGCTGAAGCCGCTGGGATTGCTCTACCTCGCCGCTATGCTGGAAGAAAACGGATGTGAAATTATTTTTCTGGACGCAATGGATCGATGGCATCCGGATGTACTGAAACTTCAAAAACGTGAATCCCCGCGAACAAAAAAATATGGCGACGGTTATTTTTACAAGGAGCTTGTAGAAAAACCTCAGGAATTTCAGCACATTCGCCGCCATTACTCGCGTTACGGATTGCCGCCGGAGTTCATGCGAACAAATCTGGATCGAATCAAAAGCGAACACAATATCGATATGATTTTGGTCACCTCCGGAATGACGTACTGGTATCGCGGCGTTCATGAAGCAATACGTATGTCGCGCGAGATATTTCCCCAAACAAAAATTTTACTCGGCGGTATTTACGCTACATTGTTTCATGAATATGCGCAGCAACACTCCGGCGCGGACGTTGTTTTCAAAGGAGAGTCGGAAAGAACTTTGCTGAAATTTATTTCTAATCAAACCGGTTTGACTATTAGAAAACAGTACCAAGGATACGATGACTACCCTTTTCCGGCTTATCATTTATACCCGAAGCTGGATTACGCAGCGCTCATGACCTCGCGCGGTTGCCCCTACCGCTGCTCGTTTTGCGCTACGCATGAATTTACTGATGAATTCCGGCGGCGTAGTCCCGACAAAGTCGTGGAAGAAATAGAATTATATAATATGCAAAGACAGATCACGGATTTAAGTTTTTATGACGATGCGCTCTTTGTTAATTCCGACAAACACATTAAGCCGATTCTCCGGCAAATTATTAGAAAAAATCTACAAGTTCGTTTTCATACACCCAACGGCCTTTTCGCAAAACTACTGGACGCCGAACTTGCGGAACTGCTTGTCGAGAGCGGATTCAAAACCATTCGCCTGAGTTATGAAACCAAGAACACCGAGCGCCAGATCCAAATGAAAAAAGTGAATGACAGCGATCTGGAAAAAGCTTTACGGCATCTTGAATTGGCCGGTTTCACTAGGCAAGAAGTGGTTGTTTACTTGATCATGGGTTTGCCCAACCAAAAGCCGGCCGAGGTTGCAGATAGTATAAACTATGTTCATCAACTCGGCTCCAAAGTCAGCCTGTCCTCCTTTTCTCCTATTCCAAATACACAGGAATGGGCCGTTGCGATTCGCGACTACGGATTTCCTGCAGATAATCCGCTGTTGACCAATAAATCCATTTATCCGTTAAAAAACGATTATTTTACGTACGATGATTTTGAGCAACTAAAGACGATGGCCATTCAGGGGAATCGGCAACTAACCCGCCAATCGGAAGAAACAGAATGGAGTATTTCAGATTATAATGTGTATGCGTAAGTCAAATCTGGCTCAAAATATATTCATTATTATTTTATTTTTTTCTTTGGTATCCATTCGCGCGCAGGACCTTCAAAAGAAAATAAATCAAAGTCAGAAAAACGTACAAAAGCTCAAAGAAGAGATCAAAAATTATGAGAGCAGAATCGCGTCAGAAGCGCAAAAGGAAAAGAATGAACTTGACCGCCTTAACGATGCCAATCAGAAGATAGGGTTGCTCCAGCAATTGCTTGGAGAACTAGAACAGTCAAGGAGCCTGACCGAATTGAATATTGCTGTTTTGCGCGACCAATTAAAGACGACGCAAGGCGAACTCAACGTGTTAAAGAATCTGACAGGCCAAAGGCTTGTTCAAACCTACAAACACCGCGCGGAAGATCCTTTGGCTTACGTATTTA
The DNA here is from genome assembly GCA_016788215.1 of bacterium. Classification (GTDB taxonomy): domain Bacteria; phylum CLD3; class CLD3; order SB21; family SB21; genus SB21. The sequence goes on along the minus strand of JAEUSJ010000022.1, from coordinate 18,181 downwards.
CATCCGATTCATGGACGCAGGCGTACGCGCGCGTAAAATATGCTAAGATCATCGCGAATCAAGATAAGACTGACTTGCAAACTCTACGGAGAAAAAAAACAAAGATAGAA
>JAEUSJ010000022.1:15487-17971 GCA_016788215.1 bacterium | reverse complement strand
TAAAATATGCTAAGATCATCGCGAATCAAGATAAGACCGACTTGCAAACTCTACGGAGAAAAAAAACAAAGATAGAATGGCAAAAAAAACTTATTGAGGCGGAACTTCTTCAGCAAAAGTATCTTATTGCCGAAAAGAAAAATGAAAAAGCGGTCTTAGACGTCGAATTAAGCCGTCGCAAAGCATCCTTGTCAAAGATCCGTAAAGACAAACGCCTGCTGAATACTATGCTGGAGGAAAAACGAGACGATTTAATCACATTGAATTCACTTATAGCGGAATTAGAGCGTAAGAAAAAGGAACAGGAAGAACTTGAACTGGAACGCCAGAGAAAGCTGAAAGCCGAAAGCGCAGAAAAAAACATCGAATACAAAGAGCCGAAGTATGTTGAAAAATCAACATTCGGTCTATACAAAGGCAAATTACCTTATCCGGTTGCCGGAAAGATTGTTAAAAAATTTGGCGATCAGATCAATCCGATTCTTGGTACAAAAACAAGAAACCCGGGAATTGAAATTCAGGCAGCTCAAAACGCCGCGGTAAGGGCGGTGGCAAAAGGCCGTATCGCGCATATTGCATGGCTTCGTCGGATGGGTAATACGTTATTGATAGATCACGGCGGAGGTTACTATACGGTCTACGCGCATCTGTCCGAGATATACGTTTCACCGGAGCAAAATGTCAGCGCAGGCGATATGATCGCAGGACTTGATGAAAATGAAGAGGGGAAGTATGTGCTCCATTTTGAAATCTACAAAGATCAGGATGTTCAGGACCCTTCAATCTGGTTAAAATAAAAATTACTTATGAAATCCGACCTCTCAGAAAATGCAGTTTCACCAGGAACTTCTCCGGAGCAAATGCAATTTGGCAACAGCAGCCAACCGCGCAGCAGATGGTTTTTTTTATTCAAACTGCTCGTGACCTTAGGTATTGTTGCGCTCATTTTTAACAAGATCCAGTTCACAGAAATACAGGCAGAATTTAAAGATGTAATTTGGTTGCCGCTCGCCGCGGGGATGGCGATGACAGTCCCGAATATCCTCATTCAATATTATAAATGGAGATATCTGGTTCACTTGCTGGACAGAAAGATATCCAATAGCACGATATTCACGTCTCTTATGTGCGGTTTTTCAATCGGATTGATTACTCCCGGAAGACTGGGTGAACTCGGTAAAGGCGTATTTATTAGTTCGAACTCAAAATCGCAGTTAACCGGCATGGCGATCATTGATAAGATTCTTTCGCTGTGGGCGTTATCCGTACTTGGCGTTATATCCTTATTCTACTTAATTGAGTTCAAATTCAGCTTTTCACTTTGGTCGAAGTCACTTTTTATGATCATTGCAGTATTATTTGTTGTGTTGCTGTTAATTCTTGTGTTCCAGCCTTCTTTTTTACGCACGCTCATACATTTGTCAAAAAAAATGGTTGCACGCGCGCCATTTCGCGAAAAAATATTTTCATTAATATCCGCCTCGGATTTTTTTAAGAAACATCATTTTATGCCGAGTTTTTATTTCTCAATGATATTTCAGTTGATCATACTTTTTCAGCTTTTTCTTTTTATCAACGCATTCACCGGCCTTACGGCTGTGGAATCCTTTCTGGCCGGAGCGTCGGCTATGTTCGTGAAGTCGCTTTTGCCCATTGCTGTGATGGATTTAGGTGTACGCGAGGGAGCGGTGATCTATTTTTTTGGTAAGTACGGCATTCCGGCATCCTCGGCATTCAACGCATCAATCATGTTATTTCTGAGCAACGTGCTCATTCCGGGTATCGTCGGATTATATTTTTTCACGAAATATAACTTCTTCCGCCGCCATGAAAATTGATTTCCGTCTATATGCGATTACGGATCGAAAGAGAATTAAGAAAGACCGGTTTCTCTATCACATCGAAAAGGCCTTTGCATGCGGACTAAAGGCAATTCAAATCCGTGAAAAAGACCTTTCACCGCTCGAACTATTTCGGTTATGTGAACGAATAAAAAAATTGGCCCAAGGGCATCCGGTGAAAATCTTTGTCAATGACCGTGTAGACATAATGCTAGCGCTGGATCTTGATGGCGTTCATCTGACGGAACAGAGTCTGCCGGTTGACCAAGTCAGAAAAATCATCGGGCATGAAAAATTAATGGGTGTTTCAGCTCATTCCACGGAAAGACTGCAAACTGCGTCTGCGGAATCTGCAGATTTTGCAGTGCTCGGTCCCGTCGCGATAACATCGTCTAAACCCCAAGGCCATACGATTTTGACTCCGGAGAAATTCACATCAGCCTGCACGAATGTAAACATGCCCGTTTTCGCGCTTGGAGGCGTTGACTCAGACAACGTCAGATTGTGGATAGAGCACGGAGCGCATGGCGTCGCAGGGATATCGATATGGATGGAAGCGGAGGATATCGCCGTGCGGTTAAAACAACTTGAGAAATCTTTAGAACATTTGTAAATTAAGCTACACTTAACGCGGGAGGTAACA
>JAEUSJ010000022.1:3696-15388 GCA_016788215.1 bacterium | reverse complement strand
CTTGCGCAGGGAAAGCCGTTTATTGAGATCATTCAAACTGCGAAAGAAAAAAATGCCGATCTGATCGTATTGTCTACGCATGGCCGAAGCGCTTTGGAACATATGCTTTTGGGCAGCGTGACTGAAAAAGTGGTGCGAAAAGCGCATTGCCCCGTCCTAACGATTCGTTCAACAACCGTTTTTAAAATGCCATAACCGATGCCTAACCGATTTTCTGTCGTCATTTTAGCCGCCGGTACATCGTCACGCCTGGGTTCTGATAAACTATCTTTGCGCATCGGAAATAAATCCATACTTGAACACACGATCAATCGTTTTTTTATAGACGCCATCGCCGAAATCATTATCGTGACCGGAAAATTCAAACCCGATTTCCAAAAAAAAAATACATCTCCAAAAATAAAATACGTTAATAATCCTGATTACGCGGCCGGTATGAGTTCGTCCGTAAAAAGGGGACTTGAATGTATAAGCCCTTCCTCCGACGCGGTGTTCATTACGCCGGCGGATATACCGTTATTTGATGTCAAAACGGTTCTGCACATGATCGACGTTTTCATGCCGAATAAAATCGTTATTCCGACGTATCACGGTAAAAAAGGCCATCCGGTTTTGCTTGACCTGTTTTTCGCCAAACAATGCGTGAATGAACAAAGTGAAAAAGTTTTATATGATGTAATAAAAAAAAATGATGGGGCAGTTGAATTACTACCGGTGGAAGATGAGGGAATCCTTTTCGATATTGATACGACAGAAGATTATGAGAAAATGAAGAAACGCTATCGTTAATTGGTATCGTTCACCGAGATAATATTAATCTGCCGCGTCCGGCTTTTTTATCCTTTCATCACGCAAAAATTCGTACTTCAAAAAACTCTGTTCGTACCACTCCATTACAAAGACTTTCATGATCGCCGTTACCGGTATAGATATGAGCAGGCCGAGAATGCCCAGCAATTTACCGAACACCAACAGTGAAAAGATCAACAGAACGGGATGCAGCCCTAATTTTTCTCCGACTACCTTTGGCGATATGATTATTAAATCGAGTATCTGGATAACGCCGAGTACCGCTAGGATTTTTATGATGCTTGATTCTGGAGATGGGTTTATTAATCCTAAAATGATGCCTATGAAAAAGGTCAGGATGGGTCCGACATACGGAATAATACTCAGGAATCCGGTGACCAAACCAAGTATTAATGCAAACTGAATACCCAGTATTTCCAGAACGATCCACGTGACCATGGTGATGATGAATGCCGCTAATATTTTTCCGCGAATGTACAGGCTTAAGATCGAATCGACGCGAGAATATATTTTTTCGGCCCGCGCAACATGACGTTCCGGCGTTTTTTCCCTCACGTATTTTACCAATTGATCAAAATCCCGCAAAAAATAAAACGTTACAAAAGGAATCAGAATAAAGTTGATCAACTGGTTCATCAACGAGCTTAATGAAGAAGATATATCCTGGGCACGTTCGGTAAAGTGTCGAATGAAGTCATTTATTTTTTGCGTTGTTTCAGCTTCCATCACCGCGATCAAACGGTCCACATCGATGCCAAAGCGCCCTAAAAATGCCAGCGACTCCGAACGCAGTCGCTCTCTTAATTCTTCATACGACGGGAAAGTAGTGGTCAGTTTTTGAATTTCATCGGCAAACTGTGGTATGACAATGAGGCCGGCGAGTGTGAGCAAACCTAAAATGAGAATCGTTATGATCATGATCGAAAACGTACGGGATATTTTTCGTTTTTCGAGAATATCTACGACGGGATCAAATAAATAAGCCAAAGCAAATGAAATAATAAAAGGGGTGATAATATCTTTAAGATAATAAAAAAGCCAAACCATGAATAAAGTAAACACCATCGCGATCAGTACTCGAATCGACTTGTGTTCCCGGAACGGCAATAAGAATGCGATCATGATCAACGAAAGGAGGAAGGGTGAAAAAACATCTTTGATAGTGAAGAACCAGACGCCGAATAGAACGGCGAAAACGAGTGCGATAAGTATGAAGCGTGATTCTTGATTATTTTGCATGGCCGGATGAATTTTTCATGGTTATGATGACACCATTATAAATAAAAAATCCCTAAAAGTAAAAGACTTTTAGGGATTGAAGTGTGGCTCCGGGCGGAATTTCCGCCAGAGGCGGATCAGCCTCCGGCTGGGAACCGTCAACACAGAATTTTTCCCGCCATCGCATGCTATTGCGATATGACACGTTGTCCCCATGCTATTTATTTTAAGAACGTATGGGTATTCCTGGCCTTGAAAAAATGCCGTTAAAACCCGAGGTCGCGCTTCGATATTGGCGAAAAACGGGTCAATAAACCGATGAACCAGCACAGGCCTACAAACTAAGACATGTTTTTCGCTGCCATTAAGCAAACGAGGGTTAGGCATTTTTTTTCACAGCCAAAGTTTTCTTTGATACTTTCTTTTCAAAAAGAAAGTATGGATATGGTATTTAAGACTGGCAAATGAACAAAATGTGCATGTCACAAACACACGGGGTTGATCCTTTTTTCTTTCTTTTGCTCGTGCAAAAGAAAGAAACAAAGAAAAGCACGTGGGCTGTTGAAAAAACGCCTAAAACCTTCGCTCAAGCCCTAAACAAAACAAACTCGCCCGCCTGCGGAAATCCTTCGGCGGACTCGGACATGTTTTGTTTTTGACGGGCTTTCACTCTGATTTCCTTACGGCATTTTTTCAAAGGCCCGAAAACATCTACACAGTCACCTAATTCTCATTTCATTAAACGAAAAACAAAATGGCTCAAAACTTCATTCTGCAACAACCTCCATCGGCGGGACTCACCAACTGAACTGCAAAAAAAACCTCCAAGATTTCTCTTGAAGGTCTATTAGTGGCTCCGGGCGGAATTGAACCGTCGACACAAGGATTTTTCTCGCCATCGGCGGGACTCACCAATTGACTGCAAAAAAAAACCTCCAAGATTTCTCTTGAAGGTTATCAGTGGCTCCGGGCGGAATTGAACCGTCGACACAAGGATTTTCAGTCCTCTGCTCTACCAACTGAGCTACAGAGCCAACCATATAAAATTTAAGCGTGCCAATATAATCGGTGATGTGCTAAAAAACAAGGCAAAATTCAAAAAGAAAGAAAATCTTTTAAATATGTAACTAAGAAAACATGGACATTTTATCAAAGGTTAATGCGGTTAATTTCTGATTTACTAAATATAAATACACGTGGTTCTATGGGTTATATGGATAAAGTACAATCTATGAACGTTTACGCAACGAGATTTTCGTCGATCCGTTCTTTTAAGCATTAGATCGGGATATTACCGCTAGTCCATTATCACTGAATTGATTTATACCTTAACGGGTATAAAAAGGATCTATTTCTACTCTTTTATACCTTATAGGGTATGTTTTTAAAAAACATATTGCTTTTATACCCTAAAGGGTGTATTTTAAATAAAAATGAACAATTTTGCACCCTAAAGGGTATAAATTATGACACTGGGTAAACTTGTAAAAGAAAAAAGAAATACAGTTGGGCTGACACAGCCGGAACTTGCTGAAAAGGCGGGCGTTGGATTGCGTTTTGTTCGTGAACTGGAACAGGGCAAAGAGACGCTCCGATTAGACAAAGTGAATCAGGTATTACAATTGTTCGGGTATGAAATAGGAGCCGTTAAGAAATCAGCCGGCGCCGATTCATCAACAGCGAAGAAATAATGCGGAAAGCTGAAATTAAAATACACGAGACAACAGCCGGCTGGCTAACCCAGGATGAAAACGGATATCGTTTTGAATATGATCCGGTCTATTTGCGATCAGGAAAAAGCGAGCCGGTCAGTCTTACATTACCGCTACAAGAAGCGCCCTTTACCGACAAAGTATTGTTTCCATTTTTTGATGGGTTGATCCCTGAAGGATGGCTGCTGGATATTGCAGAAAAAAACTGGAAATTAAATTCCCGTGACCGGATGGGCCTCTTGCTGGCGTGTTGTATGGACTGTATTGGCGCCGTGAGTGTTCATCCCGTAAACGAAAAAGAAAAATCATGAACAGGTGTTTATATTGTTACCTTCCGCTGGCTGAAAATGAAAAAGATTTTCATGCGGCATGCAGCAAAAAGATATTCGGGCTAAAAGAAGTGCCAGAATTACCCTACCATGAAGATAAAATGGAAGAGCTCGCGGCGCAGGTTATCAAGCGTCAAATGACCGTAACCGGCGTACAACCGAAATTATCATTGCACCTTGCCTCGGGGGAAAATAAAAACGGTCCCAAACGATTTACCATAGTTGGTTTGTGGGGAGGCTATATTCTAAAACCGCCAACGCCTCACTATCCACAATTGCCGGAGGTAGAAGGTCTTACGATGCACCTGGCAAGTATCGCCAAAATTGACATAGTTCCGCACAGTTTGATTCGGTTGCAGTCCGGCAATCTGGCGTACATCACAAAACGCATTGATCGAAATAAGAAAGAGAAACTGCACATGGAAGATATGTGTCAGCTAACGGAACGATTAACCGAAAATAAATACCTTGGCTCTTATGAACAGATTGCCAAAGCCATTCAGAAATTCTCATCTAACCCGGGATTGGATGTAGTGAATTTCTTTGAGCAAGTCTTGTTTTCATTTCTTACCGGAAATGCCGACATGCACCTTAAAAACTTTTCACTGATCAAACGGGCGGGATTAGGCTACGGTCTTTCACCTGCCTACGATATGGTAGCCACGGCATTGGTTAACCCTGCGGATGATGAAGACATGGCACTGAGCCTGAACGGCAAAAAGAAAAAGATAAGACGCAGTGATTTTACAGCGGCATTTAATACACTGAATTTAGATGAGAAACAGCAGGAAAATATATTCACGAAAATGAAAAAAGCTAAACCCCAGTGGATGGACTTTATTGATATCAGCTTTTTAAAAGATAAATTCAAAACAGACTATAAGGCGCTAATAGAGAACCGTTTTTCACGCCTATCAACTGACGGCGAATAGTCATGTTAGCATGCCCAAAATCAGAACAGATCAAAAACCGGGTATCAGTGTTTTTTAGAGATTTTTATTCGTAAAGTTAGTATTATTGTTTAACACGTTTCATTCAACAGATATAATAATGAAATTAGACGCAATATTTTTTGGTGCGCATCCCGACGATGTAGAGTTGTCAGCGGGCGGCACGGTTGCCAAATTGGTTAAACTCGGTCATAAAGTCGGAATCTGCGACCTGACTCGCGGAGAAGCGGGCACGCGAGGAAGCGCGGAGATGCGCGATAAGGAAGCGCAGGATGCGGCCGCCATTTTGGGAGTTGCAGTACGTGAGAATTGCGGGCTGCCCGATACGGTTTTCAAGAACACGCATGAAAATCAATTGAAGATCATTCAGGTTATCCGCAAATACAATCCGGATTTTGTCTTTACGCAATACTGGAACGACCGCCATCCTGATCATATTCATGCGAGCCATTTGGTGCGTGAAGCCGCGTTCTATTCCGGCTTAGCTAAAACGATCACATCCAATAACGGACAGGAACAAAAAGCATTTCGTCCGAAGCGCGTGATCTATTATGCGGCGAGGTACGAATTTTCCAGAGCGGAAGGGAGTAACATGTTTATTGTGGACATTTCCGATACACTGGAAATTAAAATGAAAGCGATGGCGGCTTTTGCATCGCAATTCTACAATCCGGATTATCAAAGCAAAGAACCGGTGACGTTTATCAGTACGCCGGAATTTCGGGAGAGTATTGAAAACAGGGCAAGGCATTTCGGTTCATTAATCGATAAGAAATACGGCGAACCTTTCCTGACCAAAGAACATTTTGGTGTTGCCGATCCGGTTGCATTTTTACGAGACGGAGGACAGGATATGAATAAGTTGGGGTTTGCATAAGAATTTACGATTTTGGATTGGCGATTTACGATTGAGAGTTGTGGTTTTGTATGAATGCGGAGGTATTTAAACAGAGAACGAAAAGTCTGGCGCTGAGGATTATCCGGCTTGTTGAATCCTTGCCGAATACAAAAACGACGCACATCATCGGAAAACAGATCATCAGGTCGTCCACATCGGTTGGAGCGAATTACCGTGCATCGTGTCGAGCAAAGTCAACGGCCGATATGATCAATAAATTAAAAATCGTAGAAGAAGAAGCTGATGAAACCATGTATTGGATGGAGTTATTGGTCGAGTCGAGAATTGTTTCGGGCGATAAAATGAAGGAACTAATCAAAGAAACTGATGAAATTATTTCTATGACAGTGTCATCAATAAAAACACTAAGAAATAAACACTAATCGTAAATCTACAATCTAAAATCGTAAATCGATATGTTTCCAAAAACCATCTGCATCTATGAAGACGAGTATTATGCCAATCTCTATCCTCTGACGTATACCCGACCGGTATTTGAATTGTTATGCGGAACGATGTCGCTGGCGGAACGTATTCGCCGATTCTTTCCGGATGCGCGTCTTGTATTTAAGTGCAGAGATCATATTGTTCCCGTGCTCAAAGAAAAATATCCCGCCATTCCTATCAATCTGCTGATTGAAGGCCCTTGTTTGTATATCAATGGATCTGTTTTATTCGATGAATCTCTATTTAAAAAAATTACTTCTGATTCTAACGTGACGTTAGTTTATCAAAACGTTACCGTTGCCTTCTGGAATGCGCTGTCCACAAAAAAAGAAAACTGCGATGCTGCGGTTATTCGGTACCCTTGGGACTTGATCACACACAACACGGAAATGGTCACGCGTGATTTCAAGAATAGAAAGCGAATGAAAAGCAAAGTTTATAAGGGAGTTCATCTGGTTAAACCCGGTAATATTTCTATTGGAAAAAATGCTGTTATCAAACCCGGCGTTGTTTTGGATGCAGAACACGGTCCGATCCTTATCGGAGAAAATGTAACGGTAATGCCAAATGCAGTCATTGAAGGTCCGTGCTACATTGGCGACAATTCGATCATCAAAGCGGGAGCTAAAATATACGAAGGCACGTCCATCGGCCCGATGTGCAAAGTTGGCGGAGAAGTAGAAGCGTCAATCATGCATGGCTATAGTAATAAACAGCATGACGGTTTTCTTGGCCATTCTTATATAGGTGAATGGTGTAATCTGGGCGCTGATACCAACACCAGCGATCTGAAAAATAATTATGGAAATGTAAAAGTACTGCTAAACGAGCATGAGATTGACACAGGCTCCATGTTCGTCGGGCTCATGATGGGCGACCACTCCAAGAGCGGTATTAATACGATGTTTAATACAGGCACCGTGGTCGGCGTCTCATCCAATATTTTCGGGACCGGATTTCCTCCGAAAACGATCCCGTCATTTGCGTGGGTTGACTCGAAAGACGTACAAAGTTATCGTTTAGAAAAGGCTGTTGAAGTCGCCCGCGTTGTCATGGCGCGCCGTAACGTGACGATGACAGAAAACTACGCGCACTTATTAAAACATATTTTCGATAGTACAGCTCTCTAAGGTTCTCCTTCATACCCCGAACTTCATGTTTGCGAAATTACAAAATAAGATTTTTTTACTAAAGGTTTTAACCGTCGCCGTGATGATCCTGATCGCGGGCAATATTATCGCCTACCTCACCGAAGCAAGTGATGGCCACAAAAGACCCACGATAAATTTTTCTTCAAGACAAGTAACCGTTGGCGTAGATGAAGATGACCTGGCGGAATACGCGCCGTTAGACACGCTGATTGATTCATTGATGATAGGTGAATTCGATATTCAGCCGGGATGGATTCGAAACGACCGTGTGCAGCTTGATAATGTGATGTATATGCGGAAGATCGTTCAAATTCCGAAATATTTTCCAAGTACATTGTTTAATTTAGATCTGACAAAACTGGCCAACAAGCTTGATTGGGAAATTCTGAGCGTTAATGAGAAAATAGGAAGACAAGCGGGCGCGGCTGATTTTAGTATCGATGTCGGCAAAGACGGCGTGATTTACGAGCGGATGGATATGGTCGTCAGTCCAAGAATACGTCCATCCGGAAAAGAAGTTTTTTTTATTGTTAACGGCTTCGGTTTTGAATTTGACGACAACGTCAAATCGTTTTTAGAATTACCGGAAACGTTTTCGGTATATGTTCCCAAAGACCAGCCGGCATTCAAGGTCATTTCTTTTGAGGCGGAACGATTAGCAAAACCGGTAATAAAAAATTTACCGTGGAGAAATATTTATTATCTGGATGAGAAAGGAGACGAAAGAGAATTAATATATGAGTTTTTTGAATTATTGAACAATATTCCTAATCGCGGTTTTGTCGTGTTGTCCAATAAACCGCACATATACGAACTTATAAAAAAACAATTTTCCCGTGTTACCAAGAAAGGGTACATCATCAGGTCGTATTCTGAGCGGTGGTAACCTCCTTGGTTTTCTTAACTATCGAATTACTGAAGGCACCATAAATTCCGACAGTATACGTTCACTTTGCATATGAGCTTTCCCCGTGCCGTACCATGTGCTGGTTATGACAACCGTCAGATCCAGATCCGGAAATACGGCGATTTTGCTTCCACCGTTCCCAGCCATATAAAATGCGAAACTTGATTTATCTGACGGACCGAACTTTTGCAGCCAGCATAAATACCCGTAATCAACATTTTCGCGGGCATTGGCGTGCGGCTTTATGGATTTTTCAATCCATCGAGACGACAGAACCCGTGTGTTATTCCATGTGCCCTTATTCGCATAAAGCTGCATAATTTTCAACAAATCACGGCTACGCAGGCCAAGCCCTCCTCCGGTCATCGGCATTCCCATTGGCGTAATTTGCCATGCTGCTTTACTAATACCGAGAGGATCAAACAAATATTTTTTCGCAAATGCATCTACCGTCATATTAGTGCTTCGCTCTAACACGCCGCCTAATAAAACAGTACCGGCAGTACAGTAACTGAAGCTACGACCATAAGGTGAATCCTGAGGCTTGGGATTCCATGCGGCAAATCCTCTGATTGGCAGATCCAGAGCGAATTGAATATAATCTTCAATCAGATACATGCGTTCCTCGTTACCTGACGAAAATTGATTTTCATCATCGCACTCGAGCATCGAACTCATCGTCAGAAGATCTTCGATAGTAACCTTATCTTTACGTAGATCGGAATTTTTGATATTTTTTTTATCCTTAAAATATGGGAATACCGGAGCCGATTCAGATGAAATATAGTGATGATCAATGGCAAGGCCTGTGAGTATCGCCGTGATGGTTTTTGTTGCGGAACGGGTATTGTGCAGAGTAGTGTCCGATGCGCCGTTATAATATTTTTCATACACAAGTTTCCCGTTTCGCGCAACCAGGATACTAGTGATGTTTTTAAAAGTTCCATTCAAAATAGCACTGTCAAGACGACTGAACGCAGCCTGAGATAATCCGGCACCTGTCAGGTCGCCTACTTCAAGCCCATCGTTCATTTCCTGAGGCTTTTGAGCAAAAACCGAATTGCAAAAAACGAATAGAATTGCGATGTAAAGAAAGTTTTTCATACACACACCCTTGGTTAGTGAACGTCTTTTTAAGATAGCATGCGTCACCGTTTAAAAATAGAACAATATTAACACAAACGGATCAGCTGAGGATAGATTTACGGTATACCGAGGGTTTGATGCCTGTATAGTATTTAAAGCAACGCAAAAAATGGCTTTGATCGGCGAAGCTGCAGGCAAACGCAATTTCAGTAAGATTTAACGTTTTGTCCTGAAGGAGTACGATTGAGTTTTGAATTTTTATTCGTCTTATATAGTCACCTAAAGAGCTGTGAAAATGTTTTTTAAAATCGCGCGAGAGATGTATCGGATGAATATCCAGTCTAGCGGCCAAAGCAGACAGAGAATGCTTCTCAAAGGGTTCATCGTGTAGTATGGCCTTTAGTTTTTTTACCCAAATGGGCTTTAAATCGATCGGCTTGTCGTATATTTTAGTCAGGCGAGCGAGGGCATTGATAAGCAACGATTCAATCGCAAGGTTTGAAGCGGTATCATAGAGGGACGCCTCACGAACCATGTTATAAAATCCTATGACTATGGCAGGGTCTTTTACTTGAAAACTGCCTTCGAAAGCATGATTGGAAAGTTGAAGGCGGTCAAACCACGACTTACTGATTTCGACATGAAACCCTTGAGTGAATTCGGGCGGTTTGATATTGCAGTGAGCCTCCTGCCAGTAGTGAAAAAGCAGCTCTCCCGGACCACAACGGAATGTGTTCTTATTGTCAGTTTCCACCAAGCCGCCGTGCAAGAGGAATGTGAAATACGCATTCTCATGAAAATGCCAATCGACATAATCATGGGTATAAACGGTTTTTGTTAATGTGATACCATCCAAATCCAGCCGCTGATTTGTTTCACCAAAGAAGTTGCCGTTGTGCAGTTCTAACATGACTATACGTAGCTTATATAAGAAAATTACTATCTATACGTTGGAGTGAGCGGGGAGTTTCTATATTATTCGAAAGGATTATCGAAATCCTGCAAGACAAGTGTAAATAATAACATTGCAATTACATATTGATCGTACAACCGATTCCTTAATTCACACTAAACCTGTCCAGATCGATTCCCGGCATTGAACCGCGTGACGGAGACGCTCTCCGGGCGCGTTTCTCAGCCCAGGCACGTAGGGCGCTAACCTGTTCTGCCAATACGCGGGATAGCGGCACTGTATTTTTGATACTCAGACTGATATCTTCGGTGGTCAATTCCCGGCTTTCTTCGAATGCATCATATAAGGCTGTAATGATAGCTTCTTCGATTTCCGCTCCGCTGAATCCATCGCACACATGAGCCAGCTTTACACAATCGAATTGTTTAGGATCGCGGCGTCGTTTTTTAAGATGAATTTTAAAAATGGCTTCTCGTTCCGCTTGTTCGGGGAGATCAACAAAGAATATCTCGTCAAACCGGCCTTTGCGCAGAATTTCCGGCGGAAGAACGGTAATATCGTTGGACGTGGCAATTACAAAAACAGGTTTTTTCTTTTCCTGAAGCCATGTCGTGAAGGTGCCGAATACCCGCGCGGCCGTTCCTCCGTCGCTGAAATTGGAGCTTGCCATACCGGAAAACCCTTTTTCGATCTCGTCAATCCACAAGATACAAGGACTGATTGACTCCGCAACCTTTATCGCGTGGCGGATATTAGCTTCGGATGATCCGACGATGCCGCTAAATACGCTGCCTACATCGAGTTTGAGTAACGGCAGATTCCAATGCGACGCGACCGCCTTCGCAGTCAGGCTTTTGCCGCAACCCTGCGTTCCGACCAACATCAGGCCTTTCGGAGTTGGGAGCCCAAATTCAGCCGCGCGATCGGTAAATGCTTCCGCGCGTTTAGTGAGCCACGATTTCAAATTTTCCAAACCGCCGACCTGATCAAAATTTTCATCGGGCGAAAAAAACTCCAACGTGCTTGATTTACGTATAACCTGCTTTTTTTCTTCCAGAACTTCCAGGATTGTATCTTCATCAATGGCTTTACGATGTACGACGGATTTAGCGAGCACATTTTCAAATTCCACCAGCGTCAAGCCTTGCGCCGCTTTGAGAAGTTTTTCAGTGATGGCAGGCGTAAGCTCCAGTTTTACATCACGGCGTTTATTCAATACCTTCAATGCGGCGTCAAACGACTGGGATAATTCGCCGATATGAGGAAGATCA
>JAEUSJ010000022.1:0-3597 GCA_016788215.1 bacterium | reverse complement strand
CTTTTGCGAAGCGACTTGGCAAGATCGCGGAGTTGACGACGAATGCCTATGTTCTCTATAAATGCGTGAAAATCGAACAACACAAAAATCGCATTTTCCGGGCTTGATGCAATATGATTCAGGATCAACTCCGGATCGGATTTGGAATCGTCGATTTGTTCCGGCAGAACATAGTTATACACTCCGCGCGTTTGCGTCCAGACGTATAACATTTTTCGAAGGTGGACGGCAACATCATCCAGCGTTTTTAATATCCGGTCTTCCTCCCATGAAACGAGGTAAATGACGGGATAACGCGCTTGAATATATATTTCAATTTCTTGTGTCATAATTACTTCTTTAAGCTCTTGTAAGCCCCGAGTAGATATTTACAAATAGAACACAGATAACGCTGATTAGACGGGTTTTATCAGCCGAATATGGCAATATCGATATGCGCGGTTGCGTCTATATCAGCGGTAATCAGTTAAATCCGTGTCATCCGCGTTCTATTATTTTTTGCTGCTTGACAGCTCACCTGATTTTGTTAAAAATAGCGGTGCATCGCTTCATATTCAAGCACTATTAAATTGAGACAAATTCCTTTTTTGATTTTAAATCAAATTTCAATAAATTACACCGCATTTTAATGATGGCTGACTGAACGGAGGATTTATGACACGCAAAGACAATAACATAATTAGACGTATTGCGATAAATACAGGCGGAGGCGACGCGCCGGGGCTTAATGCCGTTATTCGGGGCGCAGTTTATGCCGCATTGAATCGGGGGTGGGAGTGTTTCGGAATTCGGGACGGATATAACGGATTATTTCTTCCGGAGCAATATCCGGAAGGAGGGTTGATACAGCTTACACGGGATCGTGTCCGAAATATTACCCATTTGGGCGGAACCATTCTGGGCACAACGAACCGCGGGAATCCACTGAAATATCCGATGCCGGATGAAGAAGGCGTAATAAGGGAATTTGACCGCTCCGGCGAACTGATCGAAGGATTAAAGGAAAACGGGATAGACGCGTTGATCGCGATCGGTGGAGACGGTTCTTTAGCTATTGCCAATGAACTGGCCGGCAAAGGTATACGTGTCATCGGTGTCCCGAAAACGATTGACAATGATCTTGACAAAACCGTTATCACGTTCGGTTTTGATTCCGCCGTGTCGTTTGCAACCGAGTGCATGGACCGTCTTCATTCGACTGCGGAATCGCATCGCAGGATCATGGTAGTGGAAGTTATGGGCCGTTACGCGGGTTGGATCGCTTTAGAATCTGGCGTATCAGGGAGCGCCGACGTTATACTGATTCCGGAAATTCCATTTGACCTGGAACGTGTAGCCGCAAAGATAAAAGCTCTTCAGCGTCAGGGAAGAAAACATTCGATCGTGGTAGTTGCGGAAGGCGCTAAACCCAAGGGCGGGGATATTTCGGTAATAGAGCGGCGGCAAGGATCTCCAGAACGTCTCGGGGGAATGGGCAACCTTGTTGCACACAAACTGGAAGAAATGACCGGCAAAGAAACACGCTGCGTGGTGCTTGGGCATTTGCTTCGCGGCGGAAGTCCGACAACGTTTGACCGGCTGCTTGGATTACGGTTTGGCGCAGCAGCCGTACGCGCGCTCGAGGAAGGAAAATCGAATGTGATGGTAGCCTTGGACCCGCCGACGGTTCAGTATGTTCCTCTCGATCAGGCGACACGCCGCATGAAAACCGTTCCACTCGATTGCGATATTATCATGACCGCGCGGGATCTTGGAATTTCATTTGGGGATTAGGTTTGTTCAAAACAGATTTTTCAACCCTTTCGTGATGCGTTCCCGCTACCATTGGTGTTTTCGTTTTACTGAAGGGGAAGCTGGATAGTTTTTAGAAAATCATCCATTTTTTTATTGAGATTAACGTTCGATTAACTCCGAGAAGCTTTCATTGTTATGAATAGTACGACTCTCCATAAAAAATATTTTGCAGAAAATACCGTTGGTTCAAAAATCATAAGAAAATTCTATTTTGCCAACTCTAAAATTTTGGTTAATAATAACTATGCCGATTTTAATGACTTGGTTCATGAAATATATTTGAACATAAGTAAAATAAATTTTGATAAAATTCAGAATGAAGAGCATTACATTCACCGCGCCATCAAGGTGCAGTGCTGGTCGGTTTTAGATAAGATCTACTCAAAAAAAGGACTTGTGACGACAGAAACGAGGCTATCCAACGAGCGTTCAAGCTATAGTTTGTCTGAGGCTCCATCCGGCGATCCGGACCCACAGGCGAATATGGAATCCGCACAGCTCATGACGATCGTCACCCGTTTCAGGAAAACGTTAGCGGCGGACGAAACGAAAATTCTTAATACGTTAATTGATGAACAGGGAGTTTCTTTTGTGGACATGGCCAGGCGGTTCCAGCTTAATGAAAATACGATCAGAACCAAAGTGAGACGGCTGCGTATTTCATTTGAAGAATATCTAAGGGAAAACGGGCAAATTGAATAATGAGACACTCTGAAACGTTTTTGTGTTTTTTCTAACTATTATATCAGGTAAGCAGGTAACTTAAATGAATAAAATGGACCCTTTTGACAAATTCGTAGAGGACTATAACCGGGACTTGGATGGCCGGGTTTTTCACTGCAGTTATGAAATATTGAGCGAATTTGTTCTTCAAAACAACCAGTTCAGCAAAAAAGAGAAGAAATTTGTACTTTACCATCTTGAGGCCTGTTCTGAATGTTTTGCCAAATATACCCAGATATTCGATCACGAATTTGTCTCCACAGATCGTCTCGTCCTCACTTCAAAGTATCCACAAAGTGACACCCACAATACGCTCCTCTTCTATTCTCAGGATAAACAAATTGAACTAAGTCTTTCAATGGATGAGAAACGGCTGAGAGCAGTATTCCAAAAACTGCCTGATCGCATGGCCGGACGGAATATCATCCTGACGATCTCAAATTTGTCCGAAAAAATAAGAATTTCATGCGTGAAGGCAACTCAAGAAATTTATTTGCATGGAGTTTCAGAACCTGCGTTTGAAAGAATAGAGTCAATTACGGTGGAAATCGGCGAAAATCCGGAGAATCAAGATAAAACCGGTGCATCGCGAGCGCCAGCTACCTGGCTCTATGCTGCTGCGGCTGTTATTTTAGTGATGCTCGGGTCGGTTGTGTTAATTTATAAGAGTCAATCTCCTGAGCCGCAGATAACCGAGAAGTCTTTACCGCAAATAACTGACAGTGTTGCAGCAAATATCGAAAAATCAAAGAAAGAAGAAATATCTTCGAAGAAAACTGGCGTGGAGCAGCCAAATAAACAGTCCGTGAAGCCAAAACTATTGGCTGAGAATTTCGTGGAGAATCCGCTATTGGAAAGTTTTATTGATCAGAACTACCGATCCGCCAATGTCGTTACCGATTTGAGTCCGAAAAATGGAGATACGCTCCGTGCGCCTTATACTTTTAGATGGACTTCAGAATCCATCGGCGCCATATTCAAAATAACGGTGACAGACAATAGCAACAAGGAAGTGTGGCAACAGTCTAGCACGGAACCTATCTTATTATTGAATAAAACCCTCTCGCCGGGACTCTATTA
>JAEUSJ010000229.1 GCA_016788215.1 bacterium | reverse complement strand
GAAGTAAAACCAATGCAAGACAAGCTGATTTAATCCACTTGGTAATCATAGGTTGCCTCTTTTATTGTTTGTGATTCTTCGGTGTTATTGTTAAGTTATTTCAAGCAAAAAAATACCTCTCTCTGCCTCAAAGAGGCGGAGACTTGCCGGTGTTCTTTTGCGATGCTTACGGAGAAAAGCGTGTCAGCGCTTTTCTCCTATTTTTTTTTGAGAGGTCATATGTATCACCACCCCCTTCTTTTTTCAATTAATATGTTTGATGTAAAGGGAGGAATAACCTTCGATATATCCTCCAAAATTATTATCTATGTAACGCGTAACTCTAAAACGAGAATACATAACCTGATTATTGGAATACCAAGATGCACCCCAGTCAAAATCGTCTTCCGGATTGTCAGAATACTTGAAAACGGTCCGGATATTCCTGCCGTTGGAATCCATCAGGTAAGTACCCCTGTCATTCCAAAACAAAACACGTTTTCCGTCCGGTGAATATTGGGGCTCACGGTTTGACTCGCCTTTCATCACTTTTAAGGTGTCAACAACACGACTCTGACTAAAGTTATATAGGAGAAAAACATTACCTCCAACCGGCAACCCGATCCAACCGATGATTTTATCTCCCGAATTGCTCCAGCTCGGTTCTGTCCCAACAAAAAGAAAGGACTTACCGTTTCCATTCTTATCCATTAAGTGGACCCCCCCTTCTGGATAAACAGACCATACATAAACAATTTTTTCTCCATCAGGACTCCATCTGGGAAAAATACTATTGCCTTCAAATGTAAGTTGGGTAATACTATCCCCATTTGATTTGATTTTGAAAATATTTCTCCCTTTTGAATAATCGGTATACACAATCCATTCCCCATCCGGCGACCAATCGGCCGTACCTAAAAAATCTTTGGAAAACTCTTTTTTTTCATACGTTTCCATATCCATCATAAGGGTTCCGATGGTATCGGCAAATTCATTGTTTACCAGAAGCAATGATTTACGATCAGGACTTATTGTGCCACTATACGCTACAGCGCCAAGCTGCAGAGGTGAAAACAATTCGGTATTAGGAATCTGAGTGCCGGGGTCTGAATGATCGTCGCCGCCCAGCCAATCGCAGGAAATAAATGAGATAAGAAATGTCAGGAGCATCGATGTTTTGAGGAGCAAGTTCAAAGCGTGTGTTTTACGTTTTCTCATATATTCTTGGCTAGTCATATGTATCACCTACTCCTTTCTATTCAATTGATGCGTTTGATGTACAGCGATGCGTAACCTTCATAATACTCGCCAAGGTTGTTCTGTACGTATCGCGTGACTCTGAAATGATTGTAAATGATCTGATCATTTGAATACCAAGACGCAAGCCAGTCAAAATCCTGCGATGGATCTTCAGGAAATCTGAAGATTATTCGAATATTCTTGCCGTTGGCGTCCATCACATAGGTGCCTAAATAATTTCGAAATAAAATTCGTTTTCCGTCCGGAGAATATTTAGGGTTAATGTTTGTTTCGTATTTGACTGCTTTCAGCGTATCCACGACACGTCCCTGGTTGACACTATAAATTGGAAATCCGTCAAAATCTCGCTCGCAGATAATTTTGTCTCCATCCGGATGCCATGACGATCCCTGAGCGAGAAATGCCCAGCTTTTCTCCGTTCCATCTGGTCTCATCAACCAAACACCTTTGCCGGGATCCATCACGTGACTGTAAACAATCCATTTCCCGTTTGGGCTCCAAATCGGTAAGGCGCTAATGCCGTCAAACGTGAGTTGCGTAATACTATCCCCATTTGATTTAATTTTGAAAATGTCCTTCCAGACATTTGAATAACCTTCATAAACAATCCATCGGCTGTCCGGTGACCAGTCAGCTGAGCCTAAATATTCAGTGGTAATCGATTTCTTTTCATAGGTTTCCAGATCCAAGAGCAATGTTCCATTAGAACCAATGGTATCGTAAAACGGAGGTATGAGAAGCAACGACTTACAATCAGGGCTTACCCTTACGTAGTAGCTCGCTGTACCTGAATGCAGAGGCTGGAACAATTCCGTATTGGGAATCTGAGTGCCAGGGTCGGAATGATCGTCGCCGCCCAGCCAGTCGCAGGAAGAAATTCCGAAGGGCCCTATTGCTAATGCAAAAAGCGTTATGAACTTCATATTTTCTCTACTTTCTTGACTTATGGTGACTTGCTATTATGTAGGTCAGTACTTTTATTATAAAACACTAAACGGCCTCTGAAAGATATGGCCCTTTTGGGATATTTATAAGTTAGCGTATCGTTCGTTTTAGTTAGTACATGGTGGATGTAAGACAGTTTTACTGTCGAATTACAGGTAAGGTTTAGCAGATAAAATGAGAGATCCATAGATTGATCCCCCTAAGGATTGAGACTATGAAAAGCTACAGCGAAATGTACGAAAAATAGAAACGAAAAACCATGACCTACGTCATGTTTTCAATGCCTTCAAATTCATTCTTGAGGTTTTTTTTGTAGGCTAAAATTATTAATCATATATGTAAGTGTAAAAAAAAAAAGCAACTTATAGTCAAGCGGTTTTTTTATTACTTTTGATGTATTGAATTTCATATCGAATGTATTTAGATTGAAAATAAATACAAACCAAGTTACGATTCTATGATCCGTTTTTTAACCGCCGGCGAATCGCACGGCAAAGGCTTGGTCGGAATTATCGAAGGTATTCCGGCAGGACTGGAATTGGCCGCTGAATATATTGATCACCAGCTCTATCGCCGGCAGCAAGGCTACGGCCGCGGCGGACGCATGAAAATCGAATCCGATCACGCGGAAATTATTTCCGGTGTGCGCCTTGGCAAAACCATCGGTTCCCCGATCGGTTTGCTCGTATGGAACAAAGATTGGGAAAACTGGAAAGACGTCATGCCGATTGAGGCTCAAAGGGATAAGGGCAAAATAAAAAAAGTTACGCTTCCCCGTCCGGGCCATGCCGATCTTGCCGGCATACTCAAATTCGGATTCGATGATATTCGGCCCGTAATTGAACGCTCCAGCGCGCGGGAAACGGCCATGCGTGTTGCGCTTGGAAGCGTTGCAAGAAAATTGCTGGAGGAATTCGGCATCGCAATCTCATCCCATGTCATTCAAATCGGAACAATAAAACTTCACAATACAAAATCTAAAATTCAAAATTTCAGTGTATCTGAGATAACAAAATTATCCGACGATTCCGAAGTTCGCGCGCTCGATCCGGAAGACTCAAAAAAAATGATGGACGAAATAAAGGCGGCGCAAAAGGAAGGCAATTCGCTGGGCGGAATATTTGAAGTGGTCGTAGATGGCCTTCCGGCGGGACTTGGCAGTTATACGCACTGGGATAAAAAATTGGACGGGATTCTTGCCCAGTATATTTGTTCTATTCCGGCCATCAAAGGCGTGGAAATCGGCGATGCTTTTGAGAACGCGGGAAAATTCGGCTCTGACGTTCATGACGAAATCTTCTATGACGAAAAAAAGGGTTATTACCGGAAGACGAACCGTTCCGGCGGGCTGGAAGGCGGGATGACCACGGGAGAGCGGTTAATTTTGCGCGGCGCGATGAAACCTATTCCCACGCTCGCCCGGCCGCTGATGTCGGTTGATATTGAAACCAAAAAATCTGCCTCCGCGCATAAAGAGCGAACGGATACGTGCTCCGTTCCGGCCGCGGCAGTGGTTGCTGAAGCGATGACGGCCCTCGCGCTGATCGATCCTTTTTTGGAAAAATTCGGCGGGGACCGTGTCGAAGAAATTAAGATAAGACACGAAAAAGAAAAAATAAGAAAATGATTTGTCTGTTGATCTTGCAGTGACTATATTTTCGAGAAAGGAGCATCGATGCTAAAAATACCAAAGACTTACATTGTAGACGAAAAAGACAATAAAGTTGCAGTTCAAGTTGATATTGAAACTTTTCAAAAGATTGAAGAGGTATTGGAAAACTACGGTTTGGTTCAATTAATCAAAGAAAATGAAAATGCATCAGCATTGAATCTAGCCGAAGCCAAAACCTACTATAACACACTGGAAAAGAAACATTGAACGT
>JAEUSJ010000228.1 GCA_016788215.1 bacterium | reverse complement strand
GTATATTGCCGTCCCATTGATAGTGTTCCAAAATATCTACCGCTTCCTCGCTGATGGAAGTGATCTTGTTTTGGCTGTATTTTTGAATAAAAAAATTAATCAGTAATTGTATGTCCTCTTTCCGGTCTCGCAGCGGCGGAACGACGATTTCAACGACTTTCAAACGATAATATAAATCTTCCCTGAATTTTCCCTCTTTGATCAAATCATCTAATTTTTTATTGGTGGCAGAAATGATCCTGATATCGATCTTGCGCGTTTCGGTACTGCCTAATCTCTCCAACTCTTTTGTCTGCACTACCCGTAGAATTTTAGCCTGTAAATTAACGGATAATTCCGCTATTTCATCGAGAAATAAGGTACCTTGGTGCGCCAATTCAAACTTACCTGTTTTCGATTTGACCGCGCCGGTAAATGCGCCGGCATCAAAACCAAATAATTCCGACTCCAGAAGATCGGATGGAATGGCGGCGCAATTGATCGCAATAAACTTCTTGTCAAACCGATCGCTGTTAAAATGGATCGCGCGGGCTATGAGCTCCTTGCCGGTGCCGCTTTCGCCGAGAATAAGAATCGGCACATCCGTCGGCGCTACTTTGGCCGACAACTCCAAAATGTGAACCAGTTTCTCGCTGGTACCGACAATTTCCTTGAAATTATATTTTTCCCGCAGTTCCTGTAATCGGCTCCGGTCGCGGCGCTCAAATTCATGCTGAACGTTTTTCATTTCGTTCAGTTCGTTCACACGAAACGCTATCTGTTTTGCAAAGGCCATCAGAAACGTTAAATCATTATCTGAAAAAGGTTTTATGTCGTCGCGGCGATCGAGATACACAACGCCCAGTAAGGTTTTACGGTAAATGATCGGTACGCACAAGACAGAACGAAGCCCGAGCCGAACAAAACTTCCCTGTTTGGTAAAACTATCCGTCATGGAATCGTCATCGATCTTCACAGGCTTCAATACATCGAGCGTTTTTTTGATAACGGAAGAACAAACCTCGTTGGCCGGATCGTCTATATTCTGTCCGTCAAAGTTCTTACTGACGAAATATTCTTTTTGTCCCGCCTCATCAACCAAAATTAAAAACCCGCGTTCCGCGCGCAAGTGGTAGGTTATCTGATCCATCGCAAACGCAATCAATCCTTGTAACTCGCTTTTATTAGAAATCAGCATACCGGAGTTGTATAGGGCTTTGAATTGTTCTTTTTCCGTGGAAATGGCTTCAAGATGATTTTCAAATTTTTTCAGGTCGCTGTCAAGCCGTGCAATATGGGTATTGACGAGCCGATGCGTCTCCATGTACGTCTTGAAGAGTTCGCTCAGTATTGTTTCTGCTTTGCGGTAATCTTTTTGAGCTAAACTGGTATTCAAACCGGCAAAACGAGCGGAGAGATCTTTAAACCCCTCATCTAACTTTTTATTCAGGTCGTCGAGAAGATCGGTTATTTTCTGCATAGCAAGTGTCTGTGGGTAAAATTAATGAAGCAAAATACAAAAATTCGTGGCGGGATTGCAAGACATTTGAAGCCGTGATCACAAAACTATTTCTTCAGGCCGCAGGTCGTCCAATATTTCTTCACATGTTTGGTAGCGATTGTCCGGATCTTTTTCAAGACATTTCATTACAATTTTTTCATGATACGGCAGTATTGTGGGATTTATTTCAGATGGCAAAGCCGGCTGATCGTTGAATATCGAATGGATCATGGCGATTTCATTTTCTCCGCGGAATGGCAGGCTGTTGGTCAGCAATTCATACATTACGACGCCGAATGAAAAAATATCCGAGCGATGGTCCGTTTTACCGCCGGTGATCTGTTCCGGTGCAACATAACCAAGCGTGCCCATGATCGTTCCTACTTGCGTCATGGTCGTCACCAGCACCGATTTGGATAAACCAAAATCCATGATCTTCGGATTCAAGTGTTCGTCCATCATGATGTTTTCACACTTGAAGTCTCGATGAACGATGCTCTGCTGGTGAATATACGATAACCCCTCGGCGACGCCTATTATCAGGCGCTCCAGTTCGTTTTGTTTCAGCGGAAAATTATTTTTTAAATAGGTTTTGAGGTCGCCTCTTTTTAAAATCTCCATCGCAATGTATCCGCGCCCCATCCACTCTCCCGTAGCGTAGACCTTCACAACAAATGGATGCCGCAATTTGGACAAGATGCGTCCTTCCCGTACAAAACGCGACCGGTTATCCGGATCGTTCATCAACTTTTCGCTGATCACTTTCAGCGCAACATGAATGCGGGATGTCTTGTCAAATGCGAGGTACACGATGCCCATGGCACCTTCACCGATAACGTCCTTGATTTTGTACTGCGCGATAATACGTAAAGACCTCCGTTTTTTAAACCCTTTCCAACCCTTTATTGAATACTTGTACACAATCGGTATCATGACGAGTACAAACACAACGCAGCTGATTCGGAACCAAATCGTCTGCCAGAAAGCAGGAATGATTTCAAAAGCCACGGCCGATGGTTCGCTCCACACCCCGGACGCGCCTCGTGCCCGTGTTCTGAAAACATATTTGCCGGGATCTAAATTAGTGTAAGAAATAAAATCGCGGACTGTCGGTTCTTCCCAATCGCGATCATAACCTTCAAGCATGAACTGATAAATCATATCTTTTTCTGATCTCAGTTCTATACCGACCACTTGAAAATCCAGAGAATTTTGGCGAAAAGACAATTGGTTTAGTACTTCCGTCGTTATTTCTTTTCCAAAGGAACGTATCTTATCAATGTAAATTAATGGCGGGACATTGGGAGCCGGCTTTTCACTCAACCTGAAGCGGCACACTCCCCGCGGAGTTCCAAACCACATATCGCCTTGTTTATCAGAGATCATGGCGTTTTCATATACCTCATCACTTAAGAGCCCTTTTTTGACGGTATAAGACTCCATATTTTTCCCGTCCCATATATTCAGGCCTTGCACCGTTCCAATCCAAAGACGTCCCTTTTTATCTTCTTGCAGAGCGACCACGTCATTTGAAGTAAGGCCGTCCCGTTTTGTAAAAGCCTGAATGATACCGTCGCTAAATAAGATCAACCCGGCCTGCCGCGTACCCAGCCATAGATTATTTTGTTTGTCTTCATAAACCACAGTAACCTGATTGGCCGGGAAACCGTTGTTCTTGGAAAAAGTCGTAAAGGGATTCAGATTTTTGTAAAACCGCTCCGGATCCCAAACCGATAGGCCGCCGGCTTCTTTAAATCGGCTGGGTTGTCCACAGCCAAATAAGATGCGCCCTTTCCGGTCTTGAATCATACTGAATACACGGAGACCCGCAAGCCCCTGGTTTGTGCCGAACTGAACAAATTGTTTATCGGGCGAATAGCGTATAGCGCCGTATGCATCGGTGCCAAACCAGATATTTTTCTCTTTGTCTTCCAATAGACAAAGTACATCGGTTAAATAAATATTTTTTTTGTTGAATGGCGTGAATTTTTTTCCATCGTACACAAATACGCCTTGCCCGGTTGTTGAAACCCATATTCTGCCTTGCGAATCTTCCATCAGCCCATAAACCGACTTGCTCGGTAATCCGTCTTTTGCCGAAAAAACCGTATAGGAATTTCCATCATACCTCGTGAGGCCGCTTTCATAAGAAGTGAACCAGTACGAGCCATTGCGATCCTGAATCACGTCCAAAACATAATTACCGGCCAGGCCGGATTCCTTATCATAGTTGACAAAAGGATATGAAACCAATTTGACCAGGCCGCTATTGGCCGTCCCGATCCACAACGTGCCTTCGCGATCTTCAAAAGACGCAGTAATGTTATTCTCCGGCAATCCGTTTTCGGTCGTCACAAAATTGATCGCTCCGCCGTTTTTAATTATAAGGCCGGATCCAAATGTTGAAAAAAGGAAAAAGTTTTTCTGAGTTTTGACTGTGCCGTAAATTTTTGTTTTAAATGATTCAGGAAGCCGGTCCGTCAGCATTTCGGCTTTCTCTCCCGTCACTCGAATTTGTTTTACGCCGTTGTCGAAAGATGTGACCCACAGAACGCGGTTTTTATCTTCTTCAATGCCGCTGATGCCGGACGTAACAGGGAACGGCGAAATGGATTGTATGTTTTCGCCTTTAAGCCATGATACAATACCATTGAATTCTCCAAACCATACCGTTCCGTCGGAGGCGACACATATTTGATCAATACTACGCC
>JAEUSJ010000227.1 GCA_016788215.1 bacterium | reverse complement strand
ATTGCGTGTGAAAATAGATAGAATTATGAGTTTTCTTAAATAAATTAAATATTAAAAAATTGGTTAAATCTTAAGGATGATTAAAATCTAATTATAAAAATACTTTATATAAAGCAAGAAGTTAATAGCAACAAAATAAAAATAGAAAAGTAAGTTAAGCTTAATTTAAAAAATAGATTAATAAAAGAGTTCCTTCAGTAGTTATAAAGGCAGTATCAATATCGACAAAAACAAAGAAAATATGACTTTTGAAAAAATATCAAATTTAACACAGCTATTTAAAAAAACTTTTGAATATAGCCCTGTTTCTTTTCGGGCGGGGAGATTTGGGATTGGCTCAAATTCATTATTGATTCTTAACAAATTGGGTTATTTGGTCGATTCGAGCATTTATCCATTTAGCATTATTCAAACCAAAGAAAAATCATACAATTTCTGCTATTACCCTATTCAACCTTACTTTCCAGATTTAAGAGATCCTTCCCAAACAGCACTAAAAGAAAGTGAGACTATTCTGGAAGTTCCGTTAACAATTCGATCTAAGTTCTTTCAAAGTCTACCAAGTCGAATAGGAAGAAAAATTTCCGATTCCAGCTTATTGACTGGTCTATTATCAAAAGTATTAGGAAAAAATTACGTGAAGACCTTTTCATTAAGGCCTAGTACGAACTCGTATAAATTATTATTAAATATAGCCGACTTTCATATCCGTAATGTTAAGAGGTCCCAAGACGTTTATCTAAATTTGATGTTTCACAGTAATGAAATCATTGAAGGCGCAAGCCCCTATTGCCAGACAGAGTCGGAGATTGAACTTTTCTTAAGAAACTTAAATTTATTCTTTTCACATATAAAAAAAAATAACATTAAATTCATTAAACTTAAAGACACCTATTTCCTTTTCAAAGAACAAGTGGGAGAAAACAATGTTTAAAAATAATAGCCAATTTTTTGCTTGAAGATATTTAAGATTTTTGGTCAAAAATTCTTATGACGTATAATTTTAATAGCTGCGACATCACCCTGGATTTGCTTGAAAAACTAGACAACGAATTATATTTGAAGCAAGTAATTGTTAAGTAAGTATGGAGGACACTACCATGTTTTCGATAAATACTTAGTTTAAAAATGGGATCTGTTTTATGATCTGTCATTGACTATATCGGCTCACAATATATAAGGGTTCATGTTTCATTTTCGATTCATAAATATTCAACAAAGTATCTGAACGGATAGGATTACTAAAGAAAGTCATGCTTGATATGAAAACAGAAAGAAAAATCTTAATAACGGGTGGGGCTGGTTTTGTCGCAAGTTCATTAGCTGAATCTCTACTATTGCACGATCAAAACACCGTCATAATCGTAGATAATATGCGAACAGGGAGATTTGAAAATGTGCCCTCCCACAAAAACTGTCAATTCATAAAAGCAGATGTGAATAATTATGAAGACGTAGCGCCTATTATGAATCGTTACGGATTCGACTATGTCTTTCACTACGCGGCTCTTGTTGGAGTTGCACGTACTTTGGAAAATCCAATCGAAGTTTTGGATGATGTGAAAGGCTTACAAAATATTTTTCAGTTATCTAAAAACACAGGTGTAAAACGTATCTTTTATTCTTCCTCATCGGAGGTATACGGTGAACCGGTCCATTTACCGCAACATGAGTATTCAACACCGCTAAACTCACGGTTGCCTTATGCTGTCGTAAAAAACATAGGAGAATGTTTTTGCCGAAGCTATGAAAAAGAACACCGTCTTTCATATACCATCTTACGCCTTTTCAATACTTACGGGCCAAAACAAAGTCCGGATTTTGTTGTCTCAAAATTTATCAATTCCGCTTTTTCCGGAGATGACATAACAATTTATGGCGACGGCACTCAAACACGCACATTTTGTTTTATTGATGACAACACTGAGTTTACTCTAAAACTCCTAAACGAGAACCTGTTTGTCAATGATGTTGTAAATGTTGGAAATGCTGATCTGACGACAATTAACGAGCTTGCGGAAGCAATAATCCGAGTAACCCGCTCAAAATCACGTATTGTATTCTTGCCGCCCTTAAAGGAGGGCGATATGACTCGACGCCAGCCTGATAATTCTAATATGAGACGCGTGTTAGGAAGGGAACTCGTGCCATTAGATGAAGGTTTGAAAAAGATTATTCAAGCCAATAATACGTAATGAAACAGATCAGAGCAAATTCATGAACCACAAATGTTCCAAAAAGATTAGGGTGTTGAACATAACTCCTTCCGGCGACTTGGGGGGACGGGAACGGCAAATACTATCAATTTCTCAGTCGTTAAAAGACAATACGGAAGTCCAATTTGATGTGTTTTTTATCAAAGCACAGGGACCTTTTTACGATGCTAGTCTGAGAGAAGGCATTGTAACGATGAGTCTACCTGGCGGAGTAACAAATCCTATTTCTTACTATTTACGCGTCATGAAAAGCTATGATATCATTAATTATTGGGGAGTCAATTGGCAAGCTTACTTAGCAGGTATTCTCAGCGGAGCTATAATGACATTTAGTTTGCAGGGTGCGCGCGGAGTGATACGAAAACGGATTAAGGATATATTTTTTGAGAAATTATTTAAGAAGGATTCCGTAGAGAGCGTAAAATCAAATCACAAAATTAATGTAATTAGCGATTCAATATGGAAAAATCGACTGATTCGTTTTCTTAAGAAATGGTTGCTCATTCATTCCCTTAGACGGTGTGATGTCGTAATTGCGCCTTCGCAATACCTATGTGATTTCTGTATATCTTATTACGGATTAAGGGTTGAGCAAGTTAAGCTAATTAAGAATTCAGTCAACTTTGAATCGATAAAAACAACTAAATCAAAAGGATCAATCCGTCAGGAATTGGGTTTGGAGCCTGATGTTTTCTTGGTAGGAGTTGCGGCTCGGTATGACGCGAGAAAAAGACTGGATAGGTTAATTGAGGCACTTGGAAACCTGAGGGAGTATGACAAGATAAAAGGGATCATTTACGGAGGCGGTGATGCAACTATAAAAAATAAATTAGATTTACAGGTTGCACAACACAAAATCGAAACGAAAATTCTTTTCCCGGGATTCAGAGATGATATTTATAACTACATAAACGCGTTGGATGTCTTTGTACTTCCATCTGATAGTGAAGGGATGGGTCTCGCCATTGTTGAATCAGTTTACCTTGGATGCCCCACAGTAGTTTTCCAGGACGGTGGCGGCGTGCTAGAAGTCATAAAAAACAGAATGACCGGTTATGTTGTGAATGATGTCAAGGAGTTATCGGAACTAATCATAACCCTCTATAAGAATCCAGGGATCTCACAAGATATATGTCAGCAAGGCAAAGTGTTCGTCAAAGAAAATTTTGACGTTCAAAAAACAGCGAAGGAATACGCAGACGTTTTTGTTAAATTGGTTCGATAGTGTCCATTGTTTCAAACCTATGTTCAACCAAGGTTTCGGATGTTGGCGCCTCAGAGGTAAGGCAAAAAAAATATCGATAGAATCAGATTACGTGTTTATTTTAATTCCTTACGGTTTTGGTTGGATAGATGAGAAAAAGGTAATCAACTAAAATAGTTATATGTATTGCGAGTTTCGGTAAATTGCATAAAACATTATTATATAAATTTATAATCCACTTCTTAAAACATTTTGTCCGGTTCAGGATTCAAGATATTGATTTGAATCAAAAAGATGGCAACGTTCTTATCAACATCTCCTCCGGTATCGGCGACGCTTTAATGGCTGAGCCAATGGTAAGAGCGCTAAAACAGGCCAAACCAGATACAAAAGTGGACTTACTAGTAAGCCTACCAACGAAAGCAATATTTCAAAACAATTCATTAGTCGATCGCATGTTCTTGTTGGAACTCCGTTTTCTTAAATTCATTAAATTGATTCGTCAATTAAGAAAACAGCGTTACGATCTTTACATAGGAACGATTCCGAGCAATACGCTTTCACAGGTTCTTGTTCCTTATCTAACAAATATTCTTTTTCGAATCAAGCATCGCACTCCGCATACAGGTTCGCGTGATTTTGATTTCTTGTTCAATATAATCGAGCCTATTCCTGAAGGGCGGCATCGTATGTGGTGTAATATGGATCTATTAAAACAGGTCGGTGTTTCACATAACAAAGCCCAAGAAGCGACCCAATTATTTTTATCTGAGGAAGACCTGCGAAATGCAGAC
>JAEUSJ010000226.1:2504-4319 GCA_016788215.1 bacterium | reverse complement strand
GAATGTAACCGACATTTGAATTCCATGTGAACATGAGATCGGGTTGATGCAGATAATTAAGCATGGCCGGATTTTCATATCCATAAAGGCCTACACCCAAAGCACCGGGGGATGCGAGTTGGAAATTATTGTGCGTATGGTAAGGGGCTATAGCTCCTATTTGACCGTAAACGGAATTTATCTTGACTATGGAAAATAACAGCAGCATGAATAAGCGTTTCATAATCCACCGAAATAGGTTGAACTTTTGTAATCACGAAATATTGTTTAAAATAAAGTTATAAGTGAAGATTATCAAGTTAAAGTTCTTTGATAGAATATAACACAACGGGAGATCATCATTTTTTTCTCTTCTTGAAAAACCTCAATTGTATTTTTAAATAACACTAATTCTGCCCTATATTAATTAAAAAACTTGAATTTCCGACCTGACTTAACTATATTTTTGCCCTTTTGAAAAAATGCGGGATTGGCGAAATTGGCAGACGCGCCAGACTTAGGATCTGGTGGGTAACACCGTGTGGGTTCAAGTCCCTCATCCCGCACTCTTTTAATTATTAATCTCTTAATTAAGAAGGAGTTAAGTTTGTTAGCACAGGTTGTAAGTGAGGACGCGAATCAACGAAAATTGCACGTGGAAATTTCAGCTGCGGAAATGCTTCCGTTTTTTGATGAAGCGTTAGAAATGTACCGTGAGGAAGCCCAAATACAAGGTTTTCGTAAAGGCAAAGCGCCACGAGACGTCGTATTGAAAAAATTTGGTGAACAGATCAATTCAGAAGCGCTTCCCGTGATCGTTGAGGAATTCTACAAACAAGCTATTAAGGATACCAATACCGAAGCGATCGCCATCGGTCAGATAGACAATGTTAGCTTCAAGAAAGACCAGCCGATGACATTTGATGTGACCGTAGAGGTCATGCCGACGTATGAAGTTCCAAATTATAAGAACTTGAAAGTTCAGAAAGAAATTCACGATCTAAAAGACGACGAGGTTTCTTCTACGGTTGAGCGCCTTCGTGAAAATTATTCAACGATGAAAGCGTCAGAAACCGTTGCCGCCGGAAATTTTGTTACCTGTGACATTCAAATGCTGGATCATTCCGATTTACCGATCATAGGGAAGAAGTTTACCGATCGCCGGATTCCGCTCACCACACAGTATGTCGGTCAGGATTTTATCGACGGATTGATCGGAGCGAAACAGGGTGAATCGCGCAATCTGCATGTGTCGAAAGGGCCGGAAGCAAA
Organism: bacterium; assembly: GCA_016788215.1. GTDB lineage: Bacteria > CLD3 > CLD3 > SB21 > SB21 > SB21. The sequence goes on along the minus strand of JAEUSJ010000226.1, from coordinate 3,068 downwards.
AGAAGGGGAACACGAGCACATGACGGTCACTGTGCGCAAGATCGAAGAAGTGCAGTTGCCGGAACTCGATGATGAATTCGCTAAAGACCTCGGTTTTGAAAGCTTCGAAAAACTCATGGCCGATGTAAAAGAGAACTTGAAGAAACGCTGGGAAGATGATTCGGCGAAACAATTGAATGAACGTATCATAGATGAGATCATAAAGAATAATGAAATTCCATCACCGGAACCTCTGGTTGATAATGCGATTCAGCGCATCGGGGACATGGTAAAGCAGCGTCTGAAAGGGCAAAAAGTGGAAGATCAATACATCATTGACAGGTATCGTCCTGCGGCCATCCGCGACGTCAAGTGGATGCTGGCGCGGAAAAAGATCATTGAAGCCGAGAAAATGACCGTGACGCCGGAAGATATCGAAGCATACCGCGACCGCATGGCAGAACATAATAAAGTGAGCAGAGATCAGATCAATATTGATTTTAAAACTGAGACGGAACAAAAAAACTTCGAAGATTATTTAATTGAAGAAAAACTGATGAAATTTTTGGAATCCAATTCCGTTAT
>JAEUSJ010000226.1:0-2405 GCA_016788215.1 bacterium | reverse complement strand
AAATTTCTTCATGTCGGCCGCTCAGGCCAAAGAATACGGTATTATAGATGAAATTTTAGTACGCGCGAAAAAATAAATCGTTTGCTTACGCGAATGGTTTTTAGTAAGATGGTACATTATGAAAGATCATAGCCACATGTCCCGGATCGTCTATTGTTCATTTTGCGGAAAGTCCGCCGACGAAGTAGACAGCATCATCAGCGGGCCCAATGGGGTTCACATCTGCAACGAATGCGTACGTAATGCATTCGATATGATCAAGTCGCACTCCTCCAAGGAATCCATCGTACCGCTGGCTGACATTACGCCTGAAAAACTCAAATCCAAGCTCGACGAATATATTATCGGCCAGGATCAGGCGAAAAAAGCTTTATCCGTCGCAGTATATAATCATTACAAAAGAATTAATTCCATGAATGACATCGATAACGATGTCGAATTGGAAAAAAATAATATCCTTCTGATAGGTCCGACCGGGACCGGTAAAACGCTTCTCGCGCAAACATTGGCAAAATTTCTGAACGTGCCTTTCACGATCGCGGACGCGACGACGCTGACGGAAGCAGGATATGTCGGCGAAGACGTCGAAAACATTTTGGTGCGGTTATTACAGTCGGCCAATTATGACGTAACGGCCGCCGAAAAGGGAATTATTTATGTTGACGAAATCGATAAAATAGCACGCAAGGGCGGTAATCCGTCTATTACCCGCGATGTTTCCGGCGAAGGTGTTCAACAGGCGCTTCTTAAAATCCTAGAAGGCACCATCGCCAACGTTCCGCCTAAAGGCGGCCGGAAACATCCGGAACAAAATCTTATCAGCATTAACACCAAAAATATTTTGTTCATCTGCGGCGGGGCATTTGAGGGAATTGACAAGATCATTCAAACGCGTATCGGCAAGAAGAATATCGGGTTTACCGCAGAAATTCAAAGCAAGGATCATCACAACATCAGCCACGTTCTGCAGTTGACGGAACCGGATGATCTTTTGTCATTTGGATTGATTCCCGAACTTATCGGACGTCTGCCGCTGCTATGCTCTCTTGAAGAGCTTTCGGAAGAAGCGCTGTTTGCTATCCTCACGCAGCCGAGAAACGCCATCGTCAAACAATATCAAAAACTATTCAACTTGGAAGAAGTCGAGCTTCAGTTTGATGAAGAAGCGCTGCATGAAGTCGTGACGCAGGCCATGCGCCGTAAAACGGGCGCCCGCGGACTGCGTGCGATCATGGAAAAATTTATGATCGATATTATGTACCGTCTTCCATCCATAGCGAACGTCAAATCGTGCGTGATCAGCAAAGAGTGCGTTACCCAAGGCGCTTTGCCTGTTATGCTCCTGCGTGACGCGGATGATGATGAGATCAAACAAACCGCGTAAGTAATCCTGTCTGCAATAATCATTTGCTGTTTTATATATGAAACATCCGGAGAATAACCCTTCTATGCCCAATGAAGCGGATTCATCGCAAGAAAAAATTCCAGCTGATCTGGTGGACGAAACGATAGTCACTCAGCTCAAAGAAAAAATGCTGGAACTCGAACAATCTTTCCTTCAGGTGAAAGACGAGAACCGGCTGCTCAGCGAACGGCTGGAGGAAACGAGCATCCTGTACAAGATTGCCGCTCTACTTAATTCGACTTACGATACCCACCGGCTGTATCCGATCATTCAAAACATGCTCAGTGAAATATCTTTTATTGACCAATTTGTGTTATTCGAGAAAGATCAGCAAGGTCAGATGATGGTCGATTTTATGACGGAAAAAACGAAAGATAAGAATAATAAAAATATCCTAGATGTTGAAAAAGAGATCGCAGAGTCTGTGATGCGCATTCAAAAAGAAGAATATGTTCCAAAAGTGTCTCATGAAAAAAATTATCAGAAGTTTTTTGATAAAAAAAATGACGCGTGCGTGTTCGGCGTACCGTTTGTTTCCAATAAAAAAGTGAATAAGGTGCTGTGCTTCCATTCGCCCAGAGATCTGCGGGAAAATGAAAAAGAATTTTTGCGGCTGATCTCCAATGAGACGGCAACCGCCGTGGAGCGTGCAAAGATCTATCAGCACACGCTTGAAATATCCATCAAAGATGAATTGACCAAAGTATTTAACCGGCGTTATTTCAATGACCGGGTTTTCCGGGAGCTTCACCGAGCGAAACGATATAAGCGCGAATTGTCGCTGATCATGATCGATATTGATCACTTTAAAGACTTCAACGATACCTATGGCCACCATATAGGCGATGAGGTGCTGAGATGGGTTGCGAAGAATATAGGAGAAAGCATCAGGGATTCGGACATTCTGGCCAGATACGGCGGAGAGGAATTTGTAATCATTCTGACGGAAACGGATAAGCGCGGCGCTTTTTCTGTCGGCGAAAAAGTGCGCAAAAATGTA
>JAEUSJ010000225.1 GCA_016788215.1 bacterium | reverse complement strand
GGCCGGCCACCAATCCTGGGAATCGGTCATCAGCGCGTAAAGGTCTTTCTTGATCGCCTTAAGGTTGAGTTTTTTAAATTCTTTGGGATAGTTGAACTTCTTGCCCATCGGATTGGACAAGGATGAGTTTTGATGAAGTATTTTGAGATTTAACTGATTAGGCCACCAGTCACGGTTTGATGTGCCTCCGCCAGCGTGAAACGGGCATTTGCTTTCACTGTTAACATTGTCGTTTGCCATAATATTGGTTCCTTCTAATAAAGTTGTAGAGAAGGTTGGATAGAAATTTTTAACACAGGCAATATAGTCAATTGCATGTATAAATCAAATTGATTATCATTATTAGATCATAGATAAAACTTATAATGTAGTTATGACCCTATTACAGCTGTCGTACATTGTTTGCGTAGATAAGCACAAGAGTTTTTCCAAGGCGGCTAAGGACTGTTTTGTTACTCAGCCAACGCTGAGCATGCAGATTCAAAAATTGGAAGAAGAGTTGGGCGTCAAGGTATTTGACCGGGGAAAAAAACCTGTTGCGCCAACGGAGATAGGAAAGGTGATCATTGACCAGGCGCATACGATTCTGCGTGAAAGTGAAAAAATAAAACAAACCGTTGAATCGGAAATGACGGAGATAACGGGTGTTTTCCGTGTCGGTATTATTCCGACTCTCGCGCCCTACTTGCTCAATTTATTTCTTCAAAATTTCATAACAAAACATCAGAAGGTCGAACTTGTCATTGAAGAATTACAGACAAAGGAGATCGTTGAAAGGTTGATGACGAATAAGCTGGATGCCGGTTTATTGGCAACGCCGCTGCATCAAAAAAACCTGTCGGAGCGCCCTTTGTTCTATGAACCTTTCGTGGCGTATGTTTCAGAGACGCATCGGTTAAATTCCAGAAAAAAGATCAATGTCGGCGATCTGCAGTTATCCGACATGTGGCTTCTAACGGAAGGGCATTGTTTTCGCGGGCAAACGGTAGCGCTTTGCAAACAAAAGCGGCCCGATCATGTGCGCGGAAAAGGTTCGCTCAAATTTGAAAGCGGGAATTTGGATACGTTACGCAAGTTGGTGGAACAAAATTACGGGATGACCCTTTTGCCTTATCTGGCTGTACGGGAGCTTTCCGCAGAAAAGAAGAAATTATACATGCGCGAATTTCTCTCGCCGGTGCCCAAACGAGAGATCAGTCTGATTTATAATCGCTCATTTGCAAAAAAGAAAATGCTTGATGTTTTTGCCCATGAGGTCATGTTTTCTGTACCGGCCGAATTACTGGAAAAAGAAAAAAGTTTCGTGATCAGCCTGCCTAAGACATGATATAAATCATGTTGACTTTCCACCTTTTGTGTTTTATATTTCGTCAGATAACGAAATAACATACGAAGGATCTATGCCTAATCTAAAAGATAAAGTAAGCATTTTTAAAGCATTGTCGGATCCGAACCGTTTACGGATCCTGAAAATGCTGCAAATAAGGGACCTTTGCGTCTGTGAAATTACAGAAGTTCTAGGGCTTGCGCCGTCAACGGTTTCCAAACACCTGAGCGTTTTACGTGATGCAGGCTTCATCAATGAGGAAAAAGACGGTAAATGGGTCAATTATATGTTGAATACCAAACCCTCTGATCCGGCATCCGCTTCACTTATGTCCATGATGCATGTTCTGCTCGAAGATGTTGAGATGATCAAAAAGGACCGCAAGGCGGTTCAGACAGTTGACCGGGCGACGCTGTGTAAATAAATTTTTTTCTTCAACGTTTCGTTACTTGACGAAACAACGAAATGAAAGCTCGTTATGAATTGGCGTGAAGAATACAAGAAACTATTATGGCTGGCCGGGTTCTTTTTGGCCGTTTATTTTATGCCGATCGGAAACACAAGATTTGATAATGCGATCTACGATGCTCTTGCTTTAGTGAAATGGTATGCGCAGGAGCATGTGCTCTTATGTTTGGTTCCGGCATTTTTTATTGCGGGCGTTATTTCTGTTTTTATCAGTCAGGCTTCGGTGATCAAATATTTCGGTGCAACGGCAAAAAAGTGGATCTCGTATGCCGTGGCTTCCGTTTCAGGAACGATTCTCGCCGTTTGTTCGTGTACGGTGTTACCTTTGTTTTCAGGAATCTATAAAAAAGGTGCAGGACTTGGACCGGCTATGGCGTTTTTATATTCAGGCCCGGCGATCAACGTTTTGGCAATTATCTTAACAGGCCGCATTCTTGGATTAGAAATGAGTTTGGCGCGGGTCATTGGCGCAGTATTATTTAGTGTGATCATTGGATTGATCATGGCAGCCATTTATAGAAAAGAAGAGGCAGTGAAGGCGCAAGGGCAATTTTCATTACCTGAACCGGAAGAAAAACGCCCCTTGTGGCAGACTTCATACCACTTCTTCGTATTAGTTGCCATTCTTGTCTTTGCGAATTGGGGCAAGCCGGATACATCGGATGGGTTTTGGTTTTGGTTGTATGATCAGAAATGGGCGATCACAGGCTTATTCGGCATTTTATTCGGACTGTCACTCATTTTTGTGCTTAAGATCAACCGCTATTATGTTTTGTCTGCCGTGCTTGTTGTTGCGGTTTCCGCTTTCCTGTATCCGCTCAATCCGTTGATCCCTTTTACCATCGCTGCGCTATTGCTGACTGTGCTCGTATCGATCACACCGGGAGAACCGCAGGAGTGGATGAGTTCCACCTGGGAATTTGCGAAACAGATTCTCCCGTTATTGGGCGCAGGTGTACTATTTGCAGGTTTCTTACTTGGTTCACACGAAGGCAAAGGCGGGATTATTCCTAATGAATGGATAACGGCGTTAGTGGGAGGGAATTCATTTCTTTCCAATTTCTTCGCATCCATAGTCGGCGCTTTTATGTATTTTGCGACGTTAACAGAAGTTCCAATAATTCAAGGCCTGATCAACAGCGGTATGGGCAAAGGGCCTGCGCTGGCCTTATTACTTGCCGGACCCGCGCTTTCACTTCCCAGTATGCTGGTGATCAAAAGCGTTATTGGCTTACAAAAAACCTTGGTTTATGTATCGCTCGTTGTTGTGATGGCGACGGTTTCAGGAATGATATACGGTTTCATTTTATAAAAGGAGATAAGAAATGTCTAAAAAAATTCTCATTCTCTGCACGGGCAATTCCTGCCGAAGTCAAATGGCGGAAGGCTTTTTGAAATCGTTTGACGGAAATCTTGAGGTATATTCGGCCGGAACAAGACCTTCCGGACAAGTTCACCCAAAAGCCGTTCAAGTTATGAGAGAAGAAGGTGTAGACATCAGCAAGAATTATCCTAAAAACACGGACCAGTTCATTCAACAATCATTCGATTATATGATCACCGTGTGCAGCAATGCTGATGAGAACTGTCCAGTCTTTATCGGTAAAGTTATGCATCGTCAACATATTGGATTTGAAGACCCGGCGGAGGCCACTGGATCTGAAGAAGAAATATTGAATGAGTTTCGAAAAATACGCGATCAGATAAAAGAACGCTTTTACGATCTGTATCGCAAAGAATTACAAATGAAGGAGTGATCAATATGTTAGATATTAAAGTATTAGGACCGGGTTGCGCTAATTGCGTTAAACTGGAAGGTATGGTCAAAGAAGTTGTGTCGCAGTATGAACTGGAAGCGAAGGTTGAAAAAATAACTGATTATAATCGTTATGCAGATTATGGCGTATTGCTGACGCCGGGTCTTGTCGTGAACGGTCGCGTTCTAATCAGCGGGAAAATACCGACACGATCGACAGTAGAACACTGGCTTCTCGATATGGCAAAAGTAAAAAACTAAAACGAGGCGCATTATGACATCCGCATCCAAACAATTATCCTTCTTCGACCGTTATCTCACGCTGTGGATTTTTTTGATTATGTTTTTTGGAGTAGCGGCCGGTTTTCTGTTTCCTGGAATTGCCGGATTCTGGGATTCGTTGAGTTCGGGCACAACAAATATACCCATTGCCATCGGTCTCATTCTTATGATGTATCCTCCATTGGCGAAAGTGAAATATGAAGAGCTTCCGATCGTGTTTAGAAATACCAAACTGCTTTTACTTTCGCTAGTGCAGAATTGGATCATCGGTCCGGTGGCAATGTTCGTTTTTGCGATAATGCTGCTTCCGGATAAACCCGACCTGATGATAGGCGTTATATTGGTCGGACTTGCGCGTTGCATTGCGATGGTTCTGGTGTGGAATGATCTTGCGAAGGGTGATTCAGAACTCGCCGCCGGATTAGTTGCTTTTAATGCGCTTTTCCAGGTATTCCTATATTCGATTTATGCGTATGTTTTTATTACGATCCTGCCTCCGGTATTTGG
>JAEUSJ010000224.1 GCA_016788215.1 bacterium | reverse complement strand
CGGCAATGTACAAACATAACAAGATCGCCGCGGTAGAATTGATCGTCATGGACGTGCTGATCTTATCGAGCGGAATACCGTCGAATAACACTTCCATATCTTCCAGCGACGATACGGACACGCCAACTTTTCCCACTTCCCCATCGGCCAGCGTATGATCGCAATCATATCCGATCTGCGTCGGCAAATCAAAGGCAACGGACAACCCCATCGTTCCCTGCGATAATAAATACTTATACCGTTTATTCGATTCTTCCGCGTTGCCGAATCCGGCATATTGACGCATCGTCCAGAAACGGCCGCGGTACATGGTTGCCTGCACGCCGCGCGTATACGGATAACGGCCCGGATCGCCTAATTGACTATCGTAATCGAATGGATAATTTTTTAAATACCGAGGAATTTCGATTCCTGAATCCGTTTGAAATAGTTTTTTCCGTTCCTGCTCTTTTTTTTGTTCACTCATATTTTCTCCAAATCATTTTTTCTCGTAACTTCTATGCCATCAATTCGCAAAGGCACAAAGCTTACGTGTCAGTCCATTCGCATTATATAAACATCACACCTATGGCCTTTTGATATTTGATGCCTTGGTTGCAGCGAGTTACTTTTTCTTTTTGTAAAAATTCTTGATGAACCGCACTGCTTCTTTCGGATCATCCGTGACCTGAAATAATTTCAGATCATTCGGATTGATGTTTTTTTCCTTCAGCACAGTACGCTTCATCCATTCCAGTAATTCGGCCCAATACGCTTTACCGATCAGTACAACCGGAAACGGCTTGATCTTTCCGGTTTGAATCAGCGTTAACGCCTCATAAAATTCATCCAATGTGCCAAACCCGCCCGGCAATACGATAAACCCTTTGGCATATTTGACAAACATCACTTTTCTCACAAAAAAATAGTTAAACCAGATCTCCATATTCAGGTAGTCGTTTGATTTTGTTTCAAACGGCAGATCGATACTCAATCCGATGGACTTGCCGCCGACCGCCAGCGCGCCTTTATTTGCGGCTTCCATAATACCAGGCCCGCCGCCGGTAATCACCGCATAGCCTGCCTTACAAAGTTCTTTTCCAAGTTCTTCCGCAATCTTATAATTTTCAGATTTGCGATCCGTTCGGGCGGAACCAAAAATAGAAACAGCAGGTCCGACCTTTTCCATAGATTCAAATCCTTCAACAAATTCAGCCATGATTCTGAATAAACGCCAGGGTTCTTCCTTGCGGTATGATTTATCCTGGGATTCGGAGAGATCATCCATGTGACGATGGTTATTTTTTTCCGGCTTAGAACGTTTTTTGATCACAATGTTTCCTGTTATAAGTTTTGGGGTGAAGCTAATTTTTCAATTTTGTTATTTTTAATGAGTTGGACGAACTCCTGCATCATTTTTGGATCCCATAATCCTTTTTCCGCTTCTTCAAACATGATCCGAAACGCCTCATCTTCCGGCAAGGCTTTGCGGTACGGGCGGTCGGTGGTCAGCGCGTCATAGAGATCGACCGTCATGATCACGCGCGCAGTAACCGGAATATTCTCCTTGGATAATCCGTCCGGATATCCGCTTCCATTCCATCGTTCCTGGTGACTGCGTATGATCGGCAATACGTTGTTCAGCGACCGGAGCGGTTTACAAATATTTTCACCTATCACCGGATGTTGTTTGACAAGGGTAAATTCTTCCGATGTTAAAGAACCGGGTTTTCGCAAAATGCGCTCATCAATGGCGATCTTTCCTATGTCATGTAAAACGCCGCCACGGCGAACGGCTTTGATTTCATCTTCCGATAAACCGATATGCTCCGCCAACTTGGCTCCGTAATACGATAATCGGTGACAATGTCCTTCGGTATAGGAATCTTTCGCCTCAACGGCCAGCGCGAGACTGAAGATCACCGTTTCCGCGTTTTCAAGTTCGTCGGTGTATTGTTTAACGCGCAAAAGAGACTTCACTCTTGTCAGCAGTTCAATATGATTAAACGGTTTCACGATAAAATCGTCTACGCCTAACTCGATGCCTTTCATCTTATCATTAAAATCCGACAACCCGGTCAACATGATGATGGGTGTGAGCCGCGTTCGATCCTGTGATTTGAGGAGATGAGTCACTTCATAACCGTCCATCGCCGGCATCATAGCATCAAGCAGGATCAGATCCGGATTCTCCAATTCAACCATTTTCAGGGCTTCTTTGCCGTTACGCGCAACAATAGTTTTGTAACCGCTGTCCTGAAGAATTTCCGTTACCAACGTGACGATTTCTTCGCTGTCGTCGACAACCAGTATTTTCGATGCGGTTACTCTTTGGCTTACAGGTTTCATTTATTTTTTGTTTTCTTTTTTTGGTAAGAGGCTTGGGATACGGTGTGAATACCGCCGCGAATATTATAGTCGGTGATGACGGTCATTTCCAAAGGCGCACATGCTTTGACCAGATCGTCCAGTAAACGCACGGTAAGATGTTCCTGAAAAATTCCAACGTTGCGATAGCTGTATAAGTAATATTTAAACGAACGGAGTTCGATAATCTTTTTGTCCGGAACGTATTTCACCGTGATCAACGCATAATCGGGCAGTCCTGACCACGGACAGACGGCGGTAAATTCCTCCGTCTCAACGGTAACTTCATTGCGCCGGCCCGCATACGCATAGGCAAACGTTTCCAGCAGATCCGGACGAATCGCATCGGTACCGTCAAAATGGAATTTGAATTCCGGCTTATTTACAAAATCTTTTACTGTCTTGTTTCGCCGTTTTTTCAAGTACTATCCTTAGTTTAATTCAAACCAAATTCAGTTCAAGATACTCTCTACAACTTTTTTTGTGTCGCTAAAATCATCGAAATAATAATCCGGCTGATGTTCCTGCAATTCACTCTTCTTGTGCCATCCGGTCGCCACCGCAATGGATTTCACATTAAGGCTTTTCCCGCAGAGAACATCATACGGGCTATCGCCAATTATAACGATATCTTTTTCTTTAAACAACCGTCCTGTATGAGCATAGGCGCGCTCAACGGCAATGGCCGGCAGATCGTTCCGGTTCATCGAATCGCTTCCGAATGCGCCGATCGAACCTTTCCCGTTGAAAAAATAAGAATCAAGGCCGGCGCGTGTTAGTTTAACTCTCGCTCCTTCCGCAACATTGCCGGTCAGGAGTCCCAGCGTGACCTTCGTTTGTTCGTGCAATTCCTTCAGTAAATCCCGGATACCGGTTATCACCTTAATATCAGCAGGCTGCAATGTTGCCTGAAGCACCGTTACGTATTTTTCCAATGCCTCCTGCATACGGTTCTTTACGATCTCTTCGTCAATGGCCGCATTTGTGATAATATCATAAATGATTTGCGTATCGGTTTTACCGGAGAACGGGTAGTGATCAACGTTTCCCGCCGTACCATAAATTGTTTTCATTGCCTCGGTAATGGCGCGGCGCGGCGCTTTTCCGCATAGTATAAGGGTTCCGTCAATATCGAAAAGAACTAATTTTTCTTGAGCCATCGTTTTTTTTACTTTCTATTCATAACTTTCAGCGCATATTGTTTGTTCGTTACGAGGATTTGAATTTCAAGATGAAATGAATCCGCTTCAATATCCCATGCATAGTTTTCATAGTTTTTATTTGTCTTTTCAAGCCGGTCCGGTTCTCCATAATATCTCTTCAAGCGGCTGCGCAGGGTGTCCAGGTCGTTTTTCCCGGAAATATAATTCATCAAAAAAAAGCGATCCTTTGCGTCGAATTCCAGGTAATATTCACGTGTCGTATCTTTGACTACGATAATTTTACCTTGGGTCTCCAGATTGGGAATGCCGGATATCTTTTTCCATGTCGTATCCTTGGATACCAGCGAATCAACAGCCGATGCAGGAGCACCCCACTTAATCGATTTAAAACCGGTGAGGAACGGAGAACCTTCGACCACTTGTCTCTTTGAACGGCATGCCGCAGCAAGGCTTAGTATCGTTATGAATAACACTACCCGTTTCATCTTCTACATTCTAATTTTTGACTCCCGGCATTTTGTTTGACGAAAGTATCTCGTCCTTACGCTGCATAAGATAATCGTATGCGGCCTGGTATTCGTTCGGAATAATTCCGTCAAGTATCGCTTCTTCGATCATTTTTTTCAGCATACCGACTTTTTTCCCGGGCGGCAGATCAAACAACGCCATGATCTCATCTCCGCGTATGGGCGGCTGAAAGGCTCGTAGCCTGTCCTTTTCCTCAACTTCTCGGACGCGTTGCAGAACATGCTCAAAATTGGCCAGATGTTTTTTTGCGCGGTCCTTATTACCGGAGGTAATATCGGCGCGGCACAGGGTGAGCAGTTCATCGATATTCTCTCCGCCGTCAAAGATCAG
>JAEUSJ010000223.1 GCA_016788215.1 bacterium | reverse complement strand
CACTTATCGGCATGACTGTAAACTGCATACTCCATGGTAAAACGATCAGAGTGAATCTCGGTTACGCGCGTACCCACCGAAACCGTATCAGGATAGGTCAGCGGTTTTCGGAAACGGCAGCTTGTCGAATGCAATATAACACCTATCCCCTTTTCTTTTGCCGATTCCCAAATACCTACTTTTTGAAAATAATCCGAACGGGCGCTTTCGAAATAGCGGAAATAAACGATATTATTAACATGGCCTAGCGCATCCATTTCGCCCCATGCGACAGGCGTTTCATAAATTACGGAGTAGGTTTTTTGCAGATCTTTCAAATTGGCTCCTCTAGAGTTATAAGTCGCGATTTTTGTGAAAATTAAACTTAGCAGACACAATTTACATTTCAATCCAAAAAATACAAGAGTTTAAATTGCATTAAGTCGAATTTACCTACCTACGAAAAAACACGTAGTTTACCGTTATGAACAAAAAAAAAATTGCAATTATTAACGATATGTATTAATTTACCGACAATTAAAAAATCATACAAAGCAAAAGGAGAAATAAATGTCAGTCGCAGAGAAATTGAACACAAAAATACCGTCCTATTTAAAATATAAAGTCAAAGACATGTCCCTGGCCGCTTGGGGACGCAAAGAGATATTATTAGCTGAAGCCGAAATGCCTGGGCTTATGTCCCTTCGTAAAGAATACGGAAAACAAAAACCGCTTAAAGGCGCCCGTATAGCCGGCTGCCTGCACATGACCATCCAGACCGCTGTTTTGATTGAGACGCTGGTTGAACTCGGCGCAGAAGTTACTTGGTCATCCTGTAATATTTTTTCCACGCAAGATCACGCGGCTGCAGCCATTGCCGCAAATGGTATTCCAGTTTATGCATGGAAGGGAATGAACGCTGAAGAATTCGATTGGTGCATTGAACAGACTTTATTTTTCGGTGAAGACCGAAAACCTTTGAACATGATCTTGGACGATGGCGGCGATCTGACCAATATGGTATTTGATAAATATCCGGAGTTAATCAAGGACATCCGCGGCCTGTCAGAGGAAACAACAACAGGTGTTCATCGTTTGTATGAAAGAATGAAGTCCGGAACCTTACCGATTCCCGCGATCAATGTTAATGACTCGGTGACAAAGTCGAAATTTGATAACAAATACGGCTGTCGTGAATCTCTTGTTGATGCCATCCGCAGGGCAACCGACCTTATGTTAGCAGGTAAAGTTGCCGTCGTCGCCGGTTTTGGAGATGTAGGAAAGGGTTCCGCCGAATCGCTCAGCAGCGCAGGCGTTCGCGTAATCGTTACGGAAATTGATCCCATCTGCGCACTTCAGGCGGCGATGGAAGGATATGAAGTAAAAAAAATGGATCAGGCTGTCAAAGAAGCGGATATTATCGTGACCGCTACCGGCAATATGAATATCGTTACGGACCGCCATTTTAAGGCGCTAAAAGATAAAGCCGTCGTGTGTAATATTGGACATTTTGATACGGAAATCGACATGGCATGGTTGAATAAGAATTATGGTAAAACCAAAGAAGAGATCAAGCCGCAAGTCGATAAATACACAATCGATGGAAAAGATATTATTGTTCTGGCAGAAGGTCGTCTGGTAAATCTTGGTTGCGCGATGGGTCATCCGTCTTTTGTGATGTCGAATTCGTTCACAAACCAAGTCTTGGCACAGCTCGAACTTTGGAATCATTCCGACCGATATGAAAAGAAAGTTTATACGCTACCGAAGCATCTGGACGAAAAAGTTGCGCGCCTGCATCTGGAGAAGATCGGAGTCGAACTGGACACACTAACGACAGAACAAGCTAAATATATCGGCGTAACGGTTGAAGGCCCTTACAAATCGGATATGTATAGATACTAATAGTACAAAACGATTATTTAGAAAGCGATTTCGAGTAATCGGGATCGCTTTTTTTATGTTCTGCCACGAGGTCATAGAGCTTTCATAAATGAATTATTCCACCGTGCCCTCTGTGGCTAAAAAGCCAGGATTATAGTGAACCAATTTTTGGACATACTAAAAGACCGGATCATCCTGTTCGACGGCGCAACAGGCACAAATCTTCAAATGCAAAATCTGACTGCAGATGATTTTGGCGGTGAAGAGTACAATGGATGCAACGAATATTTGTTGATCACGAAACCATCGGCGATGGAAAAAGTGCATGTTGATTTCCTCAAGGCCGGCGCGGACGTGATTGAAACGAATACTTTCGGCTCGGCTTCGATTGTCTTGGCTGAATATAATTTGCAGGATAGGGCATATGAATTAAGCAAGCTCGGCGCAGAACTGGCAAAAAAATGCGTCCGTGACTTCTCTACTCCCGATAAGCCGCGATTTGTAGCGGGTTCGATTGGACCCACCACAAAACTGCCCTCTCTCGGCCATATTGATTTTGAATCAATGCGAAAGGCCTTCTACGATCAGATGGCGGGATTATTTGACGGCGGAGCCGATCTCTTTTGTATTGAAACGTGCCAGGATATTTTGCAAACCAAAATTGCCCTGTGCGCTGCGCAAGATCTATTCAAAGACCGCAAGAAAAAGATTCCCGTCATTGTATCCGTTACTGTAGAAATGACGGGAACCATGTTAATGGGAACTGAAATCAATGCGGCCTTAACAACGATCGAGCCGTTCGATATTGTTGATGTGGTTGGAATGAATTGCGCAACAGGCCCGAAAGAAATGTCGGAAAATATCCGCTTCCTTTGCCATAATTCTCCGAAACCTGTTTTTTGTATGCCGAATGCCGGTATTCCTGAGAACATTGGCGGCAAGGCGCACTACCATCTTTCACCGGATGAATTAACAAAATGGCTGAGCCACTTTTCCAAGGATTTTGGCGTTAACATTGTCGGCGGCTGCTGCGGAACTACACCAGAACACATAAAATCACTCGCCGATCATATCGGCCATTTAAATCCCCGCGGACGCGAATGGAATTACGTTCCATCCGTTTCTTCATTGTACTCAGCCGTCCCGATGCACATAGAACCTGCGCCGATTATCATTGGAGAACGAACCAACGCGAACGGGTCTAAAAAATTCAAGGAGCTACTGATTGCAGAAGATTATGACAGCATGGTCTCCATGGGCAAGGAACAAGTTCGCGAAGGCGCGCACGTGTTGGATGTCTGTGTCGCCTATGTCGGTCGTAACGAGGCCAGAGATATGGAAGAAGTCATCAAACGGTTTAATACACAGGTTTCAATTCCGCTAATGATCGATTCTACAGAATATCCCGTGATCGAAAAAGCTCTTCAAATGCTTGGAAGCCGTGCCATTGTTAATTCGATCAATCTGGAAGACGGCGAAGAAAGGTTGGAAAAAGTGTTACCGTTATGTAAACGCTACGGCGCGGCCGTTGTTGCGCTCACGATCAATGAAGACGGAATGGCAAAAACACGTGAAAAGAAATTTGAGATTGCTAAACGAATTCATAATCTCGTTGTCAACAAATACGGCATGCGTGAAGAAGATCTGATTTTCGATACTTTAACATTTACGCTCGGCTCAGGCGACGAAGAGTTTCGAAGAGCGGGTATTGAAACCCTCGAGGCCATTCGATTGATTAAGACTGCTTTTCCCAAAGTCAAAACACTGCTTGGCGTGAGTAATATATCCTTCGGATTAAATCCGGAGGCACGCCATGTGATCAATTCGGTATTTCTCCATTATGCAATCGAAGCAGGGTTAGACATGGCTATCGTCAATGCGCAGAAAATAAAACCTCTGTATAAAATTGACGAAAAAGAACGCGAACTCGCGAAACAGCTCATCTTCGATGAAAGAAAATACAGAGCCGCATAGCAATGACTAATGAATAATAATAGATGCTTTTTCCATTATTCATTACTCATTATTCATTACGAATCGTCCACAGCCAATACTTATCTATTTCCCCTAACATACTCGTATGCGTATGCTTAATCCGCTTATTGTATCCAACGATCTCATCCCTCCAGAATAAAAACGTTGCCGGCTGGTCCTCGTATATAATGGCCTGAAATTTCTTCCACGTAGGCGCCGCATCGATAGGATTTATATAACTTTTCCCTTTTTCTATCAGTTTGTCAATTTCAGGATTTTGATACGACACATCGTTATACGTATTTTTTTTCAGGTCGGAATTCCATTCGCTAGTTGGATCAATTTGTAATGTCACGCCAATTCCGGAAATGAATGCGTCATAATTTTTCTTCAATTCATTATCATAAAAAACGTTGGTCTCCACGCTTTGAACATGCGCTTTGATACCAACAGCTTCTAAATTTTTTTGAATGATAAGGGCCGCAAACTCACGCCGGCTGTTTCCCGCATCATAATAAAGTTCGAACTCAAATTTACGGCCATCCCGGTCGATAATTCCATCGCCATCATGATCGGACCAACC
>JAEUSJ010000222.1 GCA_016788215.1 bacterium | reverse complement strand
CAGGCCGAACTACCAACAAATATCCAACAGGTAGAGTCACATACTTAATCCAATTATCAAGCGGAAATGAAACACTCACAAAAAAACAAATGAATCCAATCAACAGAAACACTGTTTTTAATATTATATTTATCATTTCTTTTCCTCCGGTGCGCCCAAAGCTATTAGATACGCCGTGTGCGCTTTGATTGATTCTTCATTCGGAAATAAGGTCTTAGTATCTACCAATCCCGCGTTAACGTCTACGCTGATATTCTTTCCGTACGCCCGTTCGTTCAAGACTTCATAAGCCCTCGTGTCGCCTTTTGCTATTGCTTTCTCTATCTGCCGTAAGTGCATAGCTATCTCTAAGGTGATTTCATTTCCGACTTCACTTTCCTTTACGCCAAGATACTTCGATACAAATGATCTGACTAAGGCCGCGCTCTTATCCGTCCCGCTTAACTCCATAGCGAGTAATTCTTTGAGCGTTCGCTTCTTCAGCCAGCCTGCGGACTTCGCTTCGGGTGAGGGCTGCCGATCTTTTGAAAAAGGATTCGTAGAACTTTCAATTCCCTTGAAGGGTTTAGCCGGTCTACGCTTAGGATGTTTGTTGGATGTTTTCATGTTAACTGAATTGTGAATTTATTTGCTTTTCTCTTTGCTTTTCTTATCATACCTGGATATAGCTCATTCAATAATTTTATCGCTGCTATTTCAACATCTATAGTGCGGTAGTCTTTACATCCGCCCTCTTTATCCCAATGCTCATTCTCCCAATAAATATAGTTTACTCCTAATACTCCACCTTTGTCCCTCATGTGCCTTAGCCCGATTTCATAATCTTCTTTTACAACAAATCGCTCGTCAAAAAGATATTCACCATCATTTATGATCCCCATGCAAGAAGCTGTTATGTATCTTTTGAAGTTGAATGGCTTGTTAGGATATACACTTCTTGGCGCACCTTCAGTTTTTAATCCCCACATTTTATAATTCATCTGTTCACATACGTCAAAGAGTTTCATCCATTCATTGATCCAGAATGTTTCTGTTTTAATTTCTATATATTCTGCGTTCCTCTCTTTCATCTTCACCCATCCGCACCTTTTAACATCATCATCAATAAACACAACCCTTTTTTCCTTATTGTTTCTTAATATCCAATTCCTTGTCGGTGTAATCCCTCTTACATTGTTTGGCACCTTAACCACTTCGTTACTTAAAAACTTCTCATAGTTATGCGCCTCATTCTCCGGTACAAAAAAAACCGCAGACTTCAAAATTTTTTCTGTCGTTGTTAAACCGGCTCTATTTTTTGACGGAACGGCGATTAACATTTTTTTTCTTTCCTGAATATCTTTTTTTAAAATCATTCCATTCGATAACTCTCTCTATTCCCACATCATCAAACATGGATCCTTTTTTATAGCCTCCCCTCCTAACCATTTTCAATTTCAACTTTTCTTTGATTTCCTCGAATTGGTTTTGGTCGGCAATAATTATAATATATTCTTTCGGCGGCTCAATTTGTAATGATCTTTCAAATTCTATTTCTTCCCCCTCTTTTAAATCTTCTATATCTTTTAGCTCTAATCCATACCCAACAAGCTCCATCTCTTCCCACTCATTCGCCAGCAGATCCCAATCCTCTGATCCAAAGCTTACATTATCTTTGATCGTGTAAGCTCGTAACTTTTCAACAGGAGTTTCTTTCGTCAGCACTTTGCAGGGTATGTCTTTATAACCGAGCTGCACGCAGGCACGGTATCGCATGTTGCCGGCGATCACTACAAACTTCATTCCGTTCGGGTAAACGATGCACTCGCGGAGCGCGAGCATTTCCGGATCGTCTTCTATGGATTTGACCAGGGCTTTGAATCGTTCGTCTTTTATGAAGCGCGGGTTTTTGGGCAGGCCTTTGATCTGTCCTTCGTTCGGTTCTATTTTTGAGATCGGAATATTTTTGATTTGCATTTTTAGCCCTGATGTTCCACGTGCCACATTGACTTACTAAATATTTACTTTTGTTGATTTTACAAACCCGTATGTAATCTCTGTTTCTGTTATCTTTACAATTCGATGAACCCCTTCGTATTTTTTTCCTTTATCAGATTCGAGCGTTACTACGAAACCAAGAATAATTTTTTGTTCTTCTTCAGTCATGTCTTCTGAACTGATCATGTCGCCGACCATGTAAGAATTTGTTTTTTCTATATCCATAATTTACTATCTTTTCTTTAGCTCGCTCAAATATTGTTTTATAATCTTTGTTATCTTCCTTCTGTCAGCTTCTTGCACCGTGAGCCAGGGACGCTCCGGCATGAATTTAGTGCCGAATTGAGCATAATTGCCATATTTAACACTTGATATTCCAAGTTCGCTTTTTGTGATCCGTGCGTGCACGCCGCCCTTTAAGCTACCGCTTGCTTGTAAGATCGAAGTCTTGCCGTATTTTTTTCGCTTCCGTGCAATCGTTTCTTTTCTTAGCGGTGCCCATTTATGACTCCCGCCGATGATTGACTTCTGCGCATCCAACCTGTTTGAACTTGCGGAGTATCTGCCTTGAGCGCTGAAATTCCGCATGATCGACGGCAGCATGACTTCATAATAGATTTTCTTATAGAGAGGCGTCATATCGATGCAAGCGTTTTCCATCTTAGCTAACATCTGTGTGAATTTGTCGTCTTTGATTTCTACTTGCACGTTTTTTCAATTCCTATCGTTATGTAACCGTACGAAAAACTGTAATACGCTGCAGTCTCTCCGAAATTTCACGATGTAATTTCTGATAGCGAAAAACTGTAATGGCTGCCCTGTTGCAAAATAAAACTCCGCTCGCACAAGTTTGATCTGCTCAAATACTGCTCCGATGTCTGAAATGTCCCACGGCTCTTGTTTCATTAGAACAAATTGAATGTGTCGCAGCTCACTCATTCGTTTTCCATTTTGTGTAATTCTTTCAGTCACGAATATAAATAAACCATTAAGACAATTAAGCCGATTAATGTCCAGACTACAATCTCCGTCCAGACCGTGAAAGGATCGAATTTAATGAGGTGCATAGTTATTCACCGCCTTTCATGCTTCCGGTTTCTTTGCAGGTTTGAATATTTGAATCGCTTCATCTAAGCTGTGAATAAAGAAATAATAACCGCCGCGTTTCTCGGTTTCGCTTTGGAATTCCAACTGATGCTTGCTCGGTTTGGTCTTTTTCTTTCATAAAAACTTCGCTCCATTTTTACTCCGCGCCATTCGATTTCGTTCATTGATTTCGCCCAATGCATTTAAGGCGGCAACGAAACGCTTCGTCGGTCTCCCGTTTCGGAAACTATACTTCGGCAACTCCATGTAAACACCACCTTCAACTAAACTTTGATCGGCATTGCACTCCACGATACGCATTGTCGCCGTTCCTTTTGTCGCACTTATTTCTTTCATGAGACCTCCGCAAATAAATCCAGGTGTCTTTCTTTCGGAACCATGACCGCCCTGTTGTTATACTCCGCCATCGCGTCTATGAATAAATAATAAAACGCCGTGCAGAATCCGCAAATGACACACTTGATCGCAATGCGCTTTCCTTTGCGCACGGAATCGTGCTCATGATTTCCGCAAATCTTGCATTCCATAATGTCTGTGTTGCAGTTTACCATAACGAAAACCAATCTTTCAAAGCTACTATGATTGACATAAACTGAAATCCTACCATCGTACCGCCGCATAAATTCCAGATCAAAACGTCAACTGATGTGTCTTGCCAATTCCAGTATTTCAGATACTCGAAATTATATTCGCGCTCGCTCAAATACGCTTCGATCTGCGTTCCTTCGACCAGTGCGCTGTACGTGATCCAGCCCGCGATAAGTGAGACCGCGCGTAAAAGATCGTCCGATACCGGCAAGCCTGCCGTTACGATCAAAGAGGTTATAAAAAAAACCGCCATCGTTAAAGCGGTTCCCAAAGCATGGCCTAAGCCATTGATTATAGTCTGTCTCATAAAAAGGTCTCACCGTTTCGTTTGATCGTTTCTTTTTTTTGCATAAAAAGCCTGAGCAATTTAAATTGATTTCGGTGTCTGAAAAGATCGTCCTGAAGTTCAATAGGAATCATGTAACCACCGTAAGTGTTCTCGGCATTTTCTTGGATTTTAAACTCCGCACAAATTGATTTCGGTATTCCAAATTTCCTTATAATTCGTTCGCGTTCCGTTTCCGGCCTCACCGTCTTAACAATCGCACCGATGCCCAATACTGAAAATAAAAAGTTACGTCTATTCATAATACCTCGTCAAAATCATGTTCAATGGTCAGATTTATTTTACATATTAAACAAATTAAATAACACAAAAACTCCAACACCAATAATCGAAAGCCAAACAATTTATCTGTCTTAACCTCAATTTCCATTTTGGTCAAAAGCTCGTTTGCATTTATTTCAGGCGCTTTAGCCATTCAGTTTCTTCCTTC
>JAEUSJ010000221.1 GCA_016788215.1 bacterium | reverse complement strand
CCATTTTTAAAAGGTATCTGTTAAAAAGGTTTTTCTTACTCTCATGAGGAATTAGAGCTTGAGCTATCGCCCGTTTACCAATCGTCATGAATTCATTACGATGCTCCAAAAACTCATCTACAGATTGCCTCCCTGAGAAAAACAACGCATCTCTAAAACTCTTGATTTCAGAAATATCCAACCCTGTTCTCATCAGCTCCTGAGCAGGCGGTCTCACATTATTTGTGTGGGTGGTCAAATCTCGACAAATTCCTTGTTTTAATACTGCACCTGACGGATAATCATAGGGCATGCTTGCACCGGCACCTAGTATTAATACAGTGTTTTCGAGTATCATAATTAAACTCTTTTCCTCACATAAATCAATTTCTTCACTTCGGCCACGATATTGTGTTGTTCATCTGTAACGGATACTTCAAATTCATAATCAGCTTTATTTTTTGTCTCCAATTCGTCTTTGATCGATTGAATTTTTTCGTCGGATACGTGAAAACGCGCTTTGACCTTGCCGGAACCGGGTTTGACGAATTTGATCTGCGCTGATTTGTCCCAGACAATATAGTCTTTGCCGAGTTTACGCATCAGAATAAGCATAAAAAAAGGGTCACACATAGAATACAGTGACCCGCCGTAATGCGTTCCAACATAATTTCGATTCCAGAACCGTAGTTTCATTTCCACTTCGATAATCTTTTCCTTACGATCCACTTCCTTCACTCGTATACCTGCTCCGAGAAACGGCGGATACCAATTGATCCAGCGAAATACGTCTATTTTTTGAATAATAAATGTCATGTGGGTACCAACGGCTTGAATCGTTTGCCACTGCTATTCCGCGTAAACACCTTCGACTGCATCTTCACCCAACGGGAACGGTGCATTTAGCGCAAACTCTTCCGCCTCTTCCATATCCTTCGCAACCCGGTTCTTCAGTTCTTCATTTTCCGCCGGCGTCATGATCTTATGATCGAGCAAATATTTTTCAGCGCGCAGGATTGGATCTTTTTTCTGCCATTCGGCAAACATTTCCTTCGGAACATAAAACGCGTCATCGTGTTCCGCGTGGCCTTTCATGCGCATGGTTTTCGACTCGATCAAAATCGGGCCTTGGCCGGCGCGGCATTTTTCAATTGCGTATTTGGAAACGCGATAGACTTCAAAGACATCATTGCCGTCCATCACCACGGCTTCCATACCGTACGCTTTGCCTTTTACTGCCAAGTCCTTAAGATTTGACTGATGGGTTGTCGGCGTGGAATAAGCCCAGTTATTATTTTCTATGATGCAGACAAAAGGCACTTTCCATACCGCGGCCATATTCATGCCTTCATGAAATTCCGCCGTGGACGTGCCGCCGTCGCCGATATACGTAAGTGCCACGCGCGGCTCTTTTTTGAGCTTAAACGCCAATGCGCAGCCGGTTAAATTAATGATCAGACTTCCGAGGTGGGAGATTGGCGCGAAAACGCCGATATTCAGATCGCCCAGGTGCGAATTCCCGTCACGTCCTCCCGTCGGAGTCGTCGAGCGGCCGATGAAATTGGACAAGAAATTCTTTACCGGTAATCCACGAACAATGATTGCGCCGGCATTTCGAATGATCGGTCCGACAATGTCGTTCTTTTCCAGCGCATAGGCTGAGCCGACGCTGGTTGCCTCCTGACCGCGGCTGCCGTAGGCGGCGCCGATGATTTTGCCCTGACGATACAGTTTCGCCACACGATCATCAAATGCCCGATTGAGCATGATGAAATAATACAATTCTTTTTTCTGCGCATCGGTTGGTTCGAATTTCTTAAGATCAAGTTCAGCGGCAGTTGAATAGCTTTTTTTCTCACCGGACTTCGCTGAAGGCGTCGAGAGTTTTGATTTTTTTTGATTCTTCTTTTTATTCATTACAAACTTTCAAATTTATCACGGTTCAGACTATTAACGACTCAGCGTCTCTGCGGCTAACACTTTTATTCCGCATAGACACCAACTTCCGCATCAGCCCCGTTGGGCCAGGGCGCCTTATCGGCAAACTCCACCGCTTCTTCTATTTCGTGTTTCACATCGGATGAAATTTTTTCGATCAGTTTGTGCGTCAGAATCTTTTTTTCAAGTAGATATTTTTCAAATTGGTCTATCGGATCTTTCGCCTGCCATTTTTCCAAAAGCCCCTTGGGATAATATTCGTGCCCGTCATGTTCGGCGTGTCCGCGCATACGCATCGTAACCGATTCGATCAATGTGGGACCTTCTCCTGCTCGCGCCCGATCTACTGCTGCTTTACAGGCGTCGTACACTTCCAGAATTTTCGTGCCGTCAATCTTGACGCCAGGAATTCCGTATCCGATCGCCCGATCCACTGGGCTTTCGCAGGCATATTGCAAATGCGTCGGAGTCGAATAAGCGTATTGATTATTTTCAATGATGAGCACAAACGGCAATTTCCAAACGGCCGCCAGATTCATCCCTTCGTAATATTCACCGACGTTCATCCCGCCGTCGCCTATATAATTAAGTACGACCGCGTTTTCCTTTTTCTTTACAGCGGCAAGCGCGGTACCGGCGGCTTGCGGAATCATCGCCGCAAGGTGGCTGATATTTCCTACGATGCGCAATTTCTTGTCGTAATAATGTCCCGTTCCGTCCACACCGCGCGTGGGGCTATCAGCGCGGGCAAGATGATTGAGCATCAGAACTTTCGCGGACTGTCCGCGCGTAAAGTGTGCGCCAATATCGCGGTGCATCGGATATAAGTAGTCTTGCGGTTCCAGCGCATACGCGCTTCCGACGGCCGTCGCTTCGTTTCCCCAGCCGGAATATGCACCGCCGATCATTTTGCTCTGACGATATAACCTGATAATACCCTGATCAAATTCCCGCGTCAAACGCATCAGTCGGTACATTCGAATATAATCTTCTGAAGTAAGATTACTTTCTATTTCGACCTTTTTTTTTACGGCTGCTTTTGTTTTGCTATTCGCTTTGGATTCCGCCATCTAATCTTTCATTTGTTTATTTATTCCTGTTATTATCGGTTTTCTAATATTCCCAGACATAACTTGCAGACTGCCCTTTGGTTTCTTCCACCTTCACCGCAACGGCAATAACAAAACTCACGATCTCTTTGTCCGGATTGTTTTCATTCCACGATGTTTCCAATTTCCTGCAAAAAGCATCGCATATGTATTTTGCTAACAATTCCGAAGTAACGTTGGCTATAGGTAAAATTTCTACATCTTCGCACGGGAAACTGTAATTTTTTGAAAACCCGGAGCCTGAAAACACCACCTCAAACTGGTCGCGATTTTTCGAGAGCTTTAAATATTTCGACTCAGTAGGAAGAAGAATTTTTTCGTCCAGTTGATCGCATAGCGCCTGCATCATACGCTTCAGGTCTTTGAAGTCAAAGGTGATTCCGTTTTCGCTGTCCCGGCATTCGATATCCACTGCTACATAATAGTTATGCCCATGCAGCCGTTCGACGTCGTTATCGTCAAAAATTGTAAAATGTGCCGAACTGAATTTTAGATATTCCTTGGAAATATGTATTATGAATTTAGACATTCGTCGGCATTTTCCCTGCACTGAGTTAATACAAAATTAACTCAAAGCTAAAAAATTTAACCAAATATTCCAATTAAAAATTACGATCATTCGTATTCTTTCGCGTCTATCATGTATTTTTGCATTGATTTATAGGCAAAAAAATAGTAGTTTGTTTCGCATTTTTATCAATCACTTACCAGTCGGACTATCATGAGCAAAAACCCAATCGAATCGGCCGTTCTAAGTAATGTCAAAGTCGACTATGCCAAGGGAAGTCTGTCCCTTACCGATCCGTTTACCCAACTGCCCCGTCGCGTCGGAATTGTCGACATGCCGTTTATTTCGAGATTACAAAGCCTCCTATGGTCAGAAAACAAAGACAAGGCCGTAGACCCTAAATTGTTTTTTTATGAATTCGGAAAAAGCTGGGGCCTTGAATTCTATAAAAACTTAAATGAGCGCATACAGCAACTAAAGAGCAAATCCATTAGTAAGCCTCAGGATTACCTTAAGGACGAATTTATAGAATGTCTAAATAACTACCTGAGTTATTCCGGTATCGGCCAATTCCGTATCACCGAAGGGAACAAGTTTTACGTCATTGAACTCAAACACTCAGTTGAATGGGCTCTTGAGAAGTCCGATGGCGGTCAGATGAATCGCATTCTTGCCGGTTTCTTATCTGCTTTATTCAGCTCCATTTCAGAAAAAAAACTTTCTTGTACCGGTTTTGGGGATACTCATTCTCCCGAACGAAATCGTTTTGCATTAAGTACAGAAGATGTCATCGAGGAA
Source organism: bacterium (assembly GCA_016788215.1). Classification (GTDB taxonomy): domain Bacteria; phylum CLD3; class CLD3; order SB21; family SB21; genus SB21. The sequence continues at coordinate 206 of JAEUSJ010000221.1, read as the reverse complement.
ATAGAACAACATCTTCAAAACGGCAAGTCAGAAAAAGATATTTTGGCTGCATACGGTAACCAACATTTGGAATAAGATTGCATGGGTCAGATTTTCAGCATAGCGAGTCAGAAAGGAGGCGTTGGTAAAACAACCACCGCGCTCAATCTCGGCGTTGCTTTTGCAAGAAGTAACAGGAAAGTTCTGATTATCGACGCAGACCCTCA
>JAEUSJ010000220.1 GCA_016788215.1 bacterium | reverse complement strand
GAATACATTCCATTATCCGATATTGTGTCGCAGCTTCCGCCGATATTCGAACGGTTTTACAATAATGGTTCAAACTGCACTTGCAAAAAATGCGGAACGAAAATGGAAAGACCGGTATTGAAGCTATAACAAAGCAGTTTGAAATATCATTTTTGATTCATAATATATCTTATGGTTATCGATGAATTCATGCCGGTGTTTGACGTATCCAAGCGCTATTCGATAAAGGTTTCCGCACCCGTTAACAATGTGTATTCCGCTTTGAAAGACGTTAATATTTACGATTCACCGCTTATACGTGTATTATTTTTTCTGCGAAGACTTCCTGCTATATTCAAATCGCAAAACAAAGGTTCAACAGGAAACAAACTGACAATCTCGGATATTTCTAACTCCGGTTTTATATTACTGGACGAAAAATGCGACGATGAACTGGTTATTGGCATCGTCGGAAAATTTTGGAAATTATCAGGGGACATAATGCCCGTTTCCGCAAAACTGTTCAGATCATTCAATGAAAAGGGTTTTGCTAAGGCGGCGTGGAATTTTTCAGTAAGACCTATGGGTCAAGCGGTCACTGAATTGTCAACAGAGACAAGAGTTCAGTGTACTGATGAATCAAGCCGCAAAAAATTTATCCGCTACTGGAAATTGATAGGCCCCTTTAGCGGCGTCGTACGAAGGGAAATGATGAAGCTCATCAAAAGAAATGCAGAAAAGGAAACATGCTCAAAATAGACATTCATACTCATATTCTTCCGGAAAACTGGCCTGACCTAAAGGAAAAATACGGTTACGGCGGATTTGTTCAACTGGATCATCATAAACCGCGCTGTGCTCGTATGATGATTGACGGGAAAGCGTTTCGGGAGATTGAGTCGAATTGCTGGGATCCTCAGGTTCGAATGACGGAATGCGAAAATCATAAAGTAGACGTACAGGTTCTTTCTACCGTCCCGGTCATGTTCAATTACTGGGCAAAACCGCAAGATACGCTTGACCTTTCGAAGTTGCTTAATGACCACATAGCAGAAATCGTCGGAAAATTCCCGAAACGTTTTATCGGTCTTGGAACAGTTCCACTCCAGTCGCCCGAATTGGCTATACGGGAATTGGAGCGATGCGTAAATCGGCTTGGGCTTGCCGGGATACAAATCGGATCGCATGTTAATGAATGGAATCTGAATGATGAGCATTTGTTTTCTTTTTTTCAGGCCGTAGAGGAAAGCGGCGCCGCGCTGTTTGTTCATCCATGGGACATGATGGGCAAAGAAAAAATGCCGAAATACTGGCTTCCCTGGCTGGTGGGCATGCCGGCGGAAACATCACTCGCGATATGCTCCATGATCTTCGGCGGAATCTTCGAGCGCCTGCCGAAGCTGCGCGTGGCTTTTGCGCACGGCGGCGGATCGTTTCCTGCGACAATTGGCCGAATCGAACATGGATTTAATGTACGGCCCGACCTATGCGCAATGGACAACAAAATAAATCCACGTGATTATCTGGACAAATTCTATTTGGATTCATTAGTACACGATCCGTTGATGTTAAAATATCTCATCGATCTTGTAGGAGAAAAAAGAATTGCATTGGGTTCGGACTATCCATTTCCGTTGGGCGAAGCGATTCCCGGAAAATTAATCGAATCGATGTCCGGTCTAAACGAAAAAACAAAAGAAAGGTTACTCGGCGGGACAGCATTAGAATGGCTTAATATTACAAAAGAACAATTTGTCTGAAATCGTTTAATGATATAACCCACACGAACAAAAATGAAACTGCAAATAGAACTTTCCAGTAAATCCTATTCTATTGATCTTGAGAATCCGATAGATGTGTCGATTCCCGTGTTATTCAATGGCCCGCAGCCAAATACTTATGGCGTACCGCCAGCGCATTCGAAAACATATGAGGATAAGAACTTTATCGGCGATACGCGTCGCGGTGGCAGCTGCAATTTCGAAACCTGCGCTATTACTCCTCATTGTAATGGAACGCATACGGAATGCGCCGGGCACATTTCGTTGGAACGTATTTCAATTCATAACACTCTGCGCAGTCTGCTGATCCCATCTACGCTAATTACAGTGAAGCCGGTGAATTCCTCCGAGACGTCCGAGACATATTCGCCTGATAAATTAAAGGACGATGAAATAATTACGGCGAAAAGCCTTTTCTACAAGCTAAACGATGCTCCTAAAGAGTTTCTAAAAGGTCTTTTGATTCGTACGCTTCCGAACGACGATTCGAAAAAAGAACGTAATTACAAAGACGTCAACGCTCCTTTTTTTTCACTGGAAGCGATGGATTATTTAGACGAATTAGGTGTCGATCATTTATTGGTTGATATGCCGTCAGTAGATCGCGCAATGGACGATGGAAAGTTGAGCGCACATCACATATTTTGGGCAGTGCCGCAGGGCAGTCATGACGTTGATCCGGAAGCGTACTCAACTAAAACTATTACGGAAATGATCTTTGTTCCGGATGAAATAGCGGATGGCAATTACCTTCTCAATATACAGATTCCTAATTTTGTTGCGGATGCGGCGCCTAGCCGGCCGATACTTTATAGAATACATTAGCCTGACATGATAACCCGATTTCAAAACGACAAGACATTTGCATTGGAAATGGATTCGACAGATCCGTTAAAAGATTTCCGTGATCGGTTTTATATTCCTTTGCAGAACAACGGTGAGCCGTGTATTTATTTTTGCGGTAATTCCCTCGGCCTTCAGCCGAAAGCTGCGCGCGCGCATATTGAACAGGAATTAAAGGACTGGGAGCGGCTCGGCGTAGATGGGCATTTTCATGCCAAACGCCCTTGGTTAGATTATCATGAATATCTTACAGAGAAAACGGCAAAAATAGTCGGCGCCATGCCGGTTGAAGTTGTGAATATGAATTCTCTGACCGTTAATCTTCATTTAATGATGGTGACGTTTTACCGGCCTACGCCATCCCGTCATAAAATTCTGATTGAGCGCGGCGCGTTTCCGTCAGATCAGTATGCAGTCAATTCACAGATACGATTTCACAACTACGATCCTTCTTCGTCTTTGATCGAAATGAGCCCTCGCGAAGGTGAAGACACTATCCATACTGAGGATATTGAAAAGAAAATTTCGGAAGAGGGAGGGTCCATTGCCTTGGTTCTTTTTGGCAGTGTAAATTATTATACCGGACAGGTTTTTGACATAGAACGTATTACCAAAGCCGCACACGCAAAGGGTTGTACGGTCGGATTTGATCTGGCGCATGCTGCGGGCAACATAATTTTAAAGCTTCATGAATGGGGGTCTGATTTTGCCGTGTGGTGTACGTATAAATATCTGAATGCCGGGCCCGGTTCCATTGCGGGATGTTTTGTGAACGAACGGCATTTGGCTAACTCTGACCTGAAAAGATTTGCAGGTTGGTGGGGGCACGACAAAAAAACACGATTTCTGATGGGGCCTGATTTTCAACCGATTCCGTCTGCAGAAGGATGGCAGCTAAGTAATCCGTCCATCATTCAGCTTGCCGCTTTGAATGCATCGCTGGAAATTTTTGATGAAGCAGGAATGGATAAACTCCAAAAGAAATCGGAATTACTAACAAGTTATCTCGAATATCTGATCATGGATCTGAACAGCGATCAAATTGATATTATTACGCCATCGGATGTTTCGAAGCGCGGATGCCAGTTATCCGTTCGATTCAAGCAAAATGGAAAACGGATGTTCCAAAAACTCATTGATTACGGCGTGATTTGCGATTGGCGGGAACCCGATGTTATACGACTCGCCCCCGTACCTTTGTACAATTCGTTTATTGACGTGTATAGCTTTGTTCAAAATCTAAAACAAAATATATAGCACTATGTCGGATAAAATTATTCTTATCGGCGCCGGTTTAGCAGGCTCGCTTCTGTCTGTTTATTTGGCCAAAAAAGGATATCAAGTAGAATTATTCGAGCGTCGCCCCGATATGAGAAAAACCAATATCGGCGCTGGACGTTCCATCAATCTTGCGCTTTCTACGCGCGGCATTCACGCTCTTAAAGAAGTCGGCCTATACGAAGAGATTATGAAAATTGCCATTCCGATGAAGGGACGGATGATTCATAGTCATTCCGGTGATCTGCAATTTTTGCCTTATGGAAAAAATGATTCAGAAGTAATTAATGCTGTGTCGCGCGGCGATCTTAATATGCGGTTGATGGATCTGGCTGAGCAAAACCAAAATGTAAAGATCCATTTTAATGAGCGATGCACCGGGATGAATTTCTCAACAGGTGAAGTCCATCTGACAAACGAAGTATCCAACGTGTCTCATATCGAAAAAGGCCGGACGGTTATCGGGACCGACGGATCCGCTTCCGCCATTCGTATGGATATGCTCAAAATAGGGCGATTTAATTTCTCGCAAAGTTATCTCGAACACGGGTACAAGGAATTAACCATTCCAGCCGGCGATAACGGTAAATTTTTACTGGAGAAAAAGGCCTTACACATTTGGCCGCGAAAAACGTATATGTTGATCGCGTTGCCCAATATCGACGGTAGCTTTACCT
>JAEUSJ010000021.1:17734-25875 GCA_016788215.1 bacterium | reverse complement strand
AAGCACGCCCCGGAAGTTTGGAAGGTGATCGATGATCACCGGCGGAAACATATAGTGGAAGAATTCGGCCAACTCATTAGAGAAGGCGTTGAAAAAGGAAAATTTCGCAGCGATGTGGATGAAAAGTTGTCCACGCTGATCATGCTTACGTTGGTGGAAAATTTGATCAACCCGGAAACGTTATCGAATTTGCCTTATACCGCAACGCAAATTTTTGAGAACATTTCAAAAATTTTCTATGAAGGTTTCCTGACGGAAGAAGCGCGAGCGGAATATATTCGTCATGAAAAAGAAATTCAAAATTTAATTTAAGTTATCTTAATTGGAGTGAACCTATGAACCTGCTGAAAGCGATATTTTTCTGGAGCATAATGGCGTGGCCCGTTCTGTCGGCGCAGGAACTGCGTAAACTGACCGTCGAAGAAGCCCTACAAATCGGGCTTGAAAACAGCAAATCCCTGCACGCGTCGCAAATGAAGGCCGAGTCCGCATCGGCTAAAAAATCAGAAACGAATGCGGCTCGGTTGCCGTCGTTGAAACTCAGCGCGGGTTATACGCGGTTGAGCGACGTGCCGCCGGGACAGTTTTCGATACCGGCCAATGCCTTTGCCCCGGGTGTTCCCGTAACCGACGTCACGAGCACGCTGTCGCCGACTATTCTGAATACCTACACTTTGAAAGCTACCGTGCAGCAGCAACTTTTCACAGGCTTTCGACTGGAAAATAATTCGAAGGTGGCGGAACTTTCAGAAAAAGCAAGCAGGCAGGATCTCGAAAAAGATAAAACCGACATGATCTATGCGATTCGTCTCGCTTATTGGAATTTGTTTAGAGCAACGGAAGTCAAAAAAGTGGTCGACGAGAATGTAGATCAGGTTCAAGCGCATCTGAAAGACGCGCAAAACCTGCTCGCGCAGGGTATGATAACCAATAATGATGTGCTCAAAGTTCAGGTACAGCTCTCCAGCGTCCGGTTACTTCAGATCGATGCAAGAAACGGCGTAGAATTATCGATGATCTATCTGAATAACCTGATCGGCTTACCGCTTGGAACGCAGATTGAGATCGCATCGATGATCACAAATGACCCGATGGTGTTTCAGGATGTGTCCGCGCTGATCCTTAAAGCAGAAGATCAAAGGCAGGACATCAAGGCGCTGGAATACCGTTTACAGGCGGGCGATGCTTCGGTAAAAATTGCCCAGGCAAGTTATTATCCGCAGGCTTCATTAACCGGAAATTATTATTACAACCGTCCCAATACGCGTTACTTTCCGACGCGAGACCAATTCAAAACCGGATGGGACGTCGGCGTGACGGTCAATTTTGATGTGTGGAACTGGGGCGCCACGAAATCTCAAACGAAACAGGCGCAGGCGCAAGTTGCTCAGGTTAAAGACGCGCTTGGATTACTCAAGGACGGCATCAGCCTGGAGGTTACGCAAAATTATTTGAACCTCCGGAAAGACAAAGAAAAAATAGAAGTTGCGAAACAAAGTATAGCGGAAGCCGAGGAAAGTTACCGCATCACGAGCGAAAAATTCAAACGCGGCGTTGCGCTTACGACAGATTTGCTCGATGCGGAGGTAGCGGTGCTGCGGGCCAAGACGGATCATACGGATGCGCTTGTGGAATACGAATTGGCCGAAGCGAGGTTATTAAAAGCCATTGGAGAAAAATAGATGGTAACCCAAGAGCGCAAAGTCGCAAAGTTATTTAGAAATGTAAATGTAAAAACGGTAAGATATTAATATAAAAGGAGAAAACATGAAATCATTAAAGGGCATTTTACTGATCGCATTTATTCTGGGAGCGGTTATCACCGTGCTCCTGCACAACAAGGCTACCAGCGCGTCAACGGCAAGGAATGACAAAATGACCACATTCCCCGTTTCTGCTGCAATTGCTGGAAGAGAAAAAATGGAAGAGAGTTTGAGTATGGTCGGCACGATTGTTGGCAATAACGATGTAGCCATCGTATCTGAAACGCAAGGCCGTGTCGTTTCCGTTTATGCAAAAATCGGCGATTATGTACCGGCAGGATCGCCCATCGTACAGGTGGATGACGAAGTGAAGCAGTCCAACTTCAAGGCGGCCGAAGCAACTTATGAAAAAGCAAAAAAAGATTTACTGCGTAATGAAGAGCTTTTCAAAGACGGTACTATTACGGAATTACAGATGGAAGCGTCGCGGCTGGCGTATGTAGGCGCGGAGAACCAATACATCGTCGCAAAACGTCAGTTAAATGATACGCGTATTAAAACGCCGATAGACGGCATGGTCACTGCGCGAACCGTGGACATGGGCGTGATGATTCAGCCCGGTATGACTATCGCCAATGTCGTTGATATTTCCAAACTCAAGGTCAAACTAAATGTTGCAGAAAAGGACGCATTTAAGTTAAAAGCAGGCGATAAAGTTGAAATTACCACGGAGGTTTACCCCGGACTGACTTTCGCCGGAAAGATCGAGAGCGTCAGTTCTAAAGGCGATGAAGCCCATACCTACCCGGTTGAAATGTCTCTTGCCAACAGCAGGGAGCATCCGCTAAAGGCGGGAATGTTCTGCCGTGTTAATTTTGTGTCGGTTCAAAGTATAGAAACCATCGTCATTCCGAGAGAAGCTTTGATCGGCAGTATCAAGGAACCCAAAGTGTACGTCATCGAAGACGGTATTGCTAAACAGCGCAGCGTCGTTGTCGGCAAAGAGGCCGGAACGAAATTACAAATTTTACAGGGATTGAAGGACGGGGAAAAGATCGTTGTCGCCGGACATAATAATCTGAAAGACGACGTTCCCGTAACCATCATGCAATAACGAAAATTAGAAATGAAAAACATTTAACGAGAAATGAATAACAAAAAAGTGAACCATGGAGACGTTGACATTAGGCATAAAAATAGATTGTTCAAAACGTCTTAGCCATTTTTGATTATTGGTTAAATGTTATTTATTGAAATTAAGAGTTGTTACACATAGGAGATAACCATGACCTTAACAGAATTAGCGATAAAGCGTCCGTCACTGATCGTAGTGATCTTCACGGTACTCGGCGTGCTGGGGCTTTACAGTTATTCGCAATTAAGTTACGAATTGCTTCCCAAGATCAGCCCGCCGGTTCTGACCGTAACGACTTTTTATCCGGGCGCCTCGCCGAACGAAGTTGAAACGTCGGTGACCAAGCTTGTGGAAGATGCCGTGTCGAGCTTGGATGAGATCTCGGCGGTCAATTCAACGTCGCAGGAAGGGTTGTCCCTCGTGACGGTAGAATTCAATCAGGCGGCGGACATCGATATTGCGCTGCAAAACGCGCAGAGGAAGGTCGGCGAGATCGCAGCACGCCTCCCGTCGGATGCAAAATCTCCGACGTTGTCTAAATTCGCCATCGATGAAATGCCGGTAATCCGTATGGGCATTCTCAGTTCAAAGCCGCCGCGTGAATTTTATCAATTTTTGAAAGATCACGTGAAACCGCGCTTTTCACAATTGCCGGGCGTAGCGCAGGTCTCGATGATCGGGGGGGATGAGCGCGAGATAAAAATTAATTTAGATCCGGGGAAACTTCGTTCCTACGGACTCTCCATTGCGCAGGCGGCGCAGGCCATCAAGTATTCCAATCTTGATTTTCCGACCGGAAAGATCAAAGATGTGGACGGGCAATTTATTGTGCGCGTGGCCGGTAAGTTCACATCCATCGACGATATCCGCAATACCGTCATTACGCGTTCACGGCAGGGCGGTGAAATAAAAGTTTCCGATATAGCCGAAGTACAGGACGGACAAAAAGATTATACCAATATCAGCAGGATCAACGGGAAAACCGCCGTCGGTATGCTGATCCAGAAACAGTCGGATGCCAATGCCGTCGAGATCAGCAAACTGGTGCGCAAAGAAATTATTAAACTGGAGCAAGATTACAAAGATATTCAGTTAAAGTTTGACATCGCGCAGGACGGATCGCTGTTTACCGTTGACGCCTCGAATGCAGTTAAAACGGACTTAGCCATCGCCGTTATGCTCGTCGCGCTGGTCATGTTATTATTCCTGCACAGTCTGCGTAATTCCGTTATCGTTATGATCGCCATTCCGGCCTCGCTGATATCCACTTTCACGGCGATCTATATGTTCGGATTTTCATTAAACCTGATGACGCTGCTGGGACTGTCGCTGGTGGTGGGAATTCTTGTGGACGACTCGATCGTTGTTCTGGAAAATATATATCACCACATGGAAAAAGGACAGGAACGCAGAACGGCAGCCTTAACCGGTCGAAATGAGATCGGATTTGCAGCGCTCGCGATTACGCTGGTCGACGTCGTGGTGTTCCTGCCGCTGGCTATGACCACGGGATTGATTGGAAACATTATCAGGCAATTTGCCGTCGTGGTCGTGGTGTCCACTATATTGAGTTTGTTTGTTTCGTTCACCATAACGCCGATGCTTGCTTCGCGATTTGCCAAAATTGAACGATTGACAAAAAACACGCTGCTTGGACGCTTTGCCCTGGCTTTTGAATCTATTTATGAAAAATTCAGCGGCCATTATATGAACTTACTCAAATGGAGTTTGGCCAATAAAGGAAAAATATTTTTATTAACCGTGGTCTTATTTTTTGCTTCCCTGTCACTGGTTCCGCTTGGGTTTATCGGATCCGAATTTGTAGCCCAGTCCGATCGCGGTGAATTTGCCGTAACAATTGAACTGCCGTCCGGTTCGACTATTGAACATACCAATTATGTAACGCAGGAAGTCGAGCGGATTCTTTTTGCGATGCCGGAAGTGGATAAAGTTTTTACCAATGTCGGCGCATCCAATGAAGGATTCATCGGGCAAGCGTCTAACTATTCATCCGAATTGAATGTGGCCTTAATTCACAAATCACAGCGGAGCAAATCTACGGATGAAATAGGATGGGATATAAAACAACGGCTTCAGCAAATTCCCGGAATGAAAGTTCGGGTTAATCCCATCGGAATTTTCGGTACTGCAAATCAGACACCGGTTCAGATCATCGTCAGCGGGCCGACCCGCGCGGAGGTTCGCACGGCGGCAGATCGTGTGGCGGCCATACTCGGCAACATTTCAGGAACGGCGGATATCCGGCTTTCTTCCGAAGAAGGCAAACCGGAGTCGCGCGTAGAAATTGATCGCGAAAAAATGGCGGCCTTTGGATTGACGATAGCGGATATCGGCAATACGCCCTCAGCATCGCGCTGGCAGGGGATGACGAATCAAAATTCAGGGACGGAGATAACGAATATGATATTCGGATTGCGCTGGACGAGTCGGATCGATCCAGAACCGGCAAACTTGGAAGTATCGTATTTTTCAATCGACGCGGGGAACAGGTCGAACTGCAGCAATTCGCGACCATTGTTCACGCGAGCGGGCCGACTAAACTTCAGCGACGCGATCGTAATAATTCGATCACCGTTTTCTCACAAGTCATCGGACGGCCCAGCGGGAGTGTGGGTGCGGATTTTGAAACAGCAATGAAGAAAGAAACCCTGCCGCAGGGAGTGAGAATTGCATATGCAGGGGATCTGAAGAACCAGGCTGATTCCTTTGGCAGTTTAGGACTCGCCTTGATCGCAGGTATCTTATTTGTTTACCTGATCATGGTGGCGTTGTATGATTCTTATGTTTACCCTTTTGTTGTATTGTTCTCTATACCGGTGGCTATGGTTGGCGCACTTTTGGCACTTGCGCTTATGATGAAGTCGCTATCGATCTTTTCAATGTTAGGCATTATTATGTTGGTCGGCCTGGTTGCAAAAAACGCAATTTTATTGGTAGACCGCACTAATCAAACCCGGCTGGAAAACGGGTTGTCCACGTATGATGCTTTGATCGAAGCCGGCAAATCGAGACTGCGTCCGATTTTGATGACGACGCTTACCATGATATTTGGAATGCTTCCGATCGCACTGTCGACCAGTTCCGGCTCGGAATGGAAAACCGGTTTGGCTTGGGCGCTGGTAGGCGGCTTAACCAGTTCGATGTTCCTGACTTTGCTGCTCGTTCCGGTAGTCTACAGCAAGGTGGACCAATGGAAAGAAAAACTGCCGCGATTGTTTGGAAAAGTTTTTGGGTCAATGGAAGATGAAGTGCCTGATGCCGGAACTGGAATAAGCGATAACGGCCGCAAGGAGAAAACAAGAGAATTGGCGAAAGCCTAAGCAGGTTTGGATTTGTATTCAATCCTTTCTCGATAATTTGACTTGAGGAGAGTTTTTTTTTATTGTATTATGGCTCAGCAAAATGGTTAATTTTATTTATTAATTATGCAGCCTAAAAAAGTTTTTTACCGTCTCATTGTCGGTCTTTTTATTTTTCAGTCAACAGCCTTTGTTGCATGGACGCAGGACGAAAGGGATTCTCTTGCTCAAAAGAAAAACAAACTGTTTTATTTTCCGATCATTTTCTGGACACCGCAAACAAGACTGATGGGCGGCGGTTCGGTTGGGTATACCATGTATAAGAGTATACGTGACAGCACGCCTTCTCCGGCCGTGATATCGGTCTATGCGGTATACACGCAGCGCAGTCAGTCCGACGTTACGCTGAGTTATGAAAATCATTGGAGCAAGGACCGCTGGCACTTTCAGACGACGGGAAGTTATACCGAATGGTTTAATCTGTTTTATGGAATCGGCAATAACACAACAGATTCAACTTATGAGGAATATACTCCAAAAACACTGGCGTTTCGCGCAAAGCTGTCTAAAACTGTTCGGTCGCATTTGCAGATAGGATTAGTTACCGAATTCGACTACAGCAGGGTTGTTGAAAGCGAATCCAACGGTTATTTTGCAAACCTGAAAATTCCGGGTGAGAAGTCCGGCCTCTCGTCAGGATTGGGCGTAAGCGCAGACTATGATTCGAGAGACAGCAAAATTTATCCTACGCGCGGCAAATATCAACAATATTCACTGATTCCGTTCCATGCAACTTTGGGAAGCGATTACAACTTCGTCAGATTTGTTGCCGACGTACGCCAATATTTTTCGCCTTTTGAAAATCATGTTATTGCCTATCAGGCTTATATGAGTTTGATCGCGTATAATCCTCCTTACTACAAAATGTCATTATTTGGCAGCGACGGGCTGATGCGCGGATATTTTCCCGCGAGATTCCGCGACCGCAATATGGTTGCTTTTCAGGCAGAATACCGCATGCCGCTTTTCTGGCGAATCAGCGCTGCGGGTTTTGGCGGCTATGGAGACGTTGCGCATAAGATAAAAGACTTCCGAGTGCAGGATCTGAAATATTCGGTAGGATTCGGAATCCGTTTTACGATTGACCGGCGCACGAAGTCCTGCGTTCGACTGGACATTGCGGTAGGCAAAAATTCGGCGTATCCCACCATTGCCATAGGTGAAGCTTTTTAGAGGCTGGTAACAAAACATTTCCCGCATGTAGGCTGCTTAATCTGAGCGGCACGCTGGAGTTGTAGGTGAAAATCTTTGGACTGCAAATACTATAAAATAAAAAACCCGTACGATTGAATCGTACGGGTTTTTCTTGTTCGAGCAGAAATTATTTCAGAAAATTCATTTTTCGGGTGATGATTTCATTGCCTGCCTGTAAGCGATAGATATAAATTCCACTGGATACCGCGACGCCGAACTGGTTGCGGCCATCCCATAGTTCATCATAATTTCCCGCCTTGCGGTTCTCATTGATCAAAGACCGGATTTCCTGGCCAAGAATATTATATATCTTCAGCGATACGTGGCCTTCTTTAGGAATTCCAAAACGGATGGACGTTGTCGGATTAAAAGGATTCGGATAGTTCTGATCGAGCGTGAGTTTAGCAGGAACGACCTGTCCTTTTTGGCCGCCAAGTGCAACCTGCGCGAGTCCGCCGCTTAATGTCAGCGTATATGCCGCCGTTGCGCCTGAATAGCCGTTAACCTTGACATAATAACGTCCGACTGCGGCTGTGTAATTCCCTGTTTCCGGATTATTAACCGTGTAGCCGCGGGCGACTTCCGTCAACGCCGAATTATACATGTACCAATCTAAGTCGGCAGATCCGGTGATCGCTAACGTTACTCCTACATTACCGGCAGTACTTACGTCAAAATAATACCAGTCGTTATCGGTCGTGCTCGAGACGCTGCCGCTGACCGCAACGC
>JAEUSJ010000021.1:10027-17639 GCA_016788215.1 bacterium | reverse complement strand
GCAGTGATCGGCGGCGTTGAGCCTGTTGTTCCCGTAACGCTGATGTCGTCAAATGACATACCGTCCGTCGTAATGGGTGAATTGTCATACTGCTGGAACCGAATGACAAATGTTCCGGTCATAGTCAAGCCATAAGTAACGCACAAGGCATCGATATCAAGAGTAAATTGTCTGTACGTGGTGCTGTAGGAAGCCGGTGTAAATGTGTAAACTTTTGTAAATGTCGACCCGCCGTTACTTGAGAAATAGACCCCGTCATTGGTGTGGTTTTCATCGCCGAAATCTTTCCACCAAAACGATACTGAAGCATTGGTATAACCGGACAAGTTGACTTTTAAGTCGGCATGGTTTTCAGAATAATTATTGGTTGTGGTCACATCCATGGTCAAATGATAGCTTCCGCTGTGCGGAGCGTTAGTTGTTACCCGTTGAATACGTCCGTAGCTGTTGCTGCTGGATGTTGTCCAGTATGCGTCGAGCGCCGTTTCAAATCCAAAAGAGTAAGGAAGAGTAGCATAACCTCCGGACGGAACCGTAATAGTGAAGTTCGCGTTGCTGACATCATTCGTGGCGGCGTTTAATGCATCGGATACGCGCACGCGGCCTTGTGTCGTTGCAGAACTCGGGACCGTCCATGCTTCCGATCCGTCGTTAGCGGTTGAGGCAGAAATAACGGTATAGTTCGTTCCGCCGTCCAGGGAATATTCCAGTTTTACATTGGCGATCGTACCCGTGCTCGTCCAGGTAATCGTCGTGGAATTTCCGCCGGTCAGATTTTCTCCGCCATTTGGAGCCGTAACGGTTACGGAATTCGTCGGAGCAACGGAGATCGTAAAGTTCGCGTTGCTGACGTCGTTCGTTGCGGCGTTTAACGCATCGGACACGCGCACGCGGCCTTGCGTCGTTGCAGTACTCGGAACCGTCCATGCTTCCGATCCGTCATTAGCAGTTGAGGCAGAAATGACGGTATAGTTTGTCCCTCCGTCAGTTGAGTATTCCAGCTTCACGTTCGCTATAGTTCCGGTGCTGGTCCATGTGATATTCGTGGAAGTTCCAGCCGTGAGATTTTCTCCGCCATTGGGAGCTGTAACGGTCACGGAATTCGTCGGAGTGGTGGTCTGCAAAGGAGATTCCCACAGACCGCGTCCGTAAGTCGCAGCGCGGATCTTGCCGGCGCTTAGGTGAATTTCCAGTTCGTTGACAATCACATTCGGAAGGCCGGTATCATAAGCTTCCCAGGTCGTTCCGCCGTCTCCGGAATAAAACGCGCCAAGGTCCATACCAATATACACGTCGTTAGGAGTTGTCGGATGAACGGCGACGCAATTGGCCGGTACGTTAGGCAGAGACGTAGATATATTGGTCCATGAAGTTCCGCCGTTGACGGTTTTGAAAACTTTACTTCCTGCCGTAAAGCCGCCGATTGTCGCCCAAATAGTATTAGGATCGGTAGGGTGAAACGCCACATACGTCACACCGGCGGGGAGGCCGGAACCGGATAAACTGGTCCATGTCCAGGTACTTCCTCCGAATACTCCTTTCCATGCGTTTGCTGCGTTAGCCGTTATCATGGTCGTTCCGTTGGATGGGGCGACGGCTAGTACTGTTAGAGGATCGGCCGTACTTCCTAAAGCCGCACTGCTTATGGATGCCCATGTCGGTGTGGTGTTAGTTACATTCGTACTACGGTAGACTCTCGTCATGGTCGCATAATACATCGTCGTATTGACCAAAGGATTGAGAACATAGGGTGTAACCCATGCGCCGTCTTCAGTAGGATCGGCCATATTTGTGGGCGTGCCTCCCGATGTTGTACGATAAATGTCGCCATAGTACAGCGCGCCATATTGAATGTTGGCGTTCGTGAAGTCCACGGCGCATTCCATGCCGTCGCCGCCGATGATACGGGTCCAACTGCCTGTGTTATAACGATCAGTGCCGTTATCCTGCGCGCCGCCGAGTACGATACTCGAATTGGTTTTTGAGGCGCCGATCCGATAATATTGATGAATGCCAAGTCCATTGCTGAAGTCCGTCCATGTCGTTCCGTTGTTCGTTGTTTTGAAGAACCCGCCGTCGTTGCCGCTGAAGAGTGTGGTTCCGCTGCCCGGCAAAAATTCGATAGCATGATGATCCGCATGAGCGTACGAAGCGCCCGATCCCGTCCAATGCGCGTTGATCGTCCACGTGGTTCCGCCGTTAGTTGAACGCCAAATATTGACGCCGCCGGTATAGACATTATTTGCATCAGTCGGGGATACGGTAATACAGAGATCATACCAGCCTTGTCCGCCAGCATCGGCGCCGTTGCTATTCCATCCTAATAAATTAGGTGACGTAGCGCCTTTGACTTGCGTCCAGGTCGTGCCGCTGTTGGTCGTCTTATATACGCCATACAAACCGTAATCGTTGGCGATGTTATTGCAATACAAAGCATACAATGTTGCCGGAGCGGATGGAGCCACTGCGATAGCAACACGGTACACGCCGCTGGCCGGAAGACCGGAGGTCAATTGCGCCCACGTACCGCCGGTGTCCGTTGATTTGAAAATAGCCGCAGTTCCATTTCCGTAACGGCCTGCATACCACACGGCCGCATTCGAAGGATCTATTTCGAGATCTTTGAAATTTCCTGTTAGAACTTGCGTCCAGGTAGTTCCTGCGTTCGTTGTTTTGTAAATACCGTTGCTGGTAGCCGCAACTAATATACTCGTGTTTGTCGGGTGAATAATAAGTTTGCTGATCCGGAAGGTCTGGCTTGCCGTCCAGCTTAATCCCGTGGTATTCCACGTGGCACCGCCGTCGATTGATTTTAATACGCCGAGCGAGTACGTGTCACCGGCATCGCCATCGCCAGTGCCGAGATACATAGTGCTCGTATTGGCCGGGTCGATAGCAAGCGACGACACGCCGAGTGTTCCCAGCTCGTCAGTATTAGTTGTCCAGGTAGTTCCGGCATTAGTTGTTTTCCATAGGCCGCCACCGGGTGAACCTACATAAATGGTATTGGAATTGGTCGGATCAAAAACGATACAGTTGACCCGTCCGGCTCCGCCGCCGGAAGGAATCGATGTTTGTGGTCCTAGGTTTGTCCAGTTAGAACTATTCACCATGATCGCGCTGGATTTTCCGAGCCCTTTGCTCTTCGCAAACCACGAATTTGGAAAATTCCGCATTTTCTCCTGACGCGCCAGCCAGATCAGTTCAGGATTAAATTTTCCCGAAGCATCCATACGGCTCTGCCAAAACCATTCGTATCGCTTGAATTGTTTGAATCCGGTGCCTTTGACGACATCCCGGTTCGATACGTCCTTTCCCGTCCAAAATTGATCAAATTCTTTCTGTACGTCCCTAAAGTTTTTGTCGGGATCAATCCAGCCGGGCGCGTTGCCCGCCTTCTGTTCCTGGGCTTGGTTGCCCGATGTGATTGCGGCCAAAAAGATAAGAGCCGCTGCCAACAGGTGAGTAACTTTTCTCATGAGATCTTCTCCTCCTCATTAGATAGTCATTAGGTAAGTTATTTAATAGTAAGAAACCAAAAATAGAGATAACAAGCTTCAGTTTGCGCATATCTCGGGTACGTACCCCTATCAAGCGCCAAAATCTAAAAAATGTATTGTCTTAATCTGAATTTCTTTCGCTGCAACGCGAGGGTTTCAACAAAAGTGAGGAGTTAGTCCGGCAAGTAAAAAGAGCCAACCAACCCGGAAGGTATTAAAATCTGACAAGACGCAATAACCGCGGGGGTCATTACGCAGAAAACATAGAAATGTCAATTAACGGAAAGGTCTAAAGCCGGACAATTATACAATGGAATTGTTCTGGAGTCAAGATTTTTTTAAACAATTAATTGTCACCCGCAGTTAAAAATTAGTATGGAATCATCAAAATGAAATTGTACATTGTAATAAAAAATAATTTATGGACCGCTCGAGTAAAACAAGAGTTAAAATCTGCTGCATCCAGTCCGTAACCGAGGCCCAAATGGCTATGGACGCCGGCGCTTCGGCTTTGGGATTGGTTTCCGCAATGCCAAGCGGGCCGGGCGTTATCAGCGAAACGATGATTGCTGCCATTGCTGATTTCGTACCGCCTTCTGTCGCAACATTTCTTTTGACCAGTTTACAGGATGCAGAGGAGATTGTTGCGCAACATAGGCGTTGCGGGACCAATACGATTCAGATATGCGATAGACTGTTAGCGGGATCGTATGATGATCTCCGGAAAGCTATGCCCGGAATAAAGATCGTTCAGGTGATTCACGTAACGGGAGAAGAATCGATTGCGGAAGCGGTAGATGCCGCGGCGGGCGTTCACGCATTGCTGTTGGATTCCGGGAATCAAAAACTGAAAGTGAAAGAACTTGGAGGAACGGGACGGACGCATAATTGGGACATCAGCCGGAAGATTCGAGAAATCGTGGATATTCCTGTATTCCTCGCCGGCGGCTTAAACCCGCAAAATGCTGCTGAGGCGGTTATACAGGTTGGCCCTTTCGCATTAGATGTTTGCAGCGGCGTTCGGAGTGACGGAAAATTGGATAAAAAAAAACTGCATGATTTTTTTGAATGCCTTAGATACTGCTGAGTATTCAATTTTTTTCGATGGTCTTTTGCCATTCGCCCTATTCACTGATTCTTATTATCGAGGAGTATCACGGCTGTGGAACAAAATGAAAAACCCATCATAGGACTCGTCATGGCGGGCGGAGGCGCTCGCGGCGCGTATCAGGTTGGCGTGTTAAAGGGTATTACCTCTATGCTTCCCCCGGGCGCATCGAGTCCCTTTAAAATCATTTGCGGAACGTCGGCCGGCGCCATCAACGCCACGGCATTAGCCGTTCGCGCAGGGGATTTTCACGATGCAGTGAAACAACTGAATTTTGTGTGGAAGAATTTTCACGTGAATCATGTGTTTCGTGCCGATGCATGGGGTTTGTTTGTTACCGGGGCACATTGGTTCGCGGCTCTTGCATTGGCAGGCCTTGGGAGGCGTTATCCCCAGGAACTATTCAACCGTGCGCCGTTGAGGAAATTACTGGAGACGAAGATGCCCTGCGATCTGATACAATCCTCAATTGATTCCGGGGCGTTACGCGCGCTGGCCGTCACGGCGTTTGGCTATGGGACCGGAGAGTCAGTTACATTTTATCAGGGAATTGAGTCGCTCACGCCCTGGAAACGCGCCCGTCGTTTTGGAAGCGCCTGCAAAATCACAACGGATCATCTGATGGCATCATCGGCCATTCCACTTTTTTTTTCTGCAGTAAAACTGAATCGTGAATATTTTGGCGACGGCTCCGTACGCCAATCGGCTCCGATCAGCCCGGCATTACACCTTGGCGCGGAGCGTATATTTGTTATCGGCGTACGTTATAAAGTGAAAGAACAGGTTGAGCGTTTAAAACCACAGGAATATCCCACGCTGGCCGGCATTGCCGGTCATATGTTGAACTCTATTTTTCTTGATGCCATAGAGACTGATCTTGAGCTTTTGCACCGGATTAACCACACCGTCAGTCATATTCCGAAAGAATATTTAAGAGACGGAGCAAACACCCTGCGTAAAGTCGACACATTTTGGATTAGTCCCAGCCGAGATATCGAGCCGATAGCAACAAAACATGTTCATCAATTGCCTCTGTCTCTGCGCATACTGCTCCGAGGAATGGGAGCCGCCGGCCGTAACGGAGCAAATTTATCCAGTTATCTTCTTTTTGAGCAGGCGTATTGCCGTGAACTCATCGCACTCGGATACGCCGATGCAAGGGCGCGTAAGGAAGAAATTCTCGACTTTCTCGGAGTAACTGCAAAGTGATGATGCGCTGAGGGATTGAGGCACAATAGAAAAAGGGAAATGCGAAAACATTTCCCTACTTATTTCCATGTTATTATTATTTAAGCCTGATTCGTCTTGTCCGTACTGATCTTGAAAGGTAAATACAATGGACACCAACGAAGAGTTCCTGTCAGAATCGGTAACACACCAATAACTCCCCACCATGACTGATAAATGTAACCCAAAGTGATTATTAACATACCGCCAATGATCCGAAACATACGATCGGTATTACCTACATTGCATTTCATAACCCAGCCTCCTTTTTAGAAAGTAACATGTATGATAAATTATCAGATTAAAGAATTCGTGTCTTTTTTGTTTTTCTTAAGCGGGAGCGTTACTGTCGAGACAGCCCATCCCACGGCGGCGCCATACGTGCTGCTGATGTACGGGTTACTTTGGATATGGCAACTTCCGTTATGGCATCCGATAAAATAATAGTACGCAAATCCGGCTCCGGCTCCTAACGCAATAAAGAATATTTTCTTTTTCATCTTAATTCCTCAGCAGTTTCGTCGGTTTCATTTTTTTTCTTAATTTTGGGCTTGTTCGACACGGAACAAGAGCTGTTCATTCAAGTAGGAACTCCCAATTTAGGTAAAATGTAATACATCAATAAAAAATAACCTGCGAGAAATAACAGCAATTTCCATTCAGCCATGATCTAACTCCTTCGTGAACATTTCAGTTTTTTTCATAAATACCATGCGGATCACGCCATATCTGAATTTTTGTTCTTTAACATAGTCATCAATACCGCCAACAGCCAGATCCACGGAAATCCATGCAGAACGAGATCGAACCAGTCAATCCATTCATGAATAGTTCCATGCCATATGGCCGCCAGTTGCTTCCATACATGAGGTTCAGGCGTGAAGGGGGCGAGCCCCAGTGTCAGGGATACCAGCAGGGGATATACCCAGGGTTTCTTAAGGTTCATTTGACTATAATTCAGCGTAGACCCGTTGGAGTTTCTTGTAGACTTCGTCTGCAATGTTATTTAATTCCGGATTGTCAACCAACTTTGCCATCAACTTGGGATCAAAAAAACCGATCACCGTTTTATTTTTGTCGTTTTCATAGACGATCACGTTACACGGAAGGAGCAGGCCCAGATCAATTTCTGCGGTCAGCGCTTTATGCGCCAGCGGCGGGTTACACGCGCCAAGAATGACGTAATTTTTAAAATCGACATCGAGTTTTTTTTTCATAGTATCTTTGACATCAATGGAAGTAAGTACGCCGAAGCCTTCTTTTTTTAATTCTTCCGTGACTTTTTCAACGGCTTCTTCATAAGAGTAGCCGACGGTTTTTGAAAATCCATATTCCATATTTATATCCTTATGCTTCGCTTATTTTATAAGAATAGGTTATATCTGCCCCGGGCTTGAGCATGGCGGCAATGGAGCAGTACGTTTCATGACTTAGTTTAATTGCTTTTTCGACGGATTTCGGGTCGAGCTTTTTGCCGGTAAAATGATAGCTGAGATGGATCTTCTGAAATACTTTGGGGTGGTCATTTGCGCGTTCAGCCTTAATCGTTGTTTCAAAAGCCACAAGCTCCTGCCTCATTTTCTTTAGCATGGGAACAATGTCGATACCGCCGCAGCCGGCGAGGCTCATCAGGAGAATTTCCATCGGCGTCGGCGCGCCTTTTTTTACGTCATCCATGTCGATCACGGTCTTATTATCGGCCAAACCTTGGAAATGTTTATCCGAGATCCATTTGACTTTGGTTTGCATCATACCCCCTTAAGCGATTGCGGTTTCG
>JAEUSJ010000021.1:0-9930 GCA_016788215.1 bacterium | reverse complement strand
GGATAAACTTTTTTCCACTTCCTGTTTCAACATCGGATACGGCATCGCACCTGAAAAGCGGGTGACGGCTTTTCCTTGGTAGAATATCATAAAAGTCGGAATACTCTGAATGCCATACTGAGAAGCAATTAAGGGTTTTTCGTCCACATTGATTTTTATTACCGTCAGACGCCCTGCAAGTTCTTCAGCCAGTTGTTTTACTGATGGCGCCACCATACGGCATGGCCCGCACCATTCTGCCCAGAAATCAACAAAAACAGGCACTTCGCTGGTTTGAATCAATTCATCAAATGATTTAGGTGTTTTTTCTGTCATAATTTTTATATAAGTTTATGGTTATAAAGTTAAGTAGTTGTATAACAAATTGCAGGTTAAAATATTCCCGCTTATTTTGATAAAGAGCGCATGTCCGGTCGACTCACAAACGGAGAAGATAGGTTCAGCCTGAGCGCAGCCGAAGGCTGATTTTACTATTATACTTTGTCATGGTTCGACAAGCTTGTCCTGAGCCCCGCCGAAGGGCTCACCATGACGTATGTGAGTAAAGCGAATAAGCACATAAATATATGTACCCTACGCGTAGTAATAAAGCATAATCATGTGGCCATTACCTGAAGAATTATTTTTGGGTATCCTGGGATTGGGAAATGATCTATACGTTACGTAAATTAGCAAATCGTGAAAACAAATCCCACATAGTAATCGAAACGGAAAAAAATTTGCTCTATCAGTTATTTCTTAATATAATATCCAAGGCGTCGAAATTCAGGAAGTATAAGAACAGACGCTGTTATAATTCCTGCAACAAATAACGTCTGGATTCGTTAATTTTATTTGGAATCCTACAGTACGTTTCACATAATACAAATAAGATATGAAAATGAGATTGAGCCTGAGCCTGGGTGTTTTTATAGTTATTGTCTGTTTAAGCTGGATATTTTATCCGAATATGTTCGAGCAGGCAGCGCAACCCGTTACGCCTAATATTAAGCGCTGGGTTGATTCGGTATCAATTCCGAACTTCAGCCGAAAACGGTTATCCGGAACGGATCTTAAACTTGGAAAAGTATTGGATGACAACGCATTTTATACGCGTTATTACCTTACGTATCGGAGCGGCGATTTGAAAATTTCGGGCATTATGAATGTTCCAAAAGGCCGCGGGCCTTTTCCTGTTTTGATCCTCAATCACGGCTATATTGACCCGGACGTATATACCAACGGACGTGGGCTAAAAAGAGAACAGGATTATCTTGCAAAAAAAGGGTACGTTGTAATTCATCCGGATTATCGTAATCATGCCCAATCCGATAAGGACTCATTAAACAATCCGCGTTTTCGTTTAGGATATGTCGAGGATGTGATCAACGCCGTTTATGCGGTGAAAAACGCCGGCTTTACATTTGTTGACACCGCAAACGTAGGTATGTTAGGCCACTCTATGGGCGGTGGGATTTGTTTGAATATTATGGTTTCGCAACCTGAACTGGTACACGCCTTTGTGCTTTTCGGCACCGTCAGCGCGGATATCCGGGACAATTTTTATCGCTGGGATTCAAGACGTCCGGGACTGTCAAAGAAAATATTTGATCTTTATGGAAGCCCGCAGGAGAACCCGGCCTTTTGGGATAACATGTCGCCGATGTTTTTCCTGGATCAAATTACATCGCCGGTCCTTATTCATCACGGCACGACCGACGAATCGTGTCCGGTGGAATGGGCGCGCAAACTGAACGACTCTTTGAAAACACACCGTAAAAGCGTTATATTTTATGAGTATCCTGATGAGCTGCACGAGTTCATCAACGCCTGGCCGTTGGTGATGGAACGCACCGCATCATTTTTTGACGATCATTTAAAAAAATAAATTTTCAAAAAAAAATTGTTACGATTCAAAAAAAATTGTATATTATAGCATAATTCACATCTCTCATTAACCCCTCAATATTAATGTCTCATCCTATCAGCGGGATGCTCGAAATTGATCCGAAAGG
This sequence comes from bacterium, assembly GCA_016788215.1. Lineage (GTDB taxonomy): Bacteria > CLD3 > CLD3 > SB21 > SB21 > SB21. Next base: position 7,936 of record JAEUSJ010000021.1, on the reverse strand, counting down.
ATTCGGATTCATTCGTGACGTCTCAATTACAATAAAAAACAGTACATCCGACGTTTATGTTGCACCGGCCATGATTCAGAAACACCGGCTGCGCGCAGGCGTTTTTATCAAAGGGACATCCAAACCGAGCGATAAAGGCAACGTGCAGCTCTCGGCCATCGAATCGGTGAACGATATCACACCGGAGGCATGGGCGAAGATTCCTGATTTTTCTTCATTTCAACCCATTCAGCCCGATGAATGGATCCGGCTTGAAGGTAAAGACAGTTCGCGCTCCATGCGGGTTGTCGATCTCTTTTGTCCGATCGGTAAAGGACAGCGCGCCCTGATCGTTGCGCCGCCGAAAGCAGGAAAGACGCGTCTGATGCAGGATATGGCGCATGCCATCAGCGTCAATCATCCCGAGATCGATCTGATGGTACTGCTCATCGACGAACGCCCGGAAGAAGTTACCGACATGCAACGTTCCGTGAAAGGGGAAGTATTTGCGAGTTCCAGCGACAGCCAGGGCGGGCAGCACATGCGGTTAGCCCAGCTCGTTTTAGAATATGCCAAAAGAAAAGTTGAAGCCGGAAAAAATGTCGCATTGCTGCTGGATTCGCTGACGCGGCTCGGACGCGTTTTTAACGTGCATCAAAAAGGCAGCGGGCGAACCATGTCCGGCGGCGTGGATATCCGCGCACTGGAAATTCCCAAACGCCTCTTCGGCGCGGCGCGCAATATTGAACACGGCGGGTCGCTCACGATCATCGCTACGGCGCTGATTGAAACGAATTCACGAATGGACGAACTGATCTTTCAGGAGTTCAAAGGTACCGGAAATATGGAATTGGTGTTGAACCGGGAATTGGCCGACTTGCGCATTTTTCCCGCCATTGATCTCAATGCCTCCGGAACACGAAACGAAGAATTATTATTTGGGCCCGCCACGGATAAACATTATGCTTTACGCCGGTCGTTGGCGAGGATGATGCCTAAAGACGCTATGAGCAGCGCACTGGATTTGATCCGGCAGTATCCGACGAACGATCTGCTGTTGAGTAGATTTAAATAAAAGATTAAGGTTTTTTATAAAAGTAAGAAATTTCTGTTCTCATTTTCACTTCTACCAGTTCCAATAGATTAAACTTCCCTTGCTCTTTATTTTTTACGACACCCGCGATTAAATCGGCTAATTGAGTTCCAGCTTTTTCATGACTTTCAACCATCTTCATGTCATGAATTTTGCTTATTGGAAAACCCAGGCTTCTCTTTTTGATGTATCGAAAGAACTCATTTTTGAATTTTGGATCACCATATTCATCAAAGTACAGGTTTGCCTCTCCGACATAAGTTAGAACTCGATCAATCAATATCTGATACGCATATTTGTAAAAAGATTTAGGATAATTAAACCCTTTCCCGGTAAGCGATTTTTTAATGAAGCAAATAGTAGCAAACGTATAATCCACACTATCAATAGTTTTCAAGATGTTCTTCAATTCTTTTTTACTTAAATCATTAGATTTAAACTCAAAATTTTCGTTTTTATGAAGTAGCGCTCTTAGAAATTTGAACCGTCTATTTAATTCTTTTATTTCGGCTACAGAATCAAATATTACGGCGCTAACTATAAAGAAAGGGCTATATCTGGAATCATTTAAAGACGGTGTACCAGATTCGTCGAAAAAAACATAGCTCCTCTTATCGTTAGAGTCATCGGAGGAATAATTCTCAAATAGTTTATGTTTTCTCGCTATTATCCTCAAATTCCGCCAATGCTTTTCCTCAGAATATATTCGATGTGAATAAAATTTAGACGTCACATTTGCATCTTCGGCGGACACTACTAAAAAGATACCCTTACTACTAGTTCCAATAAACACATTAGGGTCTTCTCTCAACGGGACAATGATATTGTGTTGAAAGGATTCTTTTTTATAAGACTTGTTTAAGCGTCGTCTGATTTTACGCAGGAGGGATTTGATTGAAATTACATTCTTAAAACCTTGGTGGTTTTTTATAATGTAATTTAAAAATATCTTCTGATTGTTTCCATGGAGACTGTTCTTAGCAGGTTGCCAATCGATGGCTTTTTTGAGAAGTCTGGTCATCTACTCTAACTCTTGTGAAACATTACTATTCTATTGGAATTCGTTCCCTTTGAATTATTTTTGACTCCCCAGATATTTGACGTTTTCGTAAACGATTGGGAGTTGATTATTATTGCTTTGCATTCAAAGCCCGCTTTGATGCCCAATGGCACGAGAAGTTCTTCTAGATTTATCGAGCCATTTCTTACTTCACCGACTTCAAAAACAACCCAACCACTTGCTTTAGTTATCCGATAGAGTTGTTCAAAAACACCAAACATCATTGTTTCCCATTCGTCAACTGCTTTTGATTTCTTAATACTTTTATCGACGTTTTGTGAGTCTATACCGTTAAACCAACACCTTAGCCAATTGTCCCCGGAATAATTCACGACATCCAAAAAATGAGGAGATGTAACAGTTAAGTTTACTGATTCCGGTTTGATTTTTGCTGTGAGCTGCGCATCACACGTGAAAAATTTTAGTGAATCACCAATAGTCTTCAATTTTTGAATTTGGTCCATTGACAAATCTCGAACTAAGCTTTTAGATTTCTTTATGATAATTTTTCGAATGTCTCTGTATTCTGGAACTTGTTTAAGCTTTTTGTTTATTTTTATTTGACTTTCGGGCGTAACAGCTTGATTTGGAGGCAGTGTATATACAGAAAAAAATCCTTTTGAATGTCCGGTCAACCTGTTAGTTGCCACCATGCGTATCCAATTGTCGATATGGTCTTCATTTCCATTTTTTTGCTTCTTATCTAAATAATTTTTTAGTGATACTATCTCAGCTTCCGTCTTTCTGTGATAGAACATCGATAAATTGATTTTAGCCTTAGCTTTATAGTCGATTGTTATCTTACCCAATCTATCTTTTATTTCATCAGTACTTGGAACAAAAAATCTTGGGATGCATAAAATTTGGCTAAGGGGATTGAGATCATTTGCGACTACTTTTCTTCCTAATAGGCCAGCTTCAACGATTGTTGTTCCCCGCCCACAAAAGGGGTCGTATACAACGTCTTTTTCTTTTGTAAGCAACTCAATAAAAAAACGCGGCAATTCGGCCTTAAAACAGGCGCGGTAAGAAACTTCATGAATTGACGTGGCTTGTCTTTGTTTAGAACTCCAGAATGAATTTGTAAATCGTGGAATTTTGATGTTTCCGACAACGATAAAATCGGAAACAGCTGTCTTAAACAATTTTGAATTTGTAAAAGGAGATATTTGCATTTATAGATTGGCGTTGATATTCACAACAATCTATTAAATTCTATTAATAGAAGCAATCATCTATTGAAATACTACAAACCTTTAAACTAGACTCCTAATATTTTTTCTTGTTCCTTAATCTAGCCTCGATTACATTAGCTCGTTCTTTAATTGCAAAGTTTTGTAAAGGCATTTATGAAGAAAAAACTATTCATATTTTCGTTCATCATGACCGCATTCCCGCTCATTCTTGCGGGAACAGATACGCTGGATCAGGGGAAGGCAGTTTTTGGGACGATCTATGTGTTATGCGGACTGGCTTATGCGTCTTTTGCGTTACTTGCAATCAGGAAGGATGTCAATGGAAATAAATGGATCACGTTATTCGGAAGCCTGATCCTTTTGATCGTGGCATTCGATTATTTTCTACAGGCTAAAAAATACCTGCCCTATGTTTATCTAGCGGCCTCGTTAGCAAGTCTAATACCCTTGCTTGTTAAGCATTTGAAAAAGGAAAGGGAGTTGTAATTGATACATCATGTTGTCTGAAGTCTCATATAGCGAAAAATTTGCAGGGGCATGCTAATAAACCAAAAAAAAAACGGTCAGGAGCTATATAATGAAGAAGGCTAAAATATTTTATTTAATCGGTTCGATTCTTTTGATACTCGTGGGCGTCGGCCATTTTTTCGGGCAATTTGAACCTAAAGGATTGGACATTCAGCGTTCGCTGGTCGAACAGGCAATGAAAGAATATTCTTTTAGCGGTTTTGGGTTTCAATACAGCATGATAGATGTCATGCAATGCTGGGGGGTCTTTTTTGGCGTCTTGATGTTGGTGTTCGGTGCACTGAATCTTCTGATTCTTTCCGAATCGTTGTTACCGGTTTCCATGACCCGGTTTTCGCTTTTCAATATCGCCGGTCTTGTGATATTGATTTTCGCGGGCGCGATCTATGTACCATTTACTGCAGTAGGATTTTCTGTGGTTCTCTTATGTTTTGTCGTAAGCGCGATTTTATTTTACAAAAAGAAAAAAGAAAATGGGTGAACCCGCTACTTGTTAAATTTATTCAGTATGGCAATCCAAAGCTGCGGCAAGTACGCTCCGATGAGTATCATCAGCAAACCCGTCCACGACGCTTTTGTAAATATCGAGGGAGAACTTAATTTATCCAGCCCGACATTGACTATGCTGACATACCACCCCAATACCATCAAAACTAGTCCGATGAGCTGAGGCAGCAGCCTGCGTATAAGTTTATCCAACATTTTTTCTCCTTTGACTATTTTAGAATCAACACTTTGGTTTCTACGGCCGCGTCAAGCAAACCCGTCACGCCATCGAGGGTGACAGTTCCATAATACCAGGTTCCGCTGGACAATGCCTCCGATCGGACCGCTTTATAAATATCATAATAACTTCGCTTGCCGTCAACAAAATTATACACCTCGGATTTCATGATCGAATGCAATGCCGATTTAAATTTTACCCGGGCACGGTTGTTGAAATAAGTTTCAAGCGGGACGGCATTCACGGGGATCTTTTTTGATGCGGCCAATTCTTCCGCCGTCAATGATAGATCTCTGGGTTTTGTGCCCGTTGTATGACGGTAAAACGTCTGCAGGTCATTTATCAGTTCGGATTCTCTTGCATTTAGCCGCAAAACCAATTTGTCAATCATCTGCATCGCCGTTTTGTCGGTCCCGCAAAATATGCGAACGGAATTCGTCGCGCGTATTTCGCGCTGGATGCCTTGTTCGATCAACATCGCCGCGTCTTTCCACAGAGAGTCGTTTCCCAAATTACTGCCGCTCAAGATTTCCATAGCCGTTTTAAGATCATGGGTAAGCCGCTTTTGTCCCTGGGCGAATGTCTCAGCGGCTATTTTGGCCGCTTCCGTATTTTCGGCAGAGCCTAGAAAAAGGGTCATTGACGCGACGATAAAATTATTGCGCTTTAACTGCGTCTGGTCGATCTGCCACAAATCGTCGTCCGAGGAATGAATATAATTATCGTCCCAGTTGATCATGGCAACGGAAGGAACGCCGATCGCACCTTCAACAAACGTCATATTATCGGAGGAACCGAAGTACGGAACAAATTCCGCCCGATACCCTTCACGCGATCCGCGCGTGGAATAGATCGCGCGCGAATGAGGACGCGACAACCCGCCGCTGCGGCCTGCGGAGAGATATGAATTGTTCGTATGAATGACGTACGTCGCCACGTTCTCAAAAATAGCATCAAGATAAGACATCCGTGATTGCGGGGCAAAAATGAGATGCTGCGTACGGCTTCCGAGCGACATCTTTGCACCGGTCATATCCTGGTGTAAATTGGCTAATAATTGTTTCGGAACTTCCGGATGATCCATAAAATAACGGTATTCAGAATAGATCTCATCCGTCCACCAAAAACGGATATCGCGAAGCGGCCGCTGCATCTTGCCTTCACGAATCAGTTTATTAAACGTGCGCGCAAGTTCCAGCAGATTGGCGCAGCCGGAGCCGTCGTCATTGGCAGAGCCTTGTTCCTCCTGAAGATGCGCGGTGAGCACGATCTGCTGATCATGGTATTTACTGCCGCGAATCCAGCCTTCCACAAAACCTGTTCGCCCCGGTTTTTTCCCGATCTCGGTATCAATTTTTACTTTCAGCACCACTTTGCCGCCCGGCGTTTCTTTTCCGGTGGCGAACCAATCTTTCGATTTAGTTGATGCAAGCATACTTTTCAGAATCTCGCCCTTGCGCGGCGGAAGTGAAAATGCAAACGTTCCGCTCTTTCCTTCCGGCGGATCCAGAGGAATATGAGTCCATGCGATCTGATCGGGAAAATCCATCGGGGATCGTTCCTCAGAAGTTCTGAATGTCACAATACCCAGTGCGCCCTTATTCCAAACAGCGTGATGAGCGGCCGCATATTCGCTGCCGCTGGTCAATACGATTTTACCTTTCACGTCGAGGTCTTTCAGGGCTTCTTTGGAAGCATCGCCGATCCAGATCAATTCAGCCGTCAAATCGGCGTCGTGGCTTCCGTCCGCTAAATACACGGCATGATCGCCAATGTCGGCTAATTTTATTTCAACCGGTTCGATCATCCACAATTCAGCAGATTTTGCCGTGTAGTTGGCTTCGTCCATAGGCTGCTCGATAAATGAAACATCTTCCAATCCTGCATCTTTGGCCGCCTGCAGGACGTAATCGGCGGCTTTAAAGTAACCTTCCATACCGGAATCGCGGTGCCAGTGCGATAACCAACGAATATGTTCGAAGGCGCGGTCGCCGCTGATCTCGTTCGCGAGCATATCGATTTCCGTATCTCTTAAGAAGGGCGTCGACTGGGCTTGTATCCGCAGCGGCACTAGTGAAAAGATTAGTACAAGTAACGAAATAAGATTTTTCATGCAATGCTCCATGTTAGGAAAAACTGGGATCTTTTTTTAGATCGGGTTCAATGTTAACCGGCTTGGTACCGCCCGTAGATGTGATTGAAGTAAATACATCGTGAGGCGGCTGATGTGAAATTTTCCATCAGTGATTTTAGCGTGTGCAAAAGGCCTCATTGTTCCGTTTAGTATATGAACAATAGGACAATTTAATTTTTTTTGCAAGATTTTATATAAAAAGGAGCTTTTGCCGGAGTGTTTTTTCACTTGAAATTCGATATTCACGTAACTATATTGCAAAGCACCTTTTCACCCCAACGTCATGCAATCAATGATCGAGCAATTTTTATCAAAGACGCCGAAAATTCCTCACTCTGTTTTTATTGCTCCGGGTGCAAAAATTCTAGGCGATGTTGAAATAGGGGAGGATTGCAGTATTTGGTTTAACGCGGTTCTTCGTGGCGATGTGAATCTGATTCGTGTCGGACGACGAACCAATATTCAGGACGGTGCAATCGTTCATGTTACTTTCAAAAAGCATTCAACCGTGATCGGTCACGATGTGACCGTCGGGCACGGCGCGATACTGCACGGCTGTACCATTAAAGATCATGTGTTGATCGGTATGGGAGCTAAAGTTCTGGATGGCGCGGTCATAGGGCGGAATTCCGTCATTGCGGCGGGCGCGGTTGTTAAAGAAGGTTATGAGGTTCCTGAGAAAACGTTAATGGCAGGCGTTCCTGCAAAACCGATGCGGCCGCTGAGAGAAGAAGAAATCCAAGCGATAGAACAATCGGCTGAACGTTATATTCAGTATGCCGAAACGTATCGTAAAATGCGTATTATTGAACAAATGGAAAATGATAATTTATGAAGAAGAAAATTTTGATCTTCGATGACGACGACGATTTTCTGTCGATAACAACCAAGGTATTAAGCCAGATAGGAAAATTCGAAGTCGTGCCGTCCGATGAAAGTTCCGATGCAATGAATCTGATTCGAAAAACAAAGCCGGACCTGCTATTGCTGGACATTATGATGCCGAGGGTGGACGGCTTTACCATCTGCAAGAGCGTCAAAGATGCCGACGATCTGAAACATATTAAGATCATAGTTTATTCGGCGAAAATATTTGATGTAGATCGTAAGAAAGCGCTGCGGCTGGGCGCGGATGCTTATGTGTCGAAAGTTATTGAATCCAATAAACTGATTGATACGATCCATCAAGTTCTTCAGTTACCCCAGTCTTAAACTTATTTTT
>JAEUSJ010000219.1 GCA_016788215.1 bacterium | reverse complement strand
AAGATCGCGCGTAACCCGATTCCGGCAACCAAACCCTATCCACTGGCCACCGTACGCCGCTCGCTCATGGCGCCGGACAGTTGGTCGTTGTTTGGAACGGCAGCGTTATCCGATTTCAGCGTTCGCCCGACTTTCAAATACACTACGCCGCATAACATAAAACGATGGACGACACGAACCCAGGTTGCCGACGGCAAATCGTGTTACGATAATTGCCACATCATCAATGAGGATGGCGTGTTCCGCAATAAAGAATTGTATTTGTTCAATTCAGACTTGATCGAATCATGGGAAATTTCCGCTAACCAAAACATCATAGTGGATGGGCATCTGCCTTCGGGCTGGGGTTTATCCAAGAACGTACCCACTAATCTAAAGGAGAAGTAAAATGAAAAAAATGAGACTCGTTTGCCTGCTCTTCGCCCTGCCGTGGCTTATGGCTTACAACGGCTGCAGCGATGATAAAGACAAAGCATCGGTTAATGAATCAGAAGTTCTGTTGAAATATCTCGAATCGGACGGCGGGAATTATATCAACAGCGCGTATTGCCCGGCGATCGTTTCTGCCGCTGACGTTCGGACGACCCAGCTGGCCGCACCGGCGACGCAATACATTATCGATCTTCGCGATACGACGACATTTAAAACCCTCGGGCATATCGAAGGCGCCCACAATGTTGCGCTTGGCGAATTGCTCAATCATATGCAGGCTATGAATCCCGCACCGGACACGTACTCGCGGATCGTTATTGCATGTTTCTCCGGCCAAACGGCGGCGTATGCAGCAAGCCTTCTGCGTTTATTGAAATACGAAAATGTATATTCGCTGAAATGGGGCATGTCGTCCTGGGATTCAGTTTTTGCAACAGGTAAATGGCTGGCCAATACCAGCAACTCGCGCGCGGCATCTTTTGTTACCACGACCACAGCCAAAGGCGCGGTGACCGATCTGCCGGTACTTTCAACCGGTTATTCCAATGCGGAAGATATTTTAGAAGCCCGCGTTCAGGACTTATTAACCACCGGATTCACGCCGGCAACCATTACGAACAGCACTTTGTATACAAATTTGACGGGACATTATATTGTGAATTATTGGTCTGCAGCGCATTATGCTACGGGACACATTGACGGAGCTATACAGTATGAACCGAAAGCAGATTTGAAGGACAGCACTTATTTGCGCACGCTGCCTTTGGACAAACCGGTCGTGGTGTATTGTTATTCGGGACAAACGAGCGGATTTATTGCCGCGTATCTGAGGATTTTGGGATACGATGCAAAAACCTTATTATGGGGCGTAAACGGAATGAACTACGACGCGATGCCGGGAACTAAATGGACTGCCGCGGAGATTAAACAATATCCTTATGTGACGGGTAATTGAGTAACTGCCTACCCCATGAGAAGCCCCGACAATAGTTGGGGCTTTTTTTTTACAACAAAAGATTGGTGTGTTGGCAGAAAATTCCGACAAACGTTTCCAGCCCTAACTTATCTTCCTGATCAAATCGGTTTTCCAACGGGCTATCCACATCGAGCAGGCCGATCAACTTGTTAAATTTAACGATCGGAATAACGATCTCGGAATTCGATGCGCTGTCGCAGGCGATGTGGCCTGGAAATTCATGAACATTCTTGACAATCACGGTTTCTTTTTTTTGCGCGCAGGTTCCGCAAACGCCTTTGCCCATAGCGATGCGCACGCAGGCCGGCTTTCCCTGAAACGGACCTAACACCAATTCGTCGTGCCGGTTAAAATAAAATCCTGCCCAATTGACGTCCGGCAGCGTGTGAAACAGCAGCGCCGCGGCATTGGAGGCATTGGCGATAAGATCACGTTCTTCTTCGATCAGATACTGCAATTGCGTATGAAGATGTTTGTAGCATGCTGATTTTGTGGCGAAGCGCTGTGAATTTACGTTAAACAAAATTCTCTCCTGACATTAATTGTGTTGTTATTTTATTCCATTTTCTCTAACCGCAAAGGCCGCAAAGTAACGCAGAGAAGTCTCTGTTCCGTTTTTGTGTTAAACTCTATGTAACTGTGCGTCCTCCGCGGTCAAATGTTTTTTTCAGAATCCCACGCCTTTTTTCTTTTTACCGGATTTAGCGCCGGTGTGAATCGTACAATGATCCGTCGGCTGAAATTTAGCGTTAAAAACTTCCTTGATCTTTTCCGGGCAGGCGGTATTGGCGAGTTGCCCCGACTCTTTACATATTTCTAGCCGCACTACGCCCGGCGGCATTTCAAAATCTTCCACCGGCAAATCCATATCTTTCAGCGCATGCGCCATAAATCGTCCCCAGATCGGCGCCGCCGTTACTTCGCCGGGGTTTTTACTGCCGAGATTAAATTCATACGTATCGAACCCGACCCATACGCCCGTCACCATCTGCGGAGTAAATCCGATATACCATCCGTCGGACCATTTCTGTGTAGTTCCCGTTTTCACGCCGGCCGGCCGGTCAAATCCGTACGCGCGCGCATATTTGCCCGTTCCCCATTCAATACTCGACTTCATCATATCCGCCATGATGAAAGCCGTCTCCGCGCTCAACACTTCTTTGTATTTAGGCACGTGCTGATAGATCACGTTGCCGTCTCGGTCTTCGATTCTCAAAATGGAAACCGGCTCCACACGAATGCCTTTATTGGCAAATACGCCGTACGCGGAAACAATTTGAAGCGGTATGACATCTGAAACGCCCAGCGCCAGAGCATCCACAGGCATCAGCGGCGTTTCAATGCCCATTTTATGAGCATATGCCACTACTTGCTGCGCCGGCACAATCTCCTGCATCAGCCTTATGGCAACAAGATTTAGCGAACGCGCGATGGCGTCACGTAAGGTCGTCGGTCCTCCGCGTTTGCCGTCGTAGTTCTGCGGCGTCCAGCGCTTCCCGTCCTCCATGATCAACACCACATCCTGGTTGAGTAATTTAAACGCCGGTGAATAGCCGTTGTCGATCGCGACGGTGTACAGGAACGGTTTGAACGTAGATCCGGGCTGGCGGGCAATCTGCGTCACATGATTCAATTTATATTTGTTAAAATCGCGGCCGCCGATCATCGCGAGAATGCGTCCGTTGGTCGGGTCGAGCGCCACGAGACTGGCCTGCACGGTGCCGTAAAATTTGCACAACGAATCCACGCTGCGCGGATTTTGCAGGAGTTTTGCAATTGTCTCCGAATCCACTCCTTCTCTTTGAAGGTAACGTGTCAGGTAGGTTTTTGCATTCGCCTTGACAACGCCGGCCCCGAATTTGTCCAAACCAATGAATTTTTCTTTGACGCTTTCCCGATATGCATTTTCCGCGACGCTTTGCGCGCGCGTATCGAGCGTCGTAAACACGCTGAGCCCGCCTTCGTAAATATTAAATTTCAGACTGTCCTGAAGCGTTTCCAGTTCCTGCCGCACGTGTTCCGAAAAATACGGAGCCACGCCGACGATTTCCTCCTCGCGTGTGGTGGTCAACACTACTTTCCTGGGTTTAGTTTCGTCATACTCCGCTCTGGATATAAACCCGCAGTCAAGCATTCGTTTCAGTACGATAATTTTTCGCCGGTCGGCGGCGTCGGGGTTTCTCACGTAATACGACGGCGCCTGCAGATGGCCGATCAGGTAAGCGCTTTCTTCCAATGTGAGTTCTGCCGCATCCTTACCGAAAAAGTTCTTTGCCGCCGCCTGAATGCCGTACGCATCGTTCCCGAAATACATGTGCGTCAGATACATTTCAATGATTTCATTTTTTGAATAGGTCTTTTCGATCTGAATAGCGGTCAAAATTTCTTTGATCTTGCGCGATAAAGTTTTTTCAAAATCGAAGTACAGATTCCGCGCAAGCTGCTGCGTCAGCGAACTGAACCCTTCTTTCGAACTCAGGCTGGCGGTATTGACCATCGCCGCTTTGACGAATCGGATCATATCTACGCCCCAGTGATTATAAAATCGATGGTCCTCGGTAGCGAGAAGCGCGTTCACTACGTTCTTTGGTATCTTGTTGAACGGCACGCGCGTGCGGCGTTCCTTGAAAAACTCCTTGATGACCTTGCCGTCGGCGGAATATACTTTGGTGGAGAGTTTCGGCTTGTACACTTCCAACTGCGCGATGGAAGGCAGATCGCGGCTGAAGTATATTGCAAAAAAACCGATAATAAAAATTCCGATAACCAGCGCCATTCCAAAAAGACGCACAGCGCGACGCCAAGGGTTCACGGCCGCTTTATTCAATTTTTTTGATGAAACCGACCGATGAGGTTTAACCGGATATTTGGAAGTCTGGTTCAATGAGGTTTTAGACAAAGTTTCTTCGACTGTTTTTTTCTCCGGCAACAGATTTTCTTCCGGGTTCTCAGACTCGTTATGCTGAAAATCGTCCGTCGCCGATTCGCGTTTTTTTCTTAACATTATGGTCTTCCGATCCGTGAGAGGAATAACGGGATTAATCCGTTGACAAGCGCCACCATATCATGGGGTCAACCGTTTTATATTTTGAAAAATTATTTTTTAAAAGCGTTTTGTGAGACGGAATATTTGCTTTGTCGGTTTGAGCCACGATCGTTCGCAC
>JAEUSJ010000218.1 GCA_016788215.1 bacterium | reverse complement strand
ACTTACAATGTCCAGTCCGTTTCGATGAACCTATTCATAAAGGATACGTATGAAAAAATGGCTTAAAAAAATATTACGCAAATGCCCCTGCTACCGGGCACCAAAATTTACTTTAGATGCCGCCGATATCGAGGGAAACCTTCGATTACGCTGAACTGCACGCCAACTCTTGTATTTTATAAAACACAAAATTTTAGTTGCTCAAGAGAGCTTTTTTCTTTACTATGATCAGGATTCTCATTTCCAATCAACATTGAAGGTTACATGAAATTTTTGAACACTTCCCATTCGGAGTTTTTCTCCGTACTTAGAAAACGTGTGGACGAGTATTTTGTCGCGCACAATATCAGTAAATATGCCAATGCAACTATGGTTATTAAAACCATCGTAATGCTATGCATGCTGTATATCCCTTATACGCTGGTTGTTTCTGAGACAGTACCCGTTTGGCTCATGCTTTTGTTTACCGTGCTCATGGGCGCGGGAACCGCCGGCATCGGAATGAGTGTGATGCACGACGCCAATCACGGCGCCTACTCTCGTCATGCTTTTATCAATAAAATTTTTGGTTATACCATTAATATCGTTGGCGGCAATGCACATACCTGGAAGCTCCAGCATAATATCCTTCATCATACGTACACTAATATTCCCGATATGGACGAAGACCTTCAGAGCAACCTTTTTCTTAGGTTTTCGGAACATGCGCCGGTACGTATAACCCAGCGATTTCAATACACGTACGCTTTTTTATTTTATGCATTACTCACGGTAAATTGGTTCGTTGCGAAAGACTTTATCCAGCTTTTCCGCTATCACCGCAAAGGAGTTCAAACAGATAAGAAAACCAGCATGACAAAAGAGTTTTCAATTATTCTTGGGACAAAAATATTGTACTTCGGTTATATGCTCGCCATCCCTCTTATCGTGATGGACCTTCCGTGGTGGCAAATACTTATCGGATTCATGGTCATGCAATTTACGACCGGATTTATTCTCTCACTGATATTTCAATTAGCTCACGTAGTCGAAGGTACTCACCAGCCTGCGCCCGACAAAAACGGGAATATTGAAAATGCATGGGCGGTTCATCAGATGTATACGACTGCAAATTTTGCACGAAATAATAAGTTCCTGTCATGGTACATCGGAGGATTAAATTTTCAGATTGAGCACCATCTTTTTCACGGTATTTGTCACGTGCACTATCCTGAAATATCGAAGATCGTGGAACAAACCGCGGAAGAGTTTAAAGTTCCGTACATTCAAAATCGCACGTTTTTCGGCGCAGTAGCTTCTCACTTGCGTACGTTAAAAAAATTAGGAAAAGGCGAAGCGCTTGCCGCATAAATTGGTTTTTATCCGTTTTGAAGTACAAATATTTAAAGTCACACCAGAAGGTGGTGTGGCTTTTTTTGTAAATAACCTCATTCACTCTCGGTACAACGGTAGTGTAATTAATTAAGAAGTTCTCGATTTACAAAATTGAACCGGATTCAAAGTGACCACTAAACTCTCATGGAAATTTCCAGGTACATTCTGGACAGCTAATACAGTCGAACTTTTTGAGCGCGCGGCCTATTACGGCGTTTTTATTGCCATGACACTCTACCTGTCCGATATTGTCGGATTTGACGATATAGATGCCGCCTGGATCAGCGGCTTTTTTTCTGCCGGAACTTTCTTCCTACCGCCCTTTACCGGCGCCCTTGCGGACAAAATAGGATTTAGAAAATCGATACTTCTCGCGTTCAGTTTATTATCCGTAGGCTATTTTTCTCTCGGCGCCTTACCTTATAAAACAACCGTGATCCCTTCGATTATCATTCTCATGTTTGGCGCTTCTTTCATAAAGGCTATCATTACCGGCACCGTTGCCCAGACCACCGACACGAACAACCGCGCGCGCGCGTATTCCATATTCTACGCCATGGTCAATATCGGTTCTTTTTCCGGTAAGACGATCGCCTATCCCTTAAGGATCAATTTAGGATTAGAATCAATCAATTATTTCTCCGCCGCATTGTGTTTTGTAGCGCTTATCGTCGTTTTCTTTTTTTACAAAAATTTCAAAGTGGAGGAATCGACAAAAACGATGTCCGAAGTTTGGCGTTCTTTCCTGAAAGTCGTAACCAACGTGCGCCTGCTTATGCTTATTGTCATCGTGACGGGTTTTTGGATCATTCAGCAGCAGATGTACGCTACCATGCCGAAGTACGTATTACGAACGGTTGGCAATCACGCCTCGCCTGAATGGATATCCAATGTCAACCCGCTGGTTGTCATGACGTCGGTACTGATTATTACCCATTGGATGAAAAACGTTAAGGCCATTGTTTCGATGAACGTAGGAATGCTCCTCATGCCGATATCTGCCCTGCTTATGGCATCCAGTCCGATTTTGTATTCTATTTACGGCAACTCGGTTCCGTTGATCGGGAGTTTTTCCGCACATCCCGTTACCATAATGCTCATTGCAGGTATTGTTGTGCAGGCATTAGCGGAAAGTTTTATTTCCCCGAGGTATTTTGAATTTTTTTCTCTTCAGGCTCCGAAAGGAGAGGAAGGTTTATATTTAGGATTCGGCCACTTACATTCTTTCCTGGCGTCAATTCTAGGTTTTGGACTGTCCGGCTATTTGCTTACTATTTATTGTCCCGACCCGCACACTTTAACGCCCGATCAAATGTCTACCGCTTATGTCGACGCTAATTATATTTGGTACTATTTTGCAGTTATCGGATTATTAGCCGCAGTCGCATTATTTATTTATGAAAAAATTGTTTCAAAGAGCTCTTCAAAAGCGTAAATTGTTCTGAACAAAAGTGGAGCTCACGCGTATGAAGAACCTATTCAATGTCTTTCTGATTCTGACCCTCGTATGTTTTTCACCTCTCCAAAGCCAAGAAAAAACACCCGACCTTAAATCGTTAGACCGGTATATCGAAAAGGCACTGAAAGACTGGGGTGTGCCCGGACTGGCTATCGCCATAGTCAAAGACGATTCCGTGGTGTTTGCAAAGGGTTACGGTGTAAAGGCCATTGGCAAGAACGATCCGGTGGATACACACACCTTATTTGCCATCGCATCACTTTCAAAGGCATTTACGAGCGCTTCCCTAGGCATGCTCGTCGAGGCAGGGAGGCTCAAATGGAACGATAAAGTGACGGACTATGTTCCCTACTTTCAACTTTACGATTCCTACGCGACACGCGAAATGACCGTCCGCGACTTACTTTGTCACCGAAGCGGCCTTGTGACGTTCGGCGGCGATCTGATTTGGTACGGCACTAATTATTCGCGTAAGGAAGTGATCGAGCGAATCCGTTTTCTTAAACCGAAATATAGTTTTCGTTCGGCCTACGGTTATCAAAATATCATGTTCATTACCGCCGGAGAAGTTCTCATGAACATTACCGGGAAGACATGGGATGAATTCGTTAAGGAAAGAATTTTCAGCCCGCTCGGAATGAATGAAACGAACACCAGCGTGACATCCTCATTCACCAACATAGCCGCGCCGCACACGGAGTATAATGGTAAATTGATAACCATTCCTTACCGTAATGTTGACAACTGCGGTTCCGCTGCCGCGATTAACTCTAACGTGACCGATCTTTCCAAATGGATCAAAATGTGGCTTAGCCATGATTCGAGCAAAACCTTAATAAGCGGACCGACCAAACATGAAATTTGGACGCCGCATACGATTATCCCAGTTTCCGAAGCCTCAATGAAAAATATCCCGTCACGCCATTTTTCATCTGCCGCTTTAGGATGGTTTACGTTCGATTATCAAAAAAAGAAAATTCTAGATCACGGCGGAGGTATGGACGGCATGATCTCGAAAATATGTTTGGTTCCGGAAGAAAATATCGGATTCGTTATTTTGACCAACAGCATCTCAGGATTATCGTCGGCATTGCAATATAAAATATTGGACCTCTATTTGGGTGGTAAGGATCGTGACTGGTGCGCAGAAAGATTGAAAGCCGTCAAAGAACATGAAGTAAAACAAATAGAGGCTGATAAGAAAAAGGAAGACGGGCGGGTCAAAGATACGAAGCCGTCGTTGCCGATGGAACGCTACACCGGCCTCTATGGAGGTCCGATGTACGGCAATGTCAAAGTTGATTTAGAAAATGGAAAATTAGTTGCACGGTTCCTGCCAACGGCTTCGTTTGTTGGCGATATGAGACATTGGCATTACGATACATTTGAGATCGAATTGCGCGACCCTAACCTGCCCAAGGGTTTGGTTAATTTTATTTTGGATGCCGACGGCAAGATAGCGGAAATGAAAGTAGATATTCCGAATCCGGATTTTGATTTTACGGAGCTGGAACTAAAACGCTTACCCGGCTCGAAATAATATGGATGCTTACATCTCCATTTTTTTTCAATCCTTTGCGGACTATTGGTATTATCTATCCGATGAGGTCACGCACCCGAAACTGCATAATTTCTTCTACGCATTAATTGGGATTTCCATATTTTTCTATTCCTTGGAACTCCTAATGCCATGGAGAAAGGACCAGCCCAAGATCAGAAAGGATTTCTGGCTCGACGGCTTTTACATGTTTTTTAATTTTTTCA
>JAEUSJ010000217.1 GCA_016788215.1 bacterium | reverse complement strand
CCTGACCGAAATTACACCTACATTGCCATTTCAGGCTACATTTCTTATATGTGACTCTCTTCCCGGTTATGTCCTGCGTATTACGATTGATAAAAGTAATAATGTTCATCAGACTGCTGACAAATCAGTTTATGTAAGAAAAGGTGCACAAAGCCTTCCCGTCTCTGATGCTCAGAGAATCACAGAACTTGGATACGCAAAAGGTTCAGTTTCGTACGAAGATACAGTCATTGATGGTTGCATCGCGGAAGATGTTGTTGAATCTAAGGCCATAATTGATTTCTTGAAAGATTTTTCGCCCAAGAGTGATCCTTTGGAGTATGCCATTAAAGAAAATGTGTTAGATAGGCAAACTTGGAAGCCAAAAGTGTCTGGTCTTCTCTTGTTTGCTGAGAATCCTCATGCCTTAATTCCGAGAAAATCGTCAGTAAAAATTGCGCGATATGAAACTCGCGAGGATGATCCTGAACGAGACCATCTTAAAGAAACAAGAACAATCGAGGGTCCGCTTTACAATGTGATAAACAATGCAGTAGAAAATGTTATCGAAATATTGTCCGGAATCAGTATTTGGACAGTTGATGGCATTGGAAAAGCCAATTATCCAAGTGAAACTCTTTGGGAAATCGTAGTCAATGCAGTTATTCACAGAGACTACTCTATTTCAGATGACGTTCAAATATTCATTTTTGATGACAGAGTAGAAGTGCAAAGCCCAGGTCGCTTGCCCGGATTTGTGACTGTTGAGAATATTTTAGAATCCAGATACTCACGTAATCCGAAGCTTGTAAGATCACTTTCTCGTTATAAAAACCCTCCAAATAAGGATATTGGCGAAGGTATGAACACAGCATTCCAGAAGATGAAAGAATGGAAATTGAAGGAACCGATAGTCGAAAATCATGAAAATTATGTAAAAGTAATTATTTCGCACACACCTCTTGCACAACCATCTGAGTTAATACTGCAATTCATAAAGCAGAATGGCCAGATTACAAATAAGCAAGCCAGAGACATAACCGGCATTCGGTCAGAAAACTTAGTTAAAATTGAATTCTATAAGTTGCGCGACGCCGATTACATCGAAATGATCCCTGAGCTCAAAGGACCAAAAGCCGCATGGCGATTAAAGTAGACGGGGCGACCTCGTATAACATGCGGCTTACACGTCCGCTTCGCGACGCCTTTTGATTTGACGATAGAGAGATTGTGGGCGTCGCTCGCCAGTAGCTCGCTCACGTTTTGAGTATGTTCTTAATTAATTATAATTTTCCTCGCGTGCGAGCTACCGCGTGTAGCCGCCGAGCGTTATGTGCAATCGCCCTTTTCTATATTCTATTTAGTTCACCGATCGTAACTTGAAAGAAATCTATGAAAACGAAACAAATCTTTATTTTGCTCATTATCATATCTTGCGTTGTCACGATTGGATGCTCGGCAGAAACCTCTTCTGACTTATTTGTTCAAGGTACGGTCACTTCGGCTGTTACAGGTGACTCGATTGCTGAGGCAAATATAGATATCTCTGAATACCAGAATTGCGGCGGTTTTGAGGACTGGGATTGTATACAGTTGGTAGCATCTTATACAGATTCAAATGGACACTATGGACCCATCCATGTTATTCTCGACGGTAACTTCGCCATTACTGCCAGCAAAGAAGGATTTCTTACCAAGAGTGCTAGTTTAAGTCCTGGGCGCCATACAATTAATATTGTTCTAATCCCGACAAACTGATGCGGAGGTACTAAGAACAGGTGAGGGCGACTGCACATAACATGCGGCTTACACGTTCGCTTCCGCGCCAGCGGAAGCGTGAGTACTTAGATAGTTAGTTTACGCGAACGCTGGCGCGTTCGCACATGGCGCTCTTTGAGATATTAGTTGTGGTGGTAATGTTAGTTGATCTACCACCTATTCGGTGGCAACTTCGCGCCATGTCGTGTAGCCGCCGAACGTTATCTGACAGGCACTGTAGATTTTACTCATTGAAAGGATATCATATGAAAACTATCTATATCTTTTTCGCATTTTGCCTATTGTCCTTATCCTGTGACGAAACAACCACTGATTCTGATGTAACATTAGTGCTTAGTGGTTCTCTGCAAAATACAAGAGTCGCACTGATAATTGACGAACAACAGGTTTTTGATGGATATGTAACGACTGAATTAACAACAAGTGTGGCCGCATCGATTTCAGTGACACTATCCAATGGTCGGCATACAATTTCATGTGTTTCTCCAGTTGTTGCTGAAACAACATTTACTGTTGGAAAAAACTACTTGCTTGAAGTAATGTATACCGGAGACGGCATAAATTTTATTCTTGATCCTCCTGGTTATGATTAATGAAGTGCCCGTCAGATAACATGCGGCTTACACGTCCGCTTCCGCGCCAGCGGAAGCGTGAGTACTTAGATAGTTAGTTTACACGCGAACGCTGGCGCGTTCGCACATGGCGCTCTTTGATAGATTTAGTTTCGGTGGTAGTGTTAGTTCTGTTGCCACCTATTCGGTGGCCTCTTCGCGCCATGTCGTGTAGCCGCCGAGCGTTATCTGAGATGCGTCTGTTGGAGCTGAAAGGTCATGAAAAAAATAAATGTAATTGCAATTACCTGTTTGTGCCTAATTGGGTGCGCTGCGAATACACATTTAACGGAAGTTACTGTTTTTTCAGACCGATTTACGCAAGATACGGACAGACTTAGAGCGATAATTGGGTTCAATGCGTCTGCAAGTTACTCTAATGGGTTAGATCATTATGGAAACAAGCATTTTGGCAAAGATAGCCTAGACCCGATTAAGTATTTAAAACTGAATGAGGGGATGGGAGTTGGAATCGGAGTATTAAAGAATGGGTTTGCTTTTGCAGTATCAGCACAAATGCTTATGATTGGAGCAGACGCAACATATAGACTGGCTGATCGCGCATATATCTCCGGCTATTTGACTTCTAATCTTTCTCATGGCATTTCTTTTTATTATCGAATAAATACAATTCAGGCCATAGGACCATTCTACAAGAGCGAGCGCTTCGATGGTATTGGAAGTGAGTTTCTACTGCCAGAGATCCGAAAAGGAAGAAGTTTTTACGGAAAGTATTTTGGAGTAAAAGGACTCTTCTATAACTCCGGGAAACTAGAACAATCCTATTTTGCAGGAATAGGTTATTCTCCTAGTATTAGAGGGATTTCTGTATTTATAGGGGTTGACGCAATTCGTATTTTCTAGGCGCAGACGCACCTCAGATAACATGCGGCTTACACGTCCGCTTCCGCGCCAGCGGAAGCATTTGGAGATAGAGATTTTGGTTTACACGAACGCTGGCGCGTTCGCACATGGCGCTCTTTGAGATATTAGTTTTGGTGGTAAAGTTAGTTAATCTACCACCTATTCGGTGGCCACTTCGCTCCATGTCGTGTAGCCGCCGAGCGTTATCTGACATATCGCGCTGGAGGTGATTTATGACAATAGAGTATCTTAACAAGAAAACTTGGGCGGAGATTAGTCGTGAAGAAAGACTTTTCTGCGCCGAATTATATTTTCAAATGCGGAAAGATATCAAACCATTTCTTGATCTTTTGGAACAGGACAATCTCCAATCGTTTGAAATTGGTTATGAAGTGTGCTTTTATCGTGATGTATTGAAAGAATATGGCAAAAGCGTAAAAATTGAAAAGTTGCCTCAGAAACGGACGTTTGACTTAGTTTTGATGTCGAATAAAGAAATTCACATAATTGAAGCTAAAGCACAGCAAGGTTTCGAAACTGACCAACTTCAATACTTTCAAGACGACAGAGATCACCTTAAAAAGCTGTTTTCAATTATTGGTGTAACTGTTCCTCACATTTATCTTTATGCAATTCATTCTAGTAAATATACTCCGTCGGAGGAAGTTACAAAATGTTTCACGAAATTGATTACGTGGCAGGAAATTGCGAATAGGTATCAATCCGCCCAAGTTTTATTTAAACGAGCAGATGAAATATATGAGGCGCGATACGTCAGATAACATGCGGCTTACACGTCCGCTTCCGCGCCAGCGGAAGCGTGAGTACTTAGATAATTAGTTTATACGAACGCTGGCGCGTTCGCACATGGCGCTCTTTGAAGATTAAATTTTGGTGGTAAAGTTAGTTGGTCTACCACCTATTCGGGGCACACTTTGCGCCATGTCGTGTAGCCGCCGAGCGTTATACGCGATTTTAGGGTCAGACAATTTTGTTCTAACCATTATTTCACATCATAAGGAGTATACAATGTATCGTTTTTGCATTCTTTTAATTCTTTCTGCCACTCTTTCCGTTGTCTCGTGTGATAAGAACAATTCGGACGAAGACAAGCTTGCCTCCATTGAACAACAAATCAATTCAGCAAGGCCCTTATCACAAGTGGTTCTTAAGTATCGCACGAGCGGAAGTAGTGTCGAGACATTTACGGGTTTCTCTGATGCCTACGCTGAAGATGGAATGTTGGTCATGAAAGACGTTTTCACAGAAACTTACGCTGTGAATTTAAGTTTAGCGGACCTTATAACGGTCGACGGTCATAATATCGAAATCATATACCAGCGACCCTAAAAACCGCGTATAACAT
>JAEUSJ010000216.1 GCA_016788215.1 bacterium | reverse complement strand
TATCTAAACGGCGGCGGCCTATTTTATCGCCGCCCGGCGACGGCAAACTGATCTTTCCATGCCGTCCGATCATGGAACCGGCAAAAAGAAAAGATCCGCGGATCTCCGACGCCAGGTTATGATCCGGCTCGAACGTCTTTATATTTTTGGCCTGAACCTTCCACGTTTTCGCGTCCATTTGAGTAACGTCTGCGCCGATCGCGGCGGCAATCTCAAGCATTTTCCGCGCGTCAATAACGTCCGGCATGTTCCTGAGCATAACCGGTTCGTCCGTGAGCATACAGGCCGCAATGACGGGCAGCGCTTCGTTTTTGTTACCCGCCGGATTAAATGTCCCTTTTAAAGTGTGGCCGCCTTCAACAATAAATTTTTCCATGTAAACCTCGGTGATGAGAACTTAACAGCTCTCTGATGTTAGGGTGTGGGAATGTGAAAGTCATCGATGACGCCGACGATAACTGCCTGTACGGGAATTTTTTTATTTTTAAGAATAATGCGCGCGCCGCCGCCTTCTTTCATTACCAAAACGAGATCGCCCACACCGGCGCTGACTTCATCTATTGCCAGCAGATCGGCGCCCGTGGGTTTTTGATTAAGATCAACCGGCTGAACGATCATGATCTTATGCCCGTTTAAGTTTTCATTCTTATGCGTTGAGACGATCGATCCCGTCACTTTGCAGATCATCATAAGGCGTTCATTTCATATTAAAAGAATCTATGCCCACGGAATACACGAAACGGACACGAAAATCAAACCTATACAAGGCTCAGGTTTTTTCGTGTTTTCCGTGTGTTTCGTGGGAAATAAGAACAATTTCATTTACTTAATTGCTTATCGGATTTACTCGCGTTCATGCTTCGACGAGCTGATTGTGAGCCAACCGATAAACAGATTTATTTTTTTACTAACCCTTTCAGATTTATCAGATGTTTGCGAACCACATCCAACGCCATTTGCGATAACCGTTCCTTAAAAATCAGCCGGTCAACCGCATACGGCAAGGGAGTCAATTTTATTGCCATCGTTTTTTCATCCGTCGAAAAACCGATGTAGGCCAGTCCAACGGGTTTATGCTCCGTTGCCCCAGTAGGTCCGGCAATACCTGTGGTAGAGAGCCCTAAGTTCGTGCCGGCAATTTTTCGAATATTTTCCGCCATGGATTTGGCAACTTCTTCGCTGACGGCGCCGTGGTCTGTCAATAATTTCTCCGGCACGTTCAGCAACTTCATTTTGGAATCGTTACTGTAGGTCGTCACACCCTGCAGAAAATAAGACGAACTCCCGGATACGTTGGTCAGCCGGTGCGCGATAAGCCCGCCCGTGCAGGACTCGGCGGTAGCAATGGTCTGACGCGTATCAAAAAACAAATGGGCGAGGCTTTGTTCCAGCGTTTCATCGTCATAACCATACACCGCATTATTAAAAAATTGATCCATACATGATACGAAGCGCCCTTCAGCGTCGGCGATCAGTTCCGCCGCTTTTTCCGCAGATTGAACCAAGCAGGTCAAACGTATATCGACGCCGCGCGTCATTTGCGGCAAAAATGCAATGTCCAACTTATCATGATACTGCTGAACAATTTCCTTCGTTTTTTCATACAAAGTGGATTCCGGAATTCCCACCGTTCGTATAGTACGGAACTTGAGAACTTTGTCGTGTTTTACTTTCTGTACGACCGGAAACACATGCGTCTCCGCCATCCACTGCATTTCGTTTGGAACGCCCTGCAGGCAAAAAAAAGACGCGCGATCTTTCTTGAAACTCAAACCCGGCGCCGTTCCTCGGCTATTAGGCAAATACACCGCTCCTTCCGGAATCATAGCCTGCACCCGATTGGTTTCGCTCATGACCCGCCCGGCCTTCTGATACATGGATTGGATTTCCTGCAATGCGGATTCGTTTAGCTTGAGTTCCGTTCCTAAAAACTTTGCAGCAGCATCCCTGGTTTTATCATCGTGGGTCGGGCCAAGCCCTCCGCAGCTTATCACCAACTCGGCTTCCCTCGCCGCTTTTTCAAAAGCCTGCGCAATAGAATCGATATGATCGCCAACCTTAGTTACACGGTTTACCGTAATCCCAAACTCGGCCAACCGGCGGCTTATGAAGGCCGAGTTAGTGTCAATGATAAGTCCCAACAGGATTTCATCGCCGATTACCACGATCTCTGCGGTCATACATTTCTCCGGATAATTTGGAACTATCACAAATCATCCTCGTAAAAAATCTACTGATTGGCGATGAGTGAACTATTGGTAAAAAAATAAGCAATTTCGACTTTTGCATTCTCATCTGAATCCGAACCATGAATGATATTTTCTCCTTTGCTGTCGGCAAATTCTTTGCGAACGGTTCCCGGATCGGCGTCTTTAGGATCGGTCGCGCCGATCGTCTTTCTGAATGCCGCCACGGCATCGTCTTTCTGTAATACCATCGGAACGCACGGACCTGAACTCATAAATTTTGTAAGCTCTTCATAGAACGGGCGCCCTTTGTGAACGGCGTAAAAACCTTCAGCTTGTTGTTTGGTCATACGGATCTGTTTCATGGCTAATATTTTGAAGCCGGCATCCTGAATTTTGGTTATAACTTTTCCTTGTATATTTTTTCTTACGCAGTCCGGTTTCAAAATACCTAAAGTGACGTTACCCATGTGAATGACTCCTTTTGAATGTTGAATGTATCATGAATTATGCTTGAATATACGTTTGTTTTTTTCTACGTTGAACGCGGGCTAATATACTTGAAATGCTTATTCCTATCAATCATTTTTTGAATACATGCTCTTTCGAAAGGGAATGATGGGTAAATTTCTTGGTTGTACCGGTAACATGCTATCCGAATATTTTGCGAGTTAATATATGTTTTTACGCGATAAAGGAGGAATTCTTATGCGTCTTTCACGCATCGTATTGTTTTTCGTTTTTTTGATACACGGTGTATCGTATCTCCATGCACAGGAGGAACAAAAATATTTCGGCCAGAATAAGGTTCAATACAAAGATTATCGTTGGCGCTTTGTACAGTCCCAGCATTTTGACTTCTATTTTTATGAGGGCGGGGATGAGCTTGCGAAATTTGCCGCCGATATAGCCGAAAGTTCTTACGTCTCCATCATACAGAGTTTCAAAAATTATGAAATTCAAAGCCGTATCTCTTTCGTCATCTACAATTCCCACAATCAGTTTCAGCAAACCAACGTTTTGGATGAGTATCTGTCGGAAGGCATCGGCGGCGTCACGGAGTTATTTAAGAATCGTATTGTCATCCCATACGAGGGATCGTATGAACAATTTCGCCACGTTTTGCATCACGAACTCGTGCACGGCGTGATGAACGATTACATGTACGGAGGTTCGATCCAGGGACTGATCAGCGGGCGTATACGGGTTCAAATTCCCCTGTGGGTCTCGGAGGGCCTAGCCGAATACGATTCACGGTACAAAGAATTTAACACGCAATCGGATATGTTTGTTCGCGACGCCGTGATGGAAGCGTATTTACCCAGCCTGATGCAAATGTCGGGTTATGCGGTATATACCGCAGGGCCGACGATCTTTCGTTATATGGAAGACAAATACGGCAAAGAAAAGGTCGCAGAATTTATGACCAAACTGCGCGTGGCGGGAACGACCAATTCCACATTTGAATCCACTTTTGGAATGAAAGAAGAGGAGTTCTCGGAAAAATGGGCCACGTATCAGCGTAAAACCTATTTTCCCGACATCACGAATATGCAGTCGGTTAAGGAAATCGGAAAGCAATTGACGTTTCATGACCGCGATGGAAATTTTTATAACATTTCTCCTGCGCTTGCTCCAAGCGGCGACAAGATCGCCTTTTTAACCGATAAGTCCGGTTATGCTGACATTGTGCTGATCTCGGCCATTGACGGAAAGGTTATCAAAAAAATTGTCTCCGGCGAAAAAACGCCCAGTCTTGAGGAACTGCATTGGTTAAGCCCGGGAATGAGCTGGAGCCCGGATTCAAAAAAATTGGTTTTCTCCGCCAAGGCGAGCGATAATGATGCGTTGCTGATCATCGACGTTTTGACAGGCGAGATCGAGCAATACTCATGGAAAGACCTTGAAGGCGTATTCGGCGGATCGTGGAGCCCCGACGGTCGCCAGATCATCTTTTCCGGCATATATCACGGGCAAAGCGATATTTATGCATTTGATCTGGATAAGAAACAGAAATACAAATTGACTAACGATATCTTCAGCGACACGCGCGCAATATACAGCCGCGACGGCAAAAAAATTGCATTTGTTTCCGATCGCAGAGATCAGCTCGGCCCGCCGGATAAGAACTTCAAGATGGTCAATTATGATTACAAACAAACCGACATCTATATCATGAATGCCGACGGATCGGAAATGGAACGCGTCACGACGGATGAGATGAACGATACATGGCCGGAATGGGGGCCCGATAATTCTAAAATGCTGTATACGTCGAACCGCAACGGCGTTACTAATTTATACGTTGCCGATCTGACCACGAAAAAAACGTATGCTATTACGAATAACCTGAGCGGAATTTTTCAGCCGTCATTGAGCAAAGACGGAAAAGTGGTCGCCTATTCGGGTTTTAACAAAAGCGGATTTGACATTTTTACATTAAAAAACCC
>JAEUSJ010000215.1 GCA_016788215.1 bacterium | reverse complement strand
CACGCAGCGATATGCGAGCCCTTTGGCAAATCAGTCCGTGATGTACGAACGTGCGATGGACATGCCTTCAGAAACCGGTTTCGGTAATTTCAAATCACTTGAAGGCGTCGCAGAAGAAGATCTTTTCTTCTACGATCTCTCTAAAGTTACGTTGCGCAAAGGCGAACGAGGACAATATAACATATTCTCCGCGTCCGTACCGTACGCACATATTTTCGAGGTGAATCTTCCCAATGCGCTCAGCAGCGACGGTTATGCTGTTGAAAAGAAAGAGCCTTACCAGGTTTGGCATTCTATTAAATTAGAAAATAAGTCTTCACAACCGTGGACAACAGGGAGCGCAATTACATTTCAGAACGGAAAACCTCTCGGTCAGGATATTCTCAGATATACGGCTGTCAAATCTTTCACGACCGTAAAGATCACGCAATCGCCTGATCTGCGCGTGACGGACGAAGAAAAAGAAATTACGCGAAAAGAGGAAGTGCGTAAGAAAGACGGTTATTACTATGATCTCGTAACTATTACGGGAGAGATCGTGATCAATAATTATAAAAATAAAGAGGCCCGTATTATCGTAACGCGCCCCATTACCGGTAAGATCATCACGGCGGAATACCAACCCAAAATTATTCAACCGGCCATGATGCGTAATGCGCTTAATTTGGAGAATAACCTGGAGTGGGATGTATCGGTAAAGGCGGGCGACGAGAAAAAAATAGTTTACACGTATGAAATTTTTCTAAGGCGATAAATCGTTATTCACATCCTCGTCATTAGGTTCCGTAATAAATTTCAGAATAAACACCGGATTTATGCTGATAAGGAGTGTTTTTGCGTCACGTAATTATACTGATAATCTTTATTCTTAATGGATCCTGTAAAAAGGTTGATAATCATGACCGCACAGCCCTCCCCGTTGCTTATAAGATCGTAGTTCCGGATTCGCTCATTCGAATTAAGAATGATCTGAAAAAATTCTATGAACGGTGGAATGCAAGGCAGGATCTGCCTTTTACGTTTTCAGATTCGGCTGAACATGTCTTACGTATCAATGACAGCGTGGAGTATCATAATACTTATTTCCAGCTCATCCATGATACGATAAAGTATAAAGACGAACGCCTGCCATTACAGTCTACTCTAATTGCCGTCAAAGCCAATGGACATATTCAGATCGTAACCTATAGTTCCGTTCGGATGTGGTTTTTGCTTGAGGCTTTGTTTGAACTATTTGAAAACTACGCCGATCGACCCGAAGCGATCTTGATTCACTCCGGAAGACAAATAGTTCTCAAATCCTACAAAACCAACTCAGGCTGGGTGGACGATCTCAATGTCTTTGAAACCCGCCGCCAATATGAACGACGGGCTGCAATGGAAGAACCTTTTTTCAGTTTCAGCGGAGGCAAGATAACGTATGATTCTACCAAAATGAATGAGGCCTTGTCGCATTATCCATCGCGCTTTTTGAAGAAGTTTCGCCCCGCTATTTTTGTTTATCCTGATTACGAAACGAAATCGCAGATCTACAGCAACGTTATGGAGTATTCGTATGATCTTGCGAAAAATCAAATTCATATAGTAGACTGCTCATTGACCCGTCTGCGGTTTACAGAAATTATCTCCGTTTACTTTGCTTCACAAATCTACGGAAACGCCATGCCCCGTTTGACCGAAGGACTTGGGGTTTTTTATGCGAATACGTATTTTGGAAAACTTTTTTCATGGTGGAATTCAAAGCGGTCTTTACTGAGCTTAATAGATAAAAACAACCTTCTTTCAAAACCCGCTGAAAACGAAAATACGTTTTTGTATACCTATCTTGCGGTTTTATTCTGGCTGGAAAATCACAAAAGCATTGAACTTGTTTTCAAATCCCCCGAAGCCTATATCCAAAATTTTAATCCCGATGTAAAAGCGGACAAGATTCTTGACCGGAAAATAGATTCTATCCCGTATTTCAAAGGCTTCTCCTATGCGCATTCCAATGGCGTTACAACCGGCTACATGTCCAGACAATCCAAAGAATCGCTGAAAGCGTTGCGTGAAATCGGCACCGATGCCATTTCCATTACGCCGTTCGGATACGCCAAAAACGAAAACGAAAGCACGGTCTATTTCGTTCTGGATAATACGTGGGACGAGACGTTGGCTTCGCTTTTCAAGGTAAATGACGACGCGCAGGAGCTGGAAATGCACGTCATGATGAAACCCCATATCTGGCTGGGCAACGGCAAATGGTGCGGCGAGATTCGAATCGCGGATGAAAGAGAATTAAAAAAATGGGAAAATGCGTACTGTCAATTTATTACTTATCACGGGTTGATCGCGGAACTCGCCGGTATGCAAAGTTTGTGTGTTGCGGTAGAATTACCGCATATGTTTCAGCACACTGACATGTGGCGCAGAATTATACGATGCGCACGTATTGCTTTCAGCGGACCGCTGACGTACGGCGCAAACTGGATGGATGAATACGAAGGCATCGTTTTTTGGGACGATCTTGATTTTATTGGTATCCAGAGTTATTTCCCATTATCCAAATCTAAAAGCGAGTCAACTTCAGACATGCGCTCCTATGCAAAAGCATTATCGTCTACTCTTTCTGAATTTTCAAAAAAATGGAACCGGCCGATCGTTTTTACCGAAGCGGGATTCCCAAGTATCGAATACGGGCTTATGAACCCGCATCAGGAAGATTTTTCGCAAAACAAATCGGAAGAATCTCAGGCGCTGGGTTACACGATATTGTTTGATGAATTTTCACAACAACCGTGGTTCAACGGATTTTATTGGTGGAAATGGGAAAGCGGGAATTCTTCCAGGCGACGCTCGGATAAATCGTTTCATATACGCGGGAAAAAAGCAGAACAGATAGTCAAACAATATTACCTAAACCGGGTTGGAGCAAAAAAATAATCTATGCCATGAGTAATTTTTCTACGCAGATAAATGCTGAATTTTATTACCCAACTATTCGCCTCATGATCTCTTCCTGGGTCAATTGCTCCGAACTAAAAGTACAGACAAAATTTTTCAAGTTTTTTAGGCCGTCTCCTATGTATGGGTTACCACAGGAAATGAGAAGATGCTCTTTATTTTGAAACAAGGATTCTAACACGTTTTTAACTGCATCAGGCAACTGATATTTTTTCAGCCACGCCATCGGTTTCACGTCAGTAATCACAACGACTCTTTTGAATTCTGATAAATCCGGAATCGCCGCCATTTCGTCCGACCATACTGATGCTACTATTTTTATCTCGTTTGTTTTCTCTTTTAAATAATTGAAACTGTTTCGATCGGTTTGTATTAACCAGACAACAGTATCTTCCGTATTAAGCTTATCGGGCCATTTTCCTTTTTTTGTTGCAAAACATTGTTGCGCAATATGATGGGCAAACTGCTCATGTTCATGATTTCCAACGATCTTCAGCGCGTTGGCATTATCGGTAAATCGATTATCAAAGAGTCCCAATTTCTTTTTGGCGAAAAATACTCTTTCAACCGATTTATCCAAACGTGCCGTTGCTTCTGAATTATTTTTCACCCTCCGCTCAATGGCCGCGAATGCTTTTTCAACGCTAACGGGAATCAGCATTTGATCCGCGCCCGCGTCAAAAACTTTGGTAACCCCTTCTTCTTCAGAAAACTGATCTATTATCGCGCCCATCATCATTGCGTCCGTGATAATAAGCCCTTCGTATTTCCACTGATTGCGAATCAGGTCGGTCATTATATTGGTCGACATCGCTGCAGGCAAGCCCGAAGCATCCAGCGAAGGAACTGCTATGTGCCCGATCATCAGGGCGTCAACTCCCGTTTCCATGGCACGCCGAAACGGACGAAATTCTAATTGCTCCAGTCTGGATAACGAATGGGGCAGTCTAGGTAATTCCCGGTGAGAGTCCACCTGCGTATCCCCGTGGCCCGGAAAATGTTTAGCCGTTGCCAGCATACCGTTTTCCTGCAATCCTTTAATGTACGCCAATCCGCAGGATGTGACCGTTTCCGCATCTTCACCGAAGGAACGAATATTGATGATGGGGTTGTCGCGGTTATTATTGATATCCAGAACCGGGCTGAAGTTTTGGTGAATGCCGACGGCGCGTGATTCGATTGCGGTGATTTTGGCAACATTATGAATGAGTTGAACCGAATTCTTTTTAGCCGCTTCGGCAAGACCCATGAAGTAAGGAAAACTGGTCGCGCCTTTGACCTGCTGTCCCAAGCCTCGTTCCAGATCAGCGGAAAAAAGAATTGGATGCTTACTAATGCTCTGGAGATGATTGAACGAATGGACAACCTCTTCAACATCTCCCCCAAAAACAATAAAGCTTCCGATGTGAAACTCTCTGATTATATCTTCAGCCTTCGACAGATCAAAATGTGGATCATTAAAATCCAAACGCGGAATGATGAGTTGGCCTACTTTTTCGTCTAAATGCATACCATTACTTTTTTTATTTCATTGCAATATAATAAAATTTTTTCTTTGAAACACTTTAGGATTTTGATTGATCATTCAGTTCCTTCATACCTTGCCTTTTATTTCGGAAAACTTTATTTTTCGACCGAAGATTTTCAAATTTTTTAATGTGCTTATCGGGTTGGCTCACAAATGGACGAGAACCCTT
>JAEUSJ010000214.1 GCA_016788215.1 bacterium | reverse complement strand
TAAACTTGAATGCTACGTTTACTGTATCTCCAACAAACAGTGTATCCGGCAGCGTGAGACCAGTTGCCGTTAATTGTGTCCCAAAAATAAATTTTGCGCTGTCCAAAACTACCGGTCCGTTATTGGTGAACATCTTTATTGTTTGCGTTGAACTGTCACCAACAAAAATATCTCCAAAATCAACTGTGGAAGCTGAAGCAACCAGAGTTCCCGGGGCCCCATTACCTTGCAAGTAGATCTTGAGCGGGTTGACTGAAGAATTATTTGTTAATCTGATCGTATCGCTGAAAACACCGAATGTTGTCGGTCTGAATTGGAAATAACCCGTGATCTTTTCTCCTTCAAATGACGTGTCCGGGAATTCCGTTCCACTAACGACATGAAACATCGATTCGAAGTCAAGCGCTCCATCCGTAGTAATGATACCATTGCCGTAAACCGTCGCTTCCATCATGAGCGTGAGGCTATCACCAACGATAATATTACCAAAATTCAAATAGGATGAATCTGGAATGAAGGCCCCAGGCTGCGTCGTAAATGGAGCGGAAAATGCCGAAGTATTTCGCCCGTCGGTCTCTACACTTTGAAGAGCGGTAATATTGAGGTTGCCGATCACTTGAGTCAGTTCGATGTTCCAATTTCCGGCTTCATCAGCGTTTGTCGTACCGAAGAAAATTTGCCCTTCCTCATCGGAACCGTTATAATAGATTTGAATACTATTATAAGCGTCTGCTCCGTGACCGTATAGAATATAGTCAGACGCAAGGCTGTCAATGATCGTCGGGGACATGTCATATTGCGCTCCGTTGGATATGGTAATGCCGGCACCTGTATTGTCGTATATTGAATTGGCAAACATGAAATTACTATGCACACCGTTGCCGTCAAGTGTCACGCCGTCTCCTGAATTATGCGAAATGATGTTTGCATTCAGCTCATTTTCCGTTGTGCTTGCGACCATGCCAACGGATTGGAAGAAGACACCCGATCCTGCATTTCCCAGGGATGAAATACCGTCCGCCGCGGCGCCAATATAATTGCCGAGGATGGCATTGTTATAAATACCATAGTCATATTCTTCAAACATCATGATGCCGTGCGTTCCATTACCGGAAATAATATTTCGGCCTTGCGTCGTACCGTCTCCTATCTTCATACCATAGGTATCCCAAGAATCGTGGAAATAAATTCCAGCTTGCCCGTTTCCAACCGCACTCATGCCGGATGGATCAGTTCCGATACGATTTCCAAGGATCACATGGTCCCAAGTGCCATCGATTGCGATGCCATTCAAACCGTTTCCTGAAATGACGTTTCCAATTATTGAATCCGAATACGTATAACTGTCAAGCCGAATGCCGTCCAATGCATTCGGTAAAGCAGCTCCGTTAATATTAACTCCAACATAATTTTTTTGTATTTTATTTTGATAGGCCGAATTGCCGTTGATATTTATACCGCACCCATTATTTCCTGATACGATATTTTTTCCTGCGTCAGTCCCGTCCCCAATCAAAATATAGTTAGCTGAAAACCCGCCGGCGCCGGATACGGTTATACCTGTTCCATCATTACCTTTAGCCAAAACACCTGTGGCATCGGTTCCAATATAGTTTCCGACAATTAAGCTGCCGCCGGCCTCCAGTCCATTATCATAAATATAAATCCCGTTCCCGGCATTACCTGAAATTACATTCTTGAAAATCTCTAGATTCCGAACTTGACCATCGGCATAAACACCGTCGCCGTCATTTGATAAAATCGTAGAGCCGTCAGCGCCAAGTCCTATGATATTTCCTTTGACCTTATTCCAATCCGTGCCGCCGCCGGTTGGATAAGATGAACCGATATAAATCGCATGATCAAAATTTCCTGAAATAACATTTCCTTGCCCGGGCTCCAATCCTCCTATTTCGTTGGATGTCGCATAATCCTCCAACATCACTCCTCTGCCTGAATTTGGAATAGCCGTATTTCCACTGATATCCGTTCCGATGTAATTACCGAATATTTTATTTCCACTGACCGGATTGTAGTCATTCCAAATTCTGATACCGCCGCTATTGTTGCCTGAAATAATATTTCTTCCAGCCGGAGTACCGTCTCCTATCTGATTATCGTTCGATTCATATTCTATACTAATTCCGTATCCGTCATTCGCCATTGCGCCGGTGCCTGCGGCATCCGTTCCGATCCGGTTGCCCAGCACGTTGTTATCTCTTGAATAGTAAAACTGAATACCGCCATATTGATTTGCCGAAATGACATTGTTATAGATTGACATTTCAGAAGAATAATACAAATAGATACCGTAATAATTATTTTGCGCAATAATATTATTCGAAATGATATTGAGGTGTGTATTCTCTCCACCTACTCCGCTCGAACTATTTCCTAACGGAGTTATCCCATCGGCTCCTACTCCGATATAATTTTTGTTGATACTGTTTCCATAGGCTTGGTTGTTTCTAATATAAATTCCATAACCGCCTTCGCTGCCGTTACCGCTGATCACATTCATGCCTTCGGTGGTTCCGTTTCCTATTTGTGTATTCACCACGGAACTTGCTATTACCTCCCCTCCACCGCTACCATATCCTTCCAAATCAATTCCGTTCCAATCATTTCTAACCGCCGTAAGTCCAGAGCTGTCCGTACCAATGTAATTGCCTAATATCGTGTTTCCATCCAAATGTCCTCCGTACTCATCCTGCAGATAGATCCCGTCTGCCCAATTACCGGAGATAATATTTCTTCCTCCGACCGACGCATTTCCGATCTGATTATAATTAGCTTTGTAATAAAAATGAACGCCAGCCCCCCAATTTGCCAATTCCGACATCCCGTCGATGGCGATCCCGATATAGTTTCCAAGAATCTTATTGTTATCACACGATGCGCCACTCCCGTCAATGTAAATACCGTCGGAACGATTGCCGCTAATTATATTTCGACCGGATGCGGTGCCATCTCCAATCCAATTATGATGTGCGCCGTCTTCTATTCTAATACCGTAACCATCCGTACCTGAGGCCATGCCGGTTAGATCCGTACCGATATAATTTCCAACTATCACGTTGTCGTGAGCATTGGATCCTGAGATGACAAGCGCATTACCTCCGCCGGCGGTACTCATATCACTGCCGATGACCAAACCCTTAATAACGTTGTTGGATGAAGTAATGGTAAGTACATCACTATATCCAT
This sequence comes from bacterium, assembly GCA_016788215.1. Classification (GTDB taxonomy): domain Bacteria; phylum CLD3; class CLD3; order SB21; family SB21; genus SB21. Next base: position 1,456 of record JAEUSJ010000214.1, on the reverse strand, counting down.
TGTTCTCCTTTATCTGAATGTCAGGAGCCCCATCTGAATTTAAATCGCCGTCAATCACGGTGAAATCACCCGTGATGACCGGCAGTGCTGAATAAGCCGTGATCGTAGAACCTGGCGAAATTTGAAATGTGATCGTATCCGCCTGGGACAATTGATTAGCTTCGTTGATTGCTTCCGTTATCGATCCAGGGCCAGAATAGGAAGTCGTTGTCACAAATATTCTTCCCGGAGTCGCGCTTGGCTTTGCAGAAACTTCTTCCGAAAAATCGCTCATGTATCCGTTAGGATCGATGGCGCGAATGGTAAAGTAGTAATCCTGGCCGTTGGTAAGTCCTGCCACAGTTTTTGATGTGTCCAATGTTCCACCCGTCGCAGCGGCAAGGCTATCGGTCATTCCGGGTTCTACTCCGCCGTAGATAACATACCGCATCACGCTTGAGTTTTGAGATCGATTCCATTTCAGGGTTACTGAGTTTACCCCTGCACTAGCCAAAATATTGGCCGGCGCAGTGGGAGGGCCGTCGATGAGGAAACTTTGTTCCACCTGAAATTTTGAATTTCTATAAACCTGATCAATTGCTTCCACGCTCCAGTAATACATGCCGTCCGACAATCCGTTGAGCTTCCAACTGGTATTATGACCTGTATTACCCATTTCCTGCACAAGCCTGAATCCACCCGCGTTGCCGCTTCCGACAACTTTCGCCATCGGCGATACAATATTAATTCCAGCTGGCTCGGAACCAACACGAAGGTTATATGTCAGGCCATCTGTCGGTGTTTCGGCGTCTGTGGATTGGTCCCATGACAGGTCAACACTGTTCGCGTCAGGGGTTGAAACCAGCGCCGTCGGATCTGATGGCGGTGTGTTGAATACAGTGCCCTGATTTTCGTACAGTCGTGTAGTCGGGTTAAGATTTGCATCCATGCCTTCCACCATAATATCTAAGTCACCATCACGATCAAAATCCACGAACGCAGAAGAAGGTAGATGAGGCCAATTTCCGTCTAGCTTTACTCCTTGGATAGCAACAATACCTGCATTCAATTCTGTGAAGGTGTCGTCGCCATCATTTCGGTAGATCAATGACGTTGCATTCGTGTAATCTACGTCTGGATCACCTGCGAGAAAGATATCCAGATCGCCGTCGTTGTCATAATCACCAACCGACAACGTTGAGCGGGCCACTCCCGTCATATCTGCGAAGATATTGCTGAACCAATCACCACCTTCGTTTCGGTAAATGGCCGCAAAACGGCCCTCGCCCGACGCGCCGCTGTAAACTACATCCAGCAATCCGTCGTTGTTATAATCAGCCCAAATGGCCTGCCCGCGATTCACGCCTTGGAAAATCGGACCTTCTCCATAGAGCTCGGTAAACTGGTCATTGTTGTCGTTTCGATAAACCGTTACCATGCCGTTACCTAGTATGAGTAAATCCAGATCCTGATCATT
>JAEUSJ010000213.1 GCA_016788215.1 bacterium | reverse complement strand
CACGTCGCGCACATTGCATATTTTGTCGCATATTTTGAGTTGCTTAGCCCGTATACTCTTTAGCGGCGCGCGCTCAATCTGTAGTCTTTTTCTTTCCTTCTTAGACAACCGTTTATCATCCGTCACCTCGAGCACCAGGTCAAGAACATCATTGCCAAAAAGGTTTTTAATCTCATCCGGCGATGTCTCGGTATCTTCGATCGTGTCATGCAACAACGCGCCCAAGATGACAACGATATCACGAACTTCGCCCACGTTCCAAAGAAGTTCTGCTACCTGAATGGGGTGATTGATGTAAGGCGAAGCCTCGGCGTCTTTTCGCCGCTGATTACGATGTTTCTCGGCGGAAAACTTCAGCGCCGACAAAATCCTTTCAATGTCTTTTTCATGAAATGCGGTCATATATCTATGGTTTATTTTTTTTTCTCGTGATCATGGCTGTGAATGAACCCGTTAGAAGATCTTCTGCATTGAGCCCCGTGAGATAAATTTCTTTCTCAGTTAATGCGCCGCATTGAATTCCGCGCTGGAAGAACTTCATTAGACCTTGCCCGCTCGCCGCATCATCGAACATCTGTCCGCTTAAAGAAGCCTGATTGCCCTTTTCGATGGACGATTTCAGCCGCAACGATGCGGCTTCCAACCCTTCCATAAAGAAATTATACACTGCCGCGTATCGAACGGGCAGATGTGCTGGATGAAGATCCCAGCTTTGATAAAATCCTTGTGTTAAAGACCGTTGAACCTGAGCAAAATAATTTTTCCAGACGCCATGCACGGCTTCTCTGTTTTCTTTCATTTGTCTAACTGATAAAACTTTGCCGGTTGCGCGATGCGGCCCTACGGGAATCTGATGGTTTGCTCCGTCTGAAAGCCGCACACCGGTTCCGGCCAATGCAATTTGCATGGCATGGCGCGCAAAATCGCATGCCGGATGATCAAGCGTTTGAAAACGGGATGAAATATTTAATCCGGTCGTATAATCGTACGGCCCGAAATGCGCCGAAACACATCGGCCTTCACCTGCGGTGACTATATCGGTTAATGGCGATTCGCCGTTTGATCCGATAATGACCTGAGGCGATTCGATCATGAATTCCAATTTCAATTTCCCGTCAGGCAGGCGATGCAGTTGTTCAAATGCTCTCAACAACCGAACTAGAACTTTTATTTGTTCAGACGATACAACCTTGGGGAGCGTCACAACAAAATTTTCAGGTAAGCGGCCGCCGCTTTTTTCGAAAAGAGTGGTCAGAAAAATATCGAGCGTGCGAATCGCCCGTTTTTTTGATTCTTCTGAAAATGATTTGATTCGAATTCCAAAAAAAGGAGGTAAAAGATTTTGTTCCATCGCGCTTACCGTCTCATGGGCTGTGCGCATAGCCTCATGATCTTCTTCTACGTCGATTCGATATCCAAATCCATCTTCAAAGTCAACGCGGTAGTCTTCTATGGGCTCATGAGTCAATTTCTCGATGACTCGATGGTAAACGGTATTGGCGATCCACGCATGCTTATTTTTGCTTTCAAGTAACGATTCTTCTTTCTCTAATTTTTTTCTTAGTACCTCCGCCTGCTTTCTTGAAGCCGGCAGCTTCTTACTGCCCGGCAGGCCGACGGCCTGTGCGAATTCGGCGAAGTTGGCGGCATTGGTATGTATTGCATTCAATGCCAGTTTGCCGAGTTTAGGTATCGTATCCGAATTGAATAAATGCGCACCGCCGTAAAACGTGTGAACCGGCTGACGCCCGGAGGAGTCACCGGGATACAATTGAGCAAAACGATCATTGGCTGCTTTCAAAGAGGACAAAACCTGCTGTTCCGTTTCCGATGAAAGAGAACGGTGAAGATTGGTATCTGCTATGGCTAATTGTGCCGCTATACGACTCATAAATTATACCTTACATGATCCGCGTTGACATTCAACTTATTCCATCACCCAAGCAAGCAATGCCATGCGAATGATAATTCCATTCTGCGTCTGACGAAAGTAAGCGGCTCGCGGGTCGTTGTCGACTTCAGGAGAAATTTCATTTTCACGTGGCAAGGGATGCATGATAATAGCTTGGGGCTGCATCAATTTAAGAGACCCCGCGTCAATAAAATACCGCTGAACGATCTTTGAATATTCTTCATCGGTGCCCGGAAACCGGTCACGTTCGATCCGATTCACATAAACTACATCCACTTCGGGAAGAACGGCGCGCAGATCTTCGCCAACGGTATACCAGACGTGATTTTCTTCAAGATGGGAAAGTATATCTTCTTTCATCTGCAGCGGCTTCGGCGCAATAAAATAGAGTTTCACCCTTTCATATTTTCCGAGCAGATAGGACAGAGAACGCGCCGTTCGGCCATCGGCAATGTTTCCCACCATGGCAACTTTCAATCCGTCCAGTTTATTCGTTTCCTTATGAATCGTGTAAAGATCCAATAGGCCTTGCGTCGGGTGTTGCCCTCCCTTTCCGTCACCGGCATTGATAACCGGACAAGTCGAAACTTCCGCCGCCCGCTTCGCCCCGCCAATATGATTATGCCGTAAAACGATCACATCGCAAAAGTCGTCAACAACCCGGATGGTATCTTCTAGTGAATCCGATGGCGTTGACGAAAAAAACTGCGACGCGCGTTCCGTAGAAATCACTTTGCCGCCAAGACGCGCCATGGCCGACTCAAAAGATAATCGTGTGAGCAAACCCGATTCATAGAACAGCGACGCCATGACTTTGTTTTCATAATCGCGAGTGCCTCCGCGCTGAAGAATTTTTTCCATGTCGCGCGCGCGCGCGAATAATTCCACCAGCATCGGCAGGGTGAATTGTTGTGATTCTATAATGTGTCTCAATTTCATTGCCGACCTCTTCTTATTGTCAATTACGATAAATATGCGTGCCTGCTTTTCCATTCACGGCGTCAACCAGAAATTCGGGTTTTGTAATAATCACTTCCTCGCCGCCATGGGAAAGAAAGTCCGCAGCTGCTTCCATTTTTGGGCCCATACTTCCCGGAGGAAATTGTCCGCTTTCCAAATATTGTTTTGCTTCTGCAAGCATAATTCTGTCCAAGGCAACCTGATCAGGCTGTTTGAAATTCAAATATACGCGGTCGGTATCGGTTGAAATAATAAATTTTTTCAAGCCTAGTTTTCCTGCAAGCAGTGCGGATGCCCTGTCTTTATCGATGACCGCTTCAATCCCTGAATAGCTTTCTTGTTCATGAACAACCGGGATGCCGCCACCGCCAACCGCAATAACGATCATTCCTTCATTCATACAATGCTTGATGGCGTCGAGTTCGACAATTTCAATCGGTTTCGGCGAAGGAACCACTCGGCGATATCCTCTGGCGGCATCATCAACAATGTGCCAGCCAAGTTCCTGTTTCCGCATTTCAGCGGTCTTTTGGGAAAGAAACGGACCGATGGGTTTTGTCGGATGCTGAAATGCAGGATCGTCTTTTGATACAACAACTTGAGTAAGAATCGTAACGACGGAATGCGCCATTTTAAGTGTATTCAATTCGGTTCGTAATGCGTTTTGCAAAATATACCCGATCTCCCCTTGGGTTGACGCATCACAGCAATCAAGCGGCAGAGGATAAACTTGCGATGAAGCCAGCTCCGAACGGATCAGCTGCGCGCCGACCTGCGGCCCGTTTCCATGCGTGATGATCAACGAGTGTCCTTGTTTAATGAGCGCCGCAAGATAGCGGCAGGTCGTCCTGGCATTTTCTATTTGCTCGCCGATCGATCCGCGCTGGCCGTGACGGATGAGTGAATTGCCGCCGATAGCTATTAAAATGGGTGTTGTCATACAATCGAAAAAGAATTATAATGAATGCAATGGCTCACCGCGAGCATAGAAAAAATGAAAAACATATAACAAGAAATTAATAATGGTAAAGTGAAAATGTGATGCAGAGAACCGAAAGTGATAAATGTTGTAAACAAATTGTCCGAAGTAATCTTTTGTTAGAGATTTTTTGTTTTTTGTTTAGTGTTATTCATTATCCTTTGACTTCTTTCAGATACATCTTCGGAAATGCCGCATACCACGCCGACGCTTTCACAAGATGTTCCACCGGAATATGTTCCGTCGCCATGTGCGCGTAAATTTCATTTCCCGGCCCGAATCCGATACACGGAATACCGTGCATGCCCATCACGGCAACGCCGTTCGTACTGAATACCCAGCGGCTGACCTGCGGTTTTTCACCAAATAGTCCTTCAAACGTTTTGACGCCCGTGTGGAGCGCCGGATGATTTTCCGGTAGAAGCCACGTCGGATAATATTTTTTCGTAGGATAAGTCAGCCCTTTCCAGCTTGGAACTGCGTAATCGAGTACGACAACTTCTGCCTCTGCCGCTTTCACGCTCGGCAGGTTCTGAATTTCCTTCACGGCAGACTCCAGCGTGTCCGTTGCTGCAAGCCTGCGATCCAAATGAATGGCTGCAGAATCTGCAACCGCGCAAAGGGACGGTGAGGTTGAACGGAACTCCGCGATCGTCACCGTACCTTTTCCGAGAAACGGTTCTCCCCCGAGACGCTCATTCAGCTTTTCGATATCCAGTACGATCGGCGCCATTTTATAAACGGCATTCACGCCACGCTCCGGCGCGGATCCGTGGCACGATACGCCTTTGGTGCGAACTTCAATTTCCATTCGTCCGCGATG
>JAEUSJ010000212.1:3979-4703 GCA_016788215.1 bacterium | reverse complement strand
GGTCCTGGTTGGAAAAAATTAAGAACGTCATATCCATTCCTTTGATTGGAAACGGGGATGTGCGTACACCTGAGGACACAAAAAGAATGTTTGACACCGGTTGTGACGGCGTTATGATCGGGCGCGCGGCGATTGCCAATCCCTGGATATTCAGAGAAACACGTCATTTTCTTGAAACGGGAAATATTTTATCACCGCCAACACCGGAGGAGCGGTTACATATTTGCGGTGAACACCTTGAGCTGTCTATAAAATATAAGGGCGAAAAGTATGGCGTCTTGGAATTTAGGAAATATTACGGCGGTTATCTAAAAGGACTTCCAAACATTTCAAAATTACGCGCGGAACTGATGACCTATCATGAGCGCGCGCCCATCGTGGAGCGCCTCGCACGTTACGGCGAAGAAATTCGTCAATGGGAAGCATCGCCCGATTACCAATACGATTTACCGAAATTGGGCGGACTGGTTGGAACGCGAAGCGCAATCGGATTGAAAGCGCAAAAAAGTGCACAAACAATTGAATAATGCGTTGTAACGACTCTAGGGTAAATAAACAAAGCTATTACTCCCGCAAATTTCGCAGATTCACGCGGAAATTTTTATTCACGTAGTTCAGTGGAAAAACTATAGCAACTTAGTAATTAAAATCACATCACATGCCGTCACAAGTCATTGTTGAAAATTTTGAAAGCGAGATTCTGAAAAATAATCCGCTCGGTGAT
>JAEUSJ010000212.1:0-2744 GCA_016788215.1 bacterium | reverse complement strand
GTAAGGATTATCAGCCGGTCGGAAAAAAATAGGATAGAATATACGGTTGATGCCGCGGCGATTGCGCCAAAAAAATATCTTTTGAAGAAATCGGTTTATAATGCCCAGATATCCGATCAGTTATTTTCCGTTCATGAAAAAATAATTACTGATTTTTTGAAATCAATAAACCCGGCGGACAAAGAAAATAATAAAAAGGCATTACAGCAAATTCAAATCACAAAAAACATCAAAGCGTATCAATATTATTTGACCGGGAAAGTTCTGCAAACCGCCGCTCCAACAGACGAGAGGCTCAGCCGTGTAAGTGAGTGGTATCAAAAAGCAGCCGAAGCAGACGCGGGTTTTTTCCATGCCTATGCGGCGCAGGCGGCGGTTCATATCGCAAAAAAAGAATACGAAAGAGCTTTTTCGATATATACGAGTTTTCTCCGGGAGGATGCAGCGGCCAAGGGGATTTACACAGCCCTCGGGGACGTGTATTATAATAAATTGAATGACGCCAAAAAGGCAAGAAGTTATTTTGAGAAAGAGCTTACAATAAATCCACTCAACACTCCCGTATTGGTGCGTCTGGGGTATTGCGCATACGATGACAAAAACTATGAACTCGCGAAACAGTATGCCGCGCAGGCGCTGAAGTTAAAGGCGCTCGATAGCCCGGCTTTGAATCTACTCGGCCTTTCGGCGATAGCCCTCAAGGATTCGGCCACAGCCAGGGAGTATTTCCAAAGGGCGGTCAAAATTAATAGTTATGAGATTCCCGCGCGAAAAAATTTAGCGCGAATGTTTGAAATAAACGGACGATTTGAAGACGCCAAGGAATTGTACAGTCAGATAGTTGAGGCAGATCCGTCCGATGCTTTTGCGCTGATGTCGTACGCCAACATGAATTATTTACAGAATGACCTGAAACAGGCCGTCGCGCATTTTATGCAGGCGGTGATTGCAAAGCCGGAATTAGAAAGTCCCAAAGAAAATCCGATTCAAATATTCCAGTTCATTTCTAAAAATAAAAAAGACATTCAACCGGTTCAGTCCCTCATTGACTCCCTGAGTGACGTTCTGCTGGACGGGGGTGCCGATGCTCAGATTGCATTTCTGTATCGCGCGGCCATTGGTTACGCGTCTTTGTATTATACCAATGATTTTGCTGAGGCAGCCAATCAATTTCAGGCTGCATTAAAACTACGGCCGGATGCTGCAAGACTGCGATTTTATCTGGCGGAATCGTATTTTCGGCTGGATAAACTTCAGCCGGCATTGGACTATTATCAAATCTATGCGGATGATGCGAAGGACGGATATAACTTCGCGCGATGTCACTTAATGATCGGGAAGATCCTGATCAAGCAGAAAAAGTTCGAAGACGCTCAACTGGAAATATTGAAAAGCACGCGCATGTATCCGAATGCAGAATCGTATTATTTTTACGGGTTGGCGCTTAAAGGCGCTAAACAGAACGACGAAGCTATCGTTGCATTTGAAAAAGCGGTGAAGACCTATCCGAATTACCTGGAAGCTTATCTGGAAATGGCAAAAACATTTGAAGCCATGAATAAATTTGACAAAGCAATCGTGAACGCGCAAAAAGCGGCCGCACTTGATTCAGCCAATTATTACGTACGCCAAACTTTATCGCATATTTATTTCAATCTCGAAAGATGGGAAGACGCGGAAAAAGAGATCGCAGAAGGAATTCGGCTGATGAATCAGGCGCAGCGCCCGGATGCGAGTCTTTACGGGGACTACGGAGAAATTTTGCTCGGGCAACAGAATGAAGATTTGGCCTTAGCGCAATTTGAATTGCAATGGCGCCTCGATTCATTGTCAGCCACGACACCCTATCGGATAGCGGCAATCTATGCTTTAAAGAACGATGAGAAATCCGTTCTTATGTGGATGTTTAAAGCATTTCATAATAATTTTTCAGATTTTGTCGATCTGGAAAAAAATAAAATGTTCAACTCCGTGCGGAACAAACCCGCATTTAAAGAACTCGTCAAACAATACGAACAAGCCTATCGGGAAGAATTGTTGAAACGCATTCAGCAGAAGAAATAATTCGCACAGGAAATTGTCACATGATGAAATTCTGGCCTATGAAGCACACGAAAGATCAAAAATAGTGACACGGACGAATTTATCTCTTTCAGATTTCACAGAGATAGTATCTGCGTCAATCAGCGCAATCTGCGGGAAAAATTATCGAAATTGAATTTGTTTTTTGCGGTTCGTAGAAAATAAAAGAAAGCAAATTTTATCATGACGTCTGACGAAAAAGGGTATGAAACAGAGAAGGTGCCCATCGCCGATGACGCGCAGAGCGAATTGGTGCGTGAGCAATTTGGCCGCTTGTATAATATCATGCGGGAACTTCGCGCTAAATGTCCGTGGGATCGGGAACAGACGCACGATTCTCTTCGTCAATACTTGCTGGAAGAAGTGTATGAAGTTCTTGAGACGCTGGACGAAAAACATTACGAGGAATTGCGCAAAGAAATGGGCGATCTGATGCTGCAGATATTGTTTCATTCCCGCATCACTTCAGAAAATAATATTTTCGACATTACGGACGTGATCCGCAGTTTGAATGATAAGTTAATTCGCCGTCATCCGCACGTGTTCGGCGAAGTTATTGCAAACGACGCAGAACAAGTGTTGAAAAACTGGGAACAGATCAAGTTGACCGAGACGGATCGAAAATCAGTTCTGGAAGGGGTTCCAAGAACCATGCCCGCACT
>JAEUSJ010000211.1 GCA_016788215.1 bacterium | reverse complement strand
GACGACGTATGCAACATCATCATCAACGGCTTTAAGAGCGCCTTTCTTCCGTACCGCGACCGCGTGGTCTTATTAAATGAAGCGATCGCAGAATTGCAGACGTATGGATTTGAATCCACCTACATTGACGACAAAGCCGCCGCGATGTAAAGTTAACGGGAGTAAGATTTTCCCGCAGATTACGCAGATCACGCAGATTTTTTAAAAAACACTTCCGCGAAATTTGCGGAAACAGAGGGGAACATTGCTGTGCCTGCTAATTAAATATCCTTACAAACGCATTGATTCTTCGAGTCTTAGAGACTTTGCGGCACAAAAGAGACAAGCGTGAAGCATTTGCTTGAACAATTTCTCGACTATCTTTCTATCGAAGAAAATCTTGCCGGAAATACGATAGATTCCTACCGTAACGACCTCAAACGTTATCTTTCATTCGTTACATCAGATAAGAAATATTCAGATGTTAACCAAATCACATCCAAGGACATTTCCGCCTTTATTCAATTGCTCAACAGCATCGGACTATCGGCGAAGAGCATTTCGCGCAATTTGTCGGCCATTCGAACATTTCACAAGTATCTGTTGAAGGAGGATATGCTGGCCACGGACCCGGCGGATAATATCGACCTTCCCAAGTTACCAAAATCACTGCCGTCCGTTTTAGAAATTGCCGAGGTGGAAAAAATATTGGAACAGCCGGATACGCTGAATTACCTCGGTATTCGGGACCGCGCGATGATCGAACTTCTTTACGCCTGCGGCCTGCGCATATCGGAACTTCTTTCGCTGAAACAAAATGATATGCGAAGCGACGCCGGATTTTTACGGGTATTTGGAAAAGGTTCGAAGGAGCGCATGGTTCCGGTAGGCGAAGTGGCGATGAACTGGATTTTAGTTTATCAGGAAAAAGTTCGTCCGCATCACTTGGGAAAAGGCGCCTCGGATGACGTTTTGTTTTTGAATGCCAAAGGAAAGAAGATGAGCCGTATGGGTTTCTGGAAAATACTGAAACGTTATACCGAGATGGCGGAAATCAAGAAAGACGTAACGCCGCATACGTTTCGTCATTCCTTCGCGACGCATTTACTCGAAGGGGGCGCGGATCTGCGCGTGGTGCAGGAATTACTCGGCCATTCGGATATTTCAACCACGCAGATATATACGCATATTGACCGCGAGTACCTGAAAGAGGTTCATAAAACGTTTCATCCCAGAGGGTAAGGCATGTAAAGACAGGTGTTTTCATTTGCAAATCATCGTTCAATCAAATACATTATGTCCGGTTTATAACTTCAAATGTACTTCATGCTACGACGTATCACATCTAAAATACAGAATAAACTCATCATTCTTTTTGGAATTTTTTGCCTCACAATTTTCAGTGTCAGCGGCGTATTGCACTATTGGTACACCGAAAGCAGTTTAGATGAGGAACTGGGGAAAAAATTACTCGCCGTTGCGCAAGCCGCCGGCTTACAGATCAATAACGACCTTGTGGCGCGATTCTCCGAAGGAGACGAAAAAGGGCGGACATACCGCAACTTCAAAAAGAAACTGATGGACCTTCGTGATGTGACGGAAGTAGAACGGATTTACATCATTGACACGAAGGGCGCAAGTTTGCTCGATACAGAAGAAGGCGTTTCCGTAGGTTATGTATATCCGTTTTTGAAATTTAATCAATTCGAGTTCGAACGAAGCGTAAAAGGCCTTCCATCGCACACCGTATTATTTGAAACATTTGACGGCAAGTTGTATAAAACGGCCTTTGTTCCGCTGATTGCAAATAAGGAGATCAGCGGGGTGATCGCGGTAGACGGGAGCGCAACGTTTTTGTATCTGATCAAGCGCATAGAGTGGCATTTGATTACGGTGGGCATCGTCGGCGTATTGGTATCGATTATGATTGGATTTTATTTTGCCAGAACGATCAGCAATCCGGTACAACAATTAATGGAGGAGGCAGAAGAAATCGGGTCGGGAAAATTGGACGGCCCGATCGAAATTAAGAGTAAAGACGAGATCGGTTTTCTTGGAAAAACGATGGAAAAAATGCGTCAGAATATTCTGAAACGAGATCAATACCTAAAAACGATGCTGGCCGGCGTAGCGCATGAACTAAGAAACCCGCTGGGCGGAATAGAAATATATGCACATTTGCTGAACAAGGAAATTTCTGAATCAGATGCGACACACAATCACTCCAAAAAGATCATTCGTGAAGTGGACGTAATGAAAAAAATTCTTACGGATTTTCTCGAATTTGCACGCCCCAAAGACCCGATGCCGGAAATGTGCAGTATTCAGAAAATGGTGGATGAAATCCGAATCATTTTCGGCCAAGGTATGGAAGATAAACACGTTCAGTTCAAAACACGTATTCTTCAGAATAATGTTTTTGCTGACCCGGGGCACTTTCGCCAAATTTTGATGAACCTGATCGAAAATTCCATGCAATCAGTTAACGACGGCGGTTGGATTAAGATTGAGTCTGCCTCAATTGAAAATGAAGTGGAGCTTATAATCGAGGACAACGGACATGGAATCGGAGAAGCAATCAAAGAAAAAATTTTCGATCCCTTTTTTACGACGAAAGAGAAAGGGTCCGGTCTCGGGCTCGCTATCGTAAAGAAATTGGTTGATGAAAACAACGGGGATATCACGTTGGTCTCCGAGCAAGACAAAGGTACGCGCTTTGTTTTAAGATTGCCCGGCGGTCATTACGATAAGTCACCAATAGAAAGAAAAGGGTAGATATGCGCGTTTTTATTGTAATCGTAATGTTAAGTTTGATACTGATTCAGACGGCATCCGCGTCGGACACGGAAAAAAAATTCGAAAGAAAGAAATTTGACGTGCGTTTATTATACTCCTCCACGCAATTGTCCGGGCAGGAGACCGCCGTTTCGCAACAATCTTTGCCCTACGCGAAATCCAAAAAGAAGGCTTTCTTTTTTTCGCTGCTTCTCCCGGGGCTGGGTGAATTATATCAGAATGACTGGAAGTTCAAAGGATGGGGATCGGGTTTGTACTATTTTGGCGCAGAGGCGTTATTGTGGTCGAGTCACCTTTACCTGGGAAGTTATAGAGACTGGCTGAAAGAAGATTCGCGGTCACTTGCGGCGCGGAATGCCGGCGTAGATCTGAAGACTCCGAAACCGTCCAGGTATTATGTGAATATTGGAAAATTCTCCGACATATATACGTACAATGAATTTCAAAGGAGATTGGTCGGAACGTCGACGCTGTATAGTGAGACGGATGCAAATTTCTGGCAGTGGAACAATGACGGCAGCCGCCGCAAGTACGACCGCCTGCGCGCGGACAGCGATACGTACAATAATTTCTCTAAGTACATGCTGTGGGGAATATTTACGAATCACGTCATGAGCGCGGTGAATTCTATGCGCGTATTCCGAAATAATAAACGCTTGGGAGAGGCCAGAATTCATTTTGATATGACGCCGAGCCGACTTCGCCAGGACGGTTACGACGTCAAGGTTGGTTTTTTGGTAAAATTTTAACAAACGGAATTTTATTTGCATACAAAATTTTACTTTTTTATATTCCCTCGTTTTTAAACTGAAAGAAATCAAGTCATGTTAGAAAATTACACTTATGTGCTCATGTTTCTGGTTGGAGGAGCCGCCATGGTTCTGGTCGCGATGGTTATGTCCTGGGCGCTTCGTCCGAGCAAACCCTCCAAAGCGAAACTGACGCCTTATGAATGCGGAGAAATACCCGCTCAGTCTGATTCTTATTTTCAATTTAATATTCGTTATTATTTATTCGGTTTGTTGTTTGTGATATTTGACGTGGAAGTGATTTTATTTATTCCGTTGGTGAAAGTTTTTAATAACTGGCCGGCGGTTGCGTTTGTCGAACTTACGTTTTTTACCGTAATTCTGTCCATCGGCCTTTATTACGCATGGAAGAAGGGAGCTCTTGAATGGGAGTAGTCAATGACGACATGTTTCCGAAGATTGAGAAATTTCCGGGCGGAGAAATTATCATTACTTCTTTAGATAAATTTTTTACCTGGGGCACGAAAAATTCATTATGGCCTCTCGGATTCGGACTCGCATGCTGCGCAATTGAGATGATGGCCACGCTGATGTCGAAGTTTGATCTTTCGCGTTTCGGCGCGGAAGTGATGCGCGCTTCGCCGCGCCAGGCCGATCTGATGATCGTTGCCGGAACCGTCACCGAGAAAATGGCGCCCCGTGTGAAGCAGCTATACGATCAGATGCCGGAACCGAAATACGTGATTGCGATGGGTTCCTGCGCCATAGGCGGCGGGCCTTTTTATTATGATTCTTATACGGTCGTGAAAGGCGTCGATCAGATCATTCCGGTGGATGTTTATTTGCCCGGCTGTCCGCCGCGGCCGGAAACGTTGATCGACGGTATTTTACAGTTGCAGAAAAAAATTGAAAAGGAAGGCGTGCTCAGAAAAAAACCGACGACGGTAGACGAAGCTTAGCCCGTGGAGCACGGAGATTGGATTTACTTTTACAGAAAATTACAACTTGAACAGGAAAGAATAGTGCTCTAGCGATTTTATTCGTTTAATTCGTGTTCATTAGTGGCAAAAGAAAATGAAAAAGGGACTATGGAATTTCAAGCGATTGTTGAACTGGTCAAAAGCAAATTCCCGCAAACGGAAATTGAATTCGAGAAGAATCTGGTTATTGCAAAAGACGATCTTATCCCGTTCGTTGAATTTATTCGCAA
>JAEUSJ010000210.1 GCA_016788215.1 bacterium | reverse complement strand
TGCACCTGCTAAAGAGTCGCCGATCATATTGAGATAGGCACCGGCTTGAAGGTAAATACCGTTATTGTTTGTCGTGCCCGTCGTATCGTTTCCGGAAAGATTCGTACCGATATAGTTGCCGATAAAACGGCTATGATGCGTTGTCACGCCCGAAGCCAGGATAGCTATATTGAATTTCTGCAGATTCATATATTTGATGGTACTGTACGCCGCTGCAACAACAATTCCCGACATCACTCTGTCACCTGCGATGGTGATGCTCGGCGCATTATCTGCATTGATATCTCCGTCAATTATAAGCGAGTCTCCAGAGATGACCAAAGAAGAAAATAGATTGATCGTTTGCCCGATCAACGTGTTGTCAAAGCGAACCGTATCCGGGCCGGCGTGTGCATTTGAATAATTGATTGCGTCGCGTAACGAACCAGGGCCTGCATCGTTGGTATTCGTTACCAAAAGAGGATCTGGAGCAATGGCTGCCAGAGGCGCAGAAAATTGCGAAGTATTTCCGGCGCTATCCTGAAGCGCGGTCAAATTCATACCCGCGAGTAACATTACTTTCTTCGACCAATTTCCAAGGCCATCGGCTATAGTACTGTCCAGAAATACTTGTCCTTCGTCTGATGAATCTGCATAGATATGCACGAGAGCGTTGGGAGCAGCCTTGCCTTGCACGGTCGAATCAGACAAAATGCCGGTAATAACGGGAGCCAGAATGTCTTCCTGAGACCCATTGAAGTAAGAAATTCCGGAATTCACATTGGAGTGAATGGAATTACCAAATAAAATATTCTTCTTAAGATTAGCATCTCCATCGAACTGCACGCCATCATCATTATTAAAAGCAATCACATTAAACATGAACGTATCCAACTGCACTTCCGAAAAGGAAGGATCAAAATTGGAGCCATAGACTCCCACCGCTGAGTTACCAAGAGGCGACGTTCCGTCGGCCTGCGTTCCGATATAGTTACCAACGATCTTGTTCTTATTCGAAGATACGTATTGCGTATTAGTAGTAAGTCCGATGCCGGCATTGTCATTTCCAGAAATGACGTTACGCCCAAGCGTAGAATTTTCACCAATGATGTTCTTGTTTGAATTTTCAACAAGAAATCCGAAATTTGTGTTCCCCAAATCCAGGCTTCCAGTTATGTCCGTTCCAATATAATTCCCAAAAACGAAATTGCTATCTGAACCGGAGAAAAGAATTCCAAAGTTCGCATTTCCCGAAATGACGTTGCGATTTCCGAGTTGATTTCCGCCAATATGATTTCCACGGCTCTGGAATAGATTTAAACCCGGTCCGCCATTAGCTATCGCTGCCGTCCCGGTAGAATCCGTACCGATGTAATTACCAAGAACATTATTGTTGTTAGCTTGGTATATATGAATTCCCTCTCCCGAATTACCGGATATCGTATTGCGGGCATTCGGGTTGCTGCCGCCGATCGTATTGTTCGTAGCATCGCTTCCGTTAATCAAAACACCTTGACCATTTGGAAGCGCTGACAAACCAGTTGCGTCGACACCGATAAGATTGCCTTCTACAAAATTACCGCTCCAGCTCAGGTTAACTCCTTCTGCGCCATTTCCAGAAATCACATTTCCAAAACCAGCCGTAATGCCGCCGATACGGACACCGCTGGTCGTATCCCGGACATGGACGCCTATTCCGCCATTTGCAACAGCCAATGTGCCGCTCGCATCGAGCCCAACATAATTTCCAAAAACCTCTGACGAATCGGAGTACTGTTGTATGACAATGCCGTCGAAAGAATTTCCAGAAACCACGTTGCGCCCTGCGACGGTTCCGTTGCCGACTTTGGTGTATTTAGCAACGGTAATATAAATACCGTTGGAATTTGGCATGGCCGTAGCACCGTCGGCACCAAGTCCAACGTAATTTCCAAGAATAATATTGTGGTCACCGCTATTAACACCTATGGCGGCATAAGGGAAGCCGGCAATAATATTTCGGCCGCCGATCGTCCCGTCTCCAATCAAATTGAACTGGGCTCCGAATCCAACCTGGACGCCGCTTTGTGGATTGGCAATAGCAACGACCCCGGTCGTATCGGTTCCGATATAATTACCGATGACAATGTTAGAATCGGTTCCCGCATCAACTATGTTAACGCACTGCTCCGTATTCGCGCTGATTATATTCCGTCCGGCGGTTGTACCGTCGCCAATGCGATTGTATTTCGCGCCATTGCCGATATGAATACCTTCCAGAACATTACCAAGCGCAGCAGTGCCGCCTGTGTCCGTTCCGATATAATTGCCGACGATGAGATTGTTAGTTGTTCCGATGTCACTGATTTCGATACCGTAATTGCTATTACCTGAAATTGTATTTTTTTCAATAAGGGTAAATTGGGCGCCGTTGATTAGGCGAACACCGTACTGATTTTGGTATGCGCTCAAACCGTTCGCGGTTCCTATATAGTTATGTCGTATGATCACGTTGTTTGCGCCGTCCACCAGAATACCGGCTCCGGGAGCGGTAAAGAATCCAACGATTCTGAATCCTTCGATTTTCGAAAAAGACGCTGTCGATGCAATCTCAAAACCATTACCGTTAAAGTCGCCGCGCGAAAGGGTGATATCGGGTGTTCCATCTCCGTTGAGGTCCCCGTTAATGACCGTACCCGGGTCTGTCAGAATCGGTAAAGAATTACTTATGTTAATATCCGATCCGCCGGGAATCATAAAGCGAATCGAGTCCGGCCCCGGGTGAGAATTTGCAAAATTCATTGCAAATCGTAATGAACCCAAGGTAGAAAAGTCTATGGCCGTTGTCACCAGCAGTGAGTCCTTCTCAAGCCCGAACGGCACTGAAAAGGCCGACGTGTTTTGATTGCTGTCTTGTAAAGCTGTCAAATCATAATTGCCGCTTGGAACCATAACCTTTTTGGACCAACTCCTGTCGCCCTGCGCGTAAGTTGTGTCCAGGAATAATTTTCCTTGTCCGGAAAGGTCTGCGTATATCTGCACAAGCGCCCCTGGCGCAGCAGTACCGGTAACCGTTGAATCCGGGAGAAATCCGGTGATTTCCGGTGGCTGAACATTTTCCTGCGCATAGATACCGCCGAAGTAATTTAAAATACTAATGCCTTCGCTTCCATTGCTGTAGATCGAATTCTGGTATATCAGATTATTGTGAACATCAGCACCCTCCATAACGATTCCGGAATTTCCGTTATGCGCGATAATATTTGCGCTGATCGTATCGTTCTTGATACTGCCTCCTCCTCCACCCAATTCTGAAAATATATAGATACCGTTGCTGCCATTGGAAATGGGCGACACACCATTTGCCGCAACGCCGATATAATTTCCCTTGATAGCGTTAAATTCCGACGGCCCTATATTTTCGCGTATATCGATACCATTAAAGTCGTTTCCTGATATGACATTGGCTCCCTGCGGCGTGCCGTCGCCGATCACATTATAATTAGCGGCATCCATCTGAATACCGACCACATTGTTGTAGTTGGACAAACCGGTTGCGTCCGTACCGATATAGTTACCAAGTATGATATTGTGATCTGTGTTATACAGCAAGAGCCCGCCGGTACCGTTTCCGGAAATAACGTTTCTTCCTATAGCCGTACCATCCCCGATTCGATTGTGATGGGCTCCATTATCAATTCGAAGCCCGATCGCAGTTCCGATAAGGTGATTACCGGTAATAGTATTGTCATGAGCTGTTACGCCGTCGATAAAAATTGCGCCGCCGTTGGTGCTTAGGGTATTTCCGATATTGAGGCCATTTATGACATTGTTTGCAGATTGAATGACCAGCCCATTCATACCAATGGTTTGGCCATCCAGCGAGATATCCGGAGTTCCGTCATAGTCTAGGTCTCCGTTAATCATCGTAGAATCATCCGTGATAGCCGGCAATTCAGAATTAAGATAAATAACCGAACTGGGAGCTAACGCTAATAGGATCGTGTCACGGCCCGCATTGGCATTAGCAATACTAATCGCCTCACGCAAAGATCCTGCACCCGCATCGTTAGTATTACTCACGGTAATTACATTCGGCATGGAAGTGGGATACGACGCCGCTTGGTTGGAAAAATTACTCTCCACATGTCCGTTATCAACAGCCGTCACGCGGAAATAATAAAACGTACCGTTGGTCAGGCTGAGAATCGTTTTCGTCGTGTCATTCGGATCGGCGTCTGCCGTGCTGTCAACCAGCGTGGTCGGGTTTGGCGAATTATCCTGATAAATATAGTACTTCAGAACATTCGACACGTCAAACGGGCGGCTCCATTTCAGCGTGGCCTGGCCGTCTCCTGTCTGAGCCGTCAAATTCCGAGGCGATGTTACCAGAATGGGATTGGTGACTTCAACCGCGAGATTGTTATGTAAAAATCCGGATCCGTAGGCAACGGTCTTTCCGATTGTACCGTCCGCATTTTGCCATCCGACCTCGGCTGAAGACTGATCTCCGGTCATATCAAAATACTGATAAACGAATTTGCCGTCCGGATAGAGAATAATTTCAAAAGTATTGGGCGTACCTGCACTTAGATTAGGTACTTGATTGAACTGAATAATCAACCGTGAGCCGTCGTTGTAATAATAAGCGTTCGGTGAACTATTAAATTCCAGATCGCTCCAGAATGGCGCTAACATGTCCGGCACGCCGCTGCTTAGATTGTCCGGCAGGGTTGAGGTGGAATAAGGAGCTCCGGAGCTGGTAAAACTTATGAAACC
>JAEUSJ010000020.1:18175-26287 GCA_016788215.1 bacterium | reverse complement strand
AGCGACTTTCTTTGCTTTTTTATTCGTGACCTTCTTTGAGTTATTCGGGGCGGACTTTCTCGCCGCCTTCGGCTTCCCTGTCTGGAAATGCTTCAGACGCGATTTAGCCAATTTCACCACCGCCTCGACGGTAAAACCAAATTCCTGCAATAATGCTTTTAACGGGGCCGATTCGCCAAAGTCCCTCATGGCTACGATCCCGCCGTCGGCGTCAATTCCCGTATATCGCCGCCAGCCAAAACTCGAGGCCGCTTCAACCGCAATACGGCATCGCACGCTGCTCGGCAGAACCTTTTCCCAATATGCTTTACCCTGACGTTCAAATAAACTCCAGCAGGGTAAACTGACCACACGGCATTTGATGCCTTCTTTCGTCAACTTTTCATATGCACCAACACAAAGTTGAACTTCAGAACCCGTTCCTATCAGAATCACGTCCGGCGTTCCTTTACAATCTGCCAAAATATAACCGCCACGTTGTAAACCTGAAGCCGACGCAAATATTTTTCTATCGACGGTCGGTAGCGCTTGCCTTGTAAGAATAAGAGCGCATGGGCGATTTTTAACGTTCATAATATACTTCCACGCTTCTGTTACCTCATTGGCATCAGCCGGACGGATAACTTCGAGATTCGGAATTGCCCTCAGAGACGGAATTTGCTCGATGGGCTGATGCGTCGGGCCATCCTCGCCTACGCCGATACTGTCATGGGTAAAAATGAAGATCGGATTCTGTTCCATCAGTGCGCCCAGACGAAACGTCGCGCGCATGTAATCCGAAAAGATCAAAAATCCTGCGCCATAAGGCCGCAATTTACTTAACGTCATACCGTTGACAATCGAGCCCATCGCATGTTCGCGAACGCCGAAATGGAAATTCCGTCCGCCGTAATTATCTTTTTGAAAATGCCCGCCGTCGGCGATCAACGTCTTGGTTGAAGGGGCAAGATCCGCCGCGCCGCCTAATAACCACGGAACTTTAGCGGCGATGGCATTCAAAACTTTTGCACTTGCTTCTCTTCCTGCCAATCCTTTAGGATCGACCGGAAATTCAGGCAATGCAGAATCCCAACCTTCCGGCAATCCGCGACTTTGTAGTAATTGAAATTCCTTAGCTAATTGCGGAAATGCTTTTGAATATTCAGCAAACTTCTGATTCCATTCTTCTTCGGCTTTTTTTCCTTTTGTCACGGCATCCTGAGCATATTTTTTTACTTCGTCCGGAACAAAAAATTTCTTTTCAGGATCCCACCCGTAATTTTTCTTTGTAGCTTTGATTTCTTCTTCGCCTAAGGGTTCACCATGGGCGCTGTGTGTATCTTGTTTTTTTGGAGCTCCGTACGCAATATGACTGTCGACAATAATCATGGTTGGCCGTGAAGGCTCGTTAACCGCGCTCTGCAGCGCAGCAGACAATGCGTTAAGATCATTCGCGTCGCTGACGCGGAGCACATTCCAGTGATAGGCGGCAAAACGTGCGCCCACGTCTTCAGTAAACGCTAATGAGGTAGCACCTTCAATGGTAATACGATTATTATCATAGATCCAGATCAGATTGTTCAATCCGAGGTGTCCTGCAAGCGATGCGGCTTCTCCGGAAACGCCTTCCATCATACATCCGTCGCCGGCCAGCGAAAATATTTTGTAATTGATGAGATCAAAATTCGGGCGATTGAAATATTTTGCAAGCCATTTCTGCGCAATGGCAAATCCAACGCTATTGGCAACGCCCTGTCCCAGCGGCCCGGTTGTGGTTTCAATCCCCGGGGCAAGCCCGTACTCCGGATGGCCGGCGCACTTGCTGTGCAACTGACGGAAATTCTTCATGTCCTCCAAACCGATGTCGTATCCGTTAATATGAAGCGAACTGTAGAGCAACATCGAGGCATGCCCGGCAGAAAGAATAAAGCGGTCGCGATTCGGCCAGTTCGGATTAGCCGGGTTATGTCGCATAAATTTATCATACAACGTAAACGTCACCGGCGCCATGCCCATAGGCGTTCCCGGATGACCGGAATTAGCTTGTTGAACGGCGTCCATGGACAACGTACGGATCGTATTAATGCACAACATTTCAACAGAAGTCTTGGAATCCATAAAATCCTCCGAATTGAATTATATAGAAATGTAGGTTTTATAAAAGAACCCGTGATGATGGGATATGGTAACGCGCAAAGGTATGCTGAATATCATAGAACTGCAACGAAAAAAAAGTACGCACGTCTTCGGTTTTAGAATCTTTTCACAACCGTTTTATAAACAAATTCAGATCGCGATTTTAAGAACGAGCTTATTCAATTACGAGTTTCTCCAAACCTTCCTCTGGTTTAGGCGTACTCATTTTCATATCTTCCATGGCCTGAACCAAAATTTTGGCAACGGCCAGGTTTCTGAACCACTTGTGGTTTGAAGGAATAATGTA
Source organism: bacterium (assembly GCA_016788215.1). GTDB lineage: Bacteria > CLD3 > CLD3 > SB21 > SB21 > SB21. The sequence goes on along the minus strand of JAEUSJ010000020.1, from coordinate 23,865 downwards.
CCACGGGGCATGTTTGGTACTGCAATTGTTAAACACGTCTTCAAACGCATCCATATATTCATCCCACTGACTGCGTTCCCTGAGATCGTTCTTTGAAAATTTCCAGTGTTTATCTTTGTTATCCAATCGTTCCTGCAGTCTGGCCTTCTGCTCACTCTTGGATATATGCAAATAAAATTTCAGGATCGTAATACCGTTTTCCGTCATCAACTCTTCAAATTCATTGATCTGATTGAATCGTTCCTTGGCTACTTTGTCCGAGATCAATTTATGCACGCGCGTAACTAATACATCTTCATAATGTGATCGGTTGAAGATGCCGACGTAGCCCCGGGGCGGAACAGCTTTATGGTAACGCCACAAAAAATCATGCGAACTTTCTTCGTCCGATGGAATTTTAAAACTGGTCACACGGCAACTTTGCGGATTGATTCCCCGCATCACGTGTTTGATTGTTCCGTCTTTGCCTCCGGCATCCATCGCCTGCAATATGATGAGCAGGCCATGTTTTTTCTCGGCGTACATCACTTCCTGCAGATCGATCATACGCATATTGAATTCCTTAAACTGTTCGCGCACGTCACTGGACTCTTTGTATTCGTCCGTATCATCCGGGTCGTAATCTTTCAGTTTTATTTTTTGATCAAATGGTACTCTAAATTTCTTTATCATAGCCGTGTCCTCCGTTGTTTAGGATTCATGAAAACCGAGAAAGTTCCAAATTTTTGCCTGCTACGCCGAATGCGAGCCTATTTTGAAATGGATGTTTATCGTTTATTTCTTCGAAATCCATATTTTTCAATTTTGTGATATAACGTAACCCTGTCAATTTGCAGTACTTCTGCGCTGCGCGAAATATTCCAATGGTTCTTATCAAGGATATTTTTTATATGCTTGCGCTCCATGGCTGACAAACTCAGGTTCGAATCATCGTATGGAACGTTTTGAGAAACGTGGAACGGGAGATCGTCGACTTGTATGGTTTCAGACTTGCCTACGACCATTGCGCGTTCTATTGCATTTTCCAGTTCGCGAACATTCCCCGGCCAGTCGTATTTTATCATAAAATCCATAGCATCAGGGCAGAATTTTTTATTATTCTTGTTCATGGCAATAGCAAATTTAGTAACAAAATATTCAGACAGTAAGGGAATATCCTCCTTCCGTTCGCGCAGCGGCGGAATAAAAATCGTAAATATATTCAGGCGATAATAGAGATCTTCCCGAAATTTACCGGCCTTCACCTTTTCATCCAGTAACTCATTAGTCGCGGCAATAATTCGAAAATCACTTGAGAGCGTCTCCGATCCTCCGACCCGCGTAAACTGTCTCGACTCGAGAACGCGTAATAAATCGATTTGCAACTTAGTAGATATTGAACCGATCTCATCCAGAAAAATAGTGCCGCCATCCGCCATTTCAAATTTACCCTTGCGGCGGTGGTGCGCGCCGGCGAAAGCCCCCTTTTCATAGCCGAATAGTTCACTTTCCAAAATCGTTTCCTCTAGTGTTCCACAAGTAACCGTGACAATAGGAAAATATTTACGTTTGCTGTTCATATGAATCGCCTTGGCCACCAGTTCTTTACCGGTCCCGCTTTCGCCTCGTATCAGAACAGTTGTATCGTTTTGTGCAACGGTATTGATCAACTCATATATTTTTTTCATTTGCGCGCTTTCGCCCACCAGATTATCCGGACGGACGATCTCTTCGATATTTTCTTTTAATTGGTCATTCTCATTGCGCAATTTCTTTTGTTCGACAGCCTTTTTTACGAGATGCTCAAGTTCCTCCGGATCCACCGGTTTAGTGATATAATCGTATGCGCCGTCTTTCAGCGCTTTGATAGCGGATGAGACAGAGGCATGCGCTGTGATAAGAATGACAATGGAATCAGGATCGATTTGTTTCATTTTTTTTAGTAAATCCAGTCCGCTCATTCCCGGCATCTTCATATCCAATAAACACAGGTCGTATTTTCCTTTATCAAATTTGGTAAGCGCATCTTCGGCCCTGTCGGCCGTGTCAACAAGATAACCTTCTTCTTCGAACCAATGATGAAGCGACTCACGCACAATTTTTTCATCATCTACAACGAGTAATTTTGTGTTTTCCATAACTTAATAACCTGTTTTTTTCTGCAGCGGTAATGTGATCTTTAACGTTGTGCCATCCGGCGAAGTGGTTTCTACAACTACGCTGCCATTGTGGTGATTGATGATACCGTATACGACGGCTAATCCTAAACCCGTTCCTTTTCCGCCGGATTTGGTCGTATAAAACGGCTCAAAAATATGCGGAAGATCTTTCGGCTCAACTCCAATTCCGGTATCTTTGATGTGAATGTGAATTTCCTGCCCGTCCGTTGCAGTATCAATGATGAGCTTTCCCCCCGCATTCATAGCCTCGATCGCATTCATGAATATCGCGAGCAAAGCTTGCTGAATTTTTTGAGGATTACAGACAATCGTTGAATCTGAAGCCTTATAGTTTTCTACGGCTTCGATGCCGTATATTTGAAGGTGATGACGTATGAGAGCCATGGATTTTTTGATAATATCGTGAACATCCCCGCGAATAAACACTTCCTCGTCACGATGTGAGAAAATCAAAAGATCTTTTACTATCCTGCCGCATCGGGCAGATTCATCGGAAATCATAGAGAGATATCTTAATACTTTTTCATATTCGTTCTTTTTTTGAACTTTCACTAGCTGCTTAGAGATTAATTTGCTGTAGGTCAGGATTCCTTCGAGCGGATTGTTTAATTCATGTGCAACGGTAGCAGATAGTTTTCCGAGCGAGGCTAATTTTTCAATTTGCATCACCTGATCATAAAGGATTTTCAATTCCTCCGTTTTTTGATTTACCCTTGAATTCAGCGTATCTGACCAATTTTTAATTTCCTTATAAGCAGCGTGCAATTTAGCGGACATATCATTAAACCTGTGCGCAAGTTGTCCAAATTCGTCGTGGGAATTGAGTAAGATCTTATAATCCAAATTTCCTTTCCCTATTTCCTGAATTCCCTTGTTAATCTGAATCATGGGGCGATTCAGCATGACGGTGACAAAAAGTCCGCAGAAAAAGGATATGGTAAAAGTAACAACGATAGCATTATAAGCGATATTCTCAATATTAGAACGGATGATCCTCTCAATATTATCGATGGATATTACCACGTCAAGAACACCCAGAATCTGCTGGTCGGCACCGTGCGCATGACAGTTTGAATTATAACAATCCGCTTCATTCTCAATGGGATTTATCAATCCCATCAGTCTTTTTCCGTCCTGAGTATATGTACGGATTCGATCTTGAATAGGAACGCCAGCAAATCCTCCGAATTTAGTATGGCAGATAACACAGGCTTCGGCATGCACATCAACGGCATGTTTAGTTTCCGTGGAATTCGTAGAAAACATAATCGTTCCGGTGTTATTATATATGCGAATGTGAACGACATCTTTTTCTTTGCCGATCGTATTAATTATTTGATGCACATCCTCACTGCGATTAAGAAGCATGGAATAACGTGTTGATTTTTTAATCACATCGCTGAGATTGTACGCGTGTTGGGAATAGGCTTGTGTGAGGTCCGATTTAAGATGAGAAGTGGTAAAATAGGTATACAGGGCAAGGTTAGCGAGGAGTATTCCAGAGATAACCAAGATCAGTTTGACGCTAAATTTATGTTGCCACCCAACCTGCATTGCGTCTCCAAAACAACTGATTTAATGTACTAAAATTACCAAAAAAAAAAATCAGCCGCAAGTTATCTTACGACCGGCTGCGACTGTTTCTCATTTGTGAATAACTTATTTTGTTAGATAATACTGTTTATTTTTTAAACACTCCGGATTTTTATCTTTTGTCTGAAAAGAACCTTGAGCATACCTAAGTAATCTTCCGTACCTATTCGTTGATACAAATGCTGAATCTTACGTTCACCGCCATCAGCAGCCCGATCCGTGCCGGGGTGTTGAATCTTGTGCTTTATAAGCATGCGGGACAACTCGATAATCTGTTGTTGCCACTCTTGTTGTGATAGACATTCCCGTGCAATTTCATTTTTCTCCGCTTCAATAATACCTATAACCCAGTGTGCTTGGTCACGCTGGATACTGTCGTCCGACTTATCCTGATATAAGAAGTGAATGGGAGAATTCACCGTCATTCCTCCCCATGCGCCGCTAAGCATTAAACAAGGTTGTCCTTTTCGAATCTCGGTTCCTTGCCGGCCTGGAACGACTGTAAACACATTATCCAAAAAATGGACAGCAAAAGAACTCAGGCTTAAACGAAATGTTTGATCCGATAATTCGTCCAGAACCAGACTATTGGGCAGATAGATCAAACGCTCGTTGTAGTGTTCATACATCAGCCCATCAAGCAAGAGGTCAATCTTGTCAATATCTTCGCTCTTTTTTTCACTCAAAGCTGAGTTTTCACCTGAATATGCGCAATTACGCATAACTCGGTCAAACTCACATCGTTCACATTCAAACTGCTTGTCACACAGCTTATACTCGACCACATTCGATGTCATCCAGACGCACCGCGTATCTTCAGTAAATGTTTTCATGATTTATCCTTATCAATCTATAACGGCCTGCACGACCGCAAGACTTACTTCATTATATAAGTGGATGCATGAAACATGACGACGACGGTTCATTAGAAAACAACCTTTACTCGGGCGGTAATAATCATCCCTATACGCAAAACAGTGGAATGGAGCTGCCTTACCTTACAAAAAATTCAGCAACCACTTTTTGCCAGTTCACATCGTTTAGTTTTTCTAGTTGTCCGATATATATCTGGCCCTCTTCAATATACTCTCCTTCCCTTTTTTCAGACTTAAGAAGATCTTCCATAAGCTCCTTGAATTTTTGAATATCTTCTTGATAGAAAGCCACGGCTGATTTTCCAATACTCATACCTTTAATTTCGTTGTCCAAGTTGTCGGTATCGAGAGCACACACCCAATTTCTTTCGTATGGAGTAACGTCCAGCGCATCAAGGTTATCCTTAAGCAATGTGTTTATCTGCGATACTTTTCCGCTTACCGGGGAATTAAAGGTAATGTTTCTGTTTCCTTGTTTAATAGTGAATAAGGGCTGGCCAGCTTTTACATTCATTCCAAGATTTGGTAGTTCGATCGCATAGACTCGTCCAATAAGTTTCTTAGCAAAGTCATCGATGCCGATTTTCGCTATTCCTTCCTGGTTCATACTAACCCACGTATGATTCTTGGAAATAAAAACCCCGCCGGGAATTGAAAACTCACCTTTAACAAAATCACCCGATGCGGGGACATGGGAAATATGGACTTTAGGTTTAAGCTGTTTCTGAATCTTATCCTGGCGTTTAATCAGTGTTTTCTTCACAAAATCAAGCAGTTCATCTTCCGTAAAAGGTTTTTGAACATAATCCATTGCACCGTATTTCATAGTTTCGACGGCGGTCTCCACTGAGGCATATCCGGTAATAATGATCACGTCGATATCCGGCCGCAAATGTTTAACAGATTTCGTAACTTCTACTCCATCCATCAAAGGCATTTTTAGGTCTGTAAATACAAAATCATAATGATGTCTTTGAATCATCCCGAGCGCTTCCTGCCCTGTTTCGACTGTATCCACAGCATAACCATCCAAAACAAGAATTTTTCTAAAGCTGCTAAGCAC
>JAEUSJ010000020.1:16146-18080 GCA_016788215.1 bacterium | reverse complement strand
TCCCGAGCGCTTCCTGCCCTGTTTCGACTGTATCCACAGCATAACCATCCAAAACAAGAATTTTTCTAAAGCTGCTAAGAACAACTTCTTCATCGTCAACGCACAAAATCTTAGCCTTCGGATTTGCGACTTCCGCACGCTTCAATGTCTTCGCTTCATTGGTAAAATCCAGTTTGAGGCTTTCCTGCAACACCATTTCGCGCTCTTTTTTTAACTTATTGTCGGTGAGGCGCTTCACGACCATCCGGATAACAATATCCGCGATGATAAATATTATTACTGCAAGAATTAATAGTGCCATGATATATCTCCTAAAGATTAATATTTCTTTGCCAATTTACAATCTATCTGAATTATAAGGAACCAACGTTTTTATTTCATAGGCAATATCAGCAGGAATAACGCGATAAATCCAACCTTCAAAGTAGGGATCCTTCTCAATCATGTTTGTATTCAAATTGAGATTGTGATTAACTTCAATTATCCTGCCGGAAACGGGCGAAAGAATGTTATGCGCTCTATCATCGCCCGACTTAATAGAAGCACAGCTCACGCCTTGCACTATCTCTTCCTCTGAAGCTAAAAGTTCTATTTCTTTAACTGAATCGATGGTTTTTAAAAAGAGATCGCACGCGCCAATGAGAACGCTGCCGTCATTCTCCTGGAACATCCAACTCGAATAACCTAGACGCAAATATTTCGCCGGACAAGAAACGTAAAGAAAACCGCTCGGGTTATTTTGAACTGAAAGATCCGTTTGTCTCTTTTTTATTTCCTGATACTTATTTGCACGAAATACCGAACTAAGTAATTCATCTACCGTAAAGGGCTTGGGTATAAAATCAACGGCTCCCTGGTAAAGCGAATTGACTGCGTTTTCAACGGTAGAATAACCCGTCATCATTATCAATGCGCTGTCAACATTCCGATTTCGAAGCTCGTCCAGAATTTGAAATCCGTCGCCGTCGGGCATCATGATATCGCATATAATAATTGAGTAATGGCTCTGCGAAATTTTCTCAATTGCACTTTTTACGCCCAAAGCAAAGTCAACCGAATGATGCTCAAGCGAACAGATCTTGGTTACAGCATCAATAATCACCTGTTCGTCATCAATGACTAATATTTTTGTTGATTTGTACATAACCTAGGTTTTCAATGGAAGACGGATAATGAATGTAGTTCCTTTACCCTCTTCACTTTCAACACTTATCGTTCCGTCGTGATTATCAATTATTCCCCAAATGACCGCCAGTCCGAGTCCGGTTCCCTTTTGGCCTTTCGTGGAAAAAAAAGGTTCGAAAATTTTCGGGAGGTCGGCTTTACTAATTCCGCTGCCGGTATCTGAAATTTTTATCTCGATGTATTCTTTCAATCCGGCGGAGTCGACAAAGTCCCATTTTTCCCAATCGCTTTTTTCGGACGAACATACTTCATATACGCCTTGTCCGGCTATTTCAAAAGCAAGAATGGGCGCTCCACAGTTTGGACAGAGTTTATCCTGCTGAATAATGGAACTATCGCACTCCGGACAAACAAATTTTGTATCCGCATCAATTTTATAACCCGGGTTAAACTCGTTTCGACGTTTTCCGTAAACGGGATCGAGATGAACTATCTTTTCTTCCCCATGAGAAACAATTTTAACTTTCAATGCCGGCAGTCCGTCGATCTTAAATTCACTGTCGATCAGACTGTGGCGTTTCGGACATGCAGCTTTTTTTATTTGAGCGACCCCAAACGGTGAAAGAGATATTTGTTTTGTGAATGCCTTTATAGTGCCTCCTTCTTTTCCGATGGCGTCCGATGCGTTGACAAAAAGATTAATAAAAACTTGCTGCATTTGATTTGCGTCAACCGTTATTTTCGGAAGATCGCTTTCCGAGTGTTTGATAATTTTTATTTTCTTGATCGCCAGTTGTTTCTCAATAACG
>JAEUSJ010000020.1:2532-16047 GCA_016788215.1 bacterium | reverse complement strand
AGCGGCTGATCTTCCGAGTGGCAGGCATAACAACTTTCAGCCTTTTTATCGACCATTTTATTGATATTCTCGGGATTCGAAGAATAGATAATCTCGCCAACCTTATTCATGATGCGCACATCTCTAATTTGCGGCTGCTTACCTATTGAATTGATGGTTTGCTGAATTCGGTCTCTTTGATTCAGCATCATATCAAAACGAGTGCTGGCTACAACCGTTTCACCCAGCTGATTAGCATGTCTTTCAACCTCCGAGATAAAGCTGCTGCTTTGCGATTTGACATTGAAGTAAGCAAATACGCCAATAATAATCAGCGACGCTAGCGCAACAACAGATATGAGGCGGAATCCTATTTGTTTAAACATGGTATATCTTGTTCCTAGAGAATCGGTTCAGATTCTTAAATCCTTTAACTATCTTAATATTTATTAACCAACTTTCCCGGCGTCTGTTTTGGATATACATAATTATCATGACAACCTGAACAATTTGGTTTTAATGCATAATTATTTCCTGAATGGCAATCGTCGCATCCAAGTTCAAAATGAGTTTCATCCAACTGTAAACCCGTGGCCGCATGTTTAAAATTATCTTTGTTCCAATTTTTATGGCAGCTTAAACAGGCATTATCAATTTTCTTGTACGGAAGTTTTGATCCATGACATTTCGAGCATGCAAGCCTCACGTGATATTTACCCAGCGCCCACCCGGCGTTGATGGCATGGTCAAATGGCTCAAGCTTCGTATCGCTGTGACAGGAACTGCATGTATCGTCTTTGTGGCATGAAATACAGTTTTTGTGCTGCTCATCAAAAGACTTGTCTACATTTGCAGACTTTATTCTGCCATTGAATTTTTTGCTTACGTCGTGGCATTTAGCGCATGTTTCCTGTTTATGGCAACCGGCACAGGCCAATCCAAATTTTTTCGTATGATCATCATGATAAAATGTAACTAACTTTCCTTTATCCGAATTAGTTTCATAACTGATGTGTGATGGCTCCAAAATAACCGGATGATCTTTTCCTAAATACTTTTTATGAATATCATCTTGTTTCATATGCTTAAGATCTTTTTTCAATTCATGACACGAATTGCAACCTGTTTCATGACTCCATTCCCGATGACAGTCCATACATTGCCTGTGATAAGCGCCTTTTAGATCAGGTAAACTGACATCTTCACGCTTTCGTGATAATTCGTGGCAGCTGTTACACTGCAAAATAGGCCCCGAGGTATTGTGATGGTGGCAATTCTCACAACCTCCGGACATAATAGACATTTGCGCATGTAATTTATGCGAAAAGTAAACCGGTCCGTACCGATCCAATATCTGATCCATGATTATTAGTTCGGGCGTTTGCTCCGGCTTTTGATAAATCGTCACTATTTTTTCACGGGGACATAGGACAAGGCACGGTTCGTCTTTCTTTGGAACATCGCACGTATGACAGGTTTTGCAACTGATACTAAGTTTGGAATGATCTTTACCCGAGCTTTGCTGTGCATTTACTCCGGCTGAAAGTGCCGCTATCAGAAACAGACTCATTAGATTGGTTTTCATTTTTCCACCCCTCTGATGCTATATTTGGTGGGCTGTGCGGTTTGTTTGCCCGGCAAACTTATGACAGGAAAATTTAAGACAATAAAACGATAGGCTAAAACCAGCATCGCGACGAATCCAACCGTTACGGAAATTTCACCAAAGGACGGAAAATAAGATTCTGTCGAGTAAGGCGGAGTATAAGCAACCACGAAATTATTAATTCGGTTTAACAGAACTCCAAACACAACCAGCGCGGATGCCGTAAATAGCAACGGAGGCGATTTTAAAACTTTAGGTGACAAGAACATTCGTAATGGAATTATTACTCCAAACAAGATCTCTATCGTGAACATAACGCTTGCCGTATTAAGTTCACCCAAATACACAAAGGTCTCCCGTATGACCATATCGCCAATTTTGAATGCGAGATAAATTCCAAGTAAAGGCGCAATCATGGATCCTAATCGTGAAAGAACGTGCATTTCAGGTTTTAATTTAAGTGATCGTGAAGCGATTAGAGATTCAAAAATGACCATTGGGAAACCAACAGAAACCGCAGATAGCAAAAATAACAGCGGGAGAACCGGTGTTTGCCAAAGCGGATGCATCTTTGGCCCTGCAATGACCATTAATGTGCCGAGCGAGGATTGATGAAGTGTCGAGAGAACTACTCCCGCAATTATGAATATGAACATGGTCTTTGAAAGTCCGCGATCAAGAAATCTCAGTATTTGATCTGCAGGTTTGTTTAAAGCGGACAATAAACCGGGCAAATTAACTTTCCCTATAAATCTTTCTGTGAAAATGGGGAGAAATTCAATGTAGAGAACGCTCATATATATCATAACACAAATGCCTACTTCAAACAAAGCGGAGTTGCCGTTCCACATAATCAGCGGATGCCAAATGAAATACCACCTTCCGATATCGACAAAAACTCCAAAAGCAACAAAGGTATAACCCAACATCGCCGTCAGCAAAGCTGGACGTATAACGGCATGATATTCTTCACGATGCATGACGTGACCGAGAGCGGCAGTAGTGAATCCACCAGCGGCAAGCGCGACGCCGGCGGCGACATCCACTCCAATCCATAATCCCCAGGGATATTGATTGTTAAGATTGGTAACCGCGCCAAGCCCAAAGAAAAACCTGCCCATTAAGAAAACAATGCCGTTTAGCGCAATTATGACGAGCACGATGACGCCGGGCGTAAAAAATCTATGCTTAATGGGAACGGGATTGACAGATTCGTGGTTCATACGTGTTCCTCCTCTTTTAACTCTTTGCGGCGTTTTGCAATCCACATGATCCCGCCGAGCAGTGCATAAAGCGAAACCGGAGGAACGAAGTATGCAAAAATTCCGTGTTGGATAGATTCGGAAACACCTGGCGCAGGATTGTTTCCTAAATTTGGAAATTCCAGTTCCTTGAATTCTTTCGATGACAGGTACAGCCACGAAGTGCCGCCGACTTCATATTCACCAAGTATATGATCCACATAACGATCCGGATTTCTCTTGATTCGATTACGAGCGATCTTTATAAGTTCGCTTCTGGGTCCGTACGTGAGCGCCTCGACCGGACAGATGGCAACGCAAGCGGGAAGTTTTCCCTCTTTTGTTCGATTAAAGCAAAAATCACATTTCATGATCAATGGATCAAGCGCCTTATCATACTCAAACGCCGGAATCTGAAATGGACAGGCCGCGAGGCAATAACGGCAGCCGATACACATATCTGTATCCCAAATAACGGCTCCGTTTTCCTGTTTTGAAAAAGCTCCTACAATACAAGCAGATACGCAAGCCGGGTGGTCGCAATGCATGCATTGTATTTTTACATCAACGGGCAGATTGGAATTCTTGCCACGTGAATACTCATTCACAATCGTCAGTGCAGTGTGATCGGGTCTTCTTTTGGATTCCATCGGTTTTCTATCTTCATAAGCTAATAACTCTCCGGCAGGTAAATTATGGGCATCCTTGCAAGCCCACTCACAATTTCTGCACCCCACACACACAGTAGTATCAACAAGAACCCCCATTCGGTCTGCCGATAAAATATTCTTGGGGGCTGCTTTCGCCGGTGAGGCAGATAACCCCGTCACCCCTGCCCCGATTATTGCGGTCTTTTTGAGAAAATCGCGTCGACTCTTGCCAGACATGTTCCGTTCCTTTCAAAAGTGTTAGGAATATCTCCACAACAAACTCAATATACTTGTGTTTTTTTTCACAAACAATGACGTATGTCATGTTTTTGTAAAATTTAATGCATTTAGTTTGCATGCTGTTTTCGATAATAGTGGGTGGCAGCTTAACTAAAATACTGTAAATTCTACTTTTACTAATATCTTGGCGGCTCCATAAGGATTAAGTCCGGTTTTGTATACATAGATTTACTCTATACCCATCTGATTTTAATAAATAATTAGAAAATAATACGTGCCCGATCAGACAAAGCGTGAAGATCACTTCCACATAAGCTCAGTATTGGCATTCTGTACCGATCTGCAAGCAAAATATCAAAACTGGTAATTGAATATTTTCATAAAATTTTATATAGAAATAGTGAATCAAATAGGTACGATTCGCAAAACCGAATTTGTACTTGATTATCAGCAAAAAAAATAATATTAAAGTGATGATGTCGACGGCAATGACGTGCATGAGACATCGCGACGAAAAAAAATCGGAGTAAGTATGAGAGTATCTCTTAATTGGTTACGGGACTATGTTGATATTTCCCTGCCGGTGCGCGATCTCGCGCATCGTTTGACGATGAACGGACTAAATGTCGAAGAAATCTTTGAACGTGATCCTTTCAAAGGCGTAATCATAGGTAAAGTTCTAGAAGTCACAAAACATCCGAACGCGGACAAATTATCATTAACCCGTGTTGACATCGGAAGCGACATATTGAATATTGTCTGTGGTGCGCCGAACGTACAAGCCGGCCAACTCGTTGCCGTTGCCGCTATCGGTACGATGATGCCCGGAGGATTTGAAATCAAAAAGGCTAAAATTCGTGGGGAAGAATCCAACGGCATGATTTGTTCAAAAAGTGAACTTGGATTCGAAAAAGACAAATCACCCGGCATTTGGGAACTGGATACAAATCAATCTTATCAATTAGGCCAGGCCTTCACGGAGTTTATGAAACTCGGTGAAACCGTATTTGAGATCGACGTGACGTCCAATCGTCCTGACTGCCTAAACATGCTCGGTATTGCGCGTGAAATCGCCGTCATCGAAAACAAACCATTGAAAACACCGAAAACTAATCTCAAGGATAATGGCGCCCCTATAGCGTCGCTTGCCTCGGTAACGGTTGAAGATGCCGAAGGCTGCCCCCGTTATGCCGCGCGCGTTGTGCAGGGCGTGACCATCGGACCTTCTCCGCAGTGGCTCATCGAAAAACTGGAGGCAGTCGGATTGCGATCTATCAACAATATTGTCGACATAACCAATTTTGTTATGCTCGAATGCGGACAGCCGTTGCACGCGTTTGATTATGATGAACTCAAAGGCCGCCGTATCATCGTCAAAAAATCCAAAGCGGGTGAAAAATTTCAAACACTCGACGGAAAATTTCATGAACTCAACGACGAAGCGGTTATGATCTGCGACGCAGAACGCGCGATTGCAATCGGCGGCATTATGGGCGGTAAAAACTCCGAAATTTCAGATAAGACGAAGAATGTTTTGCTGGAATCGGCGCATTTCAACTCGAAACGGATACGCCGCTCTTCTAAATTCCTTGGAATTACTTCTGATGCATCGGGACGATTTGGGCGTGGCATTGACCCGGAAGGAACATTACGCGCACTCGACCGCGCAACAGACCTCATCATGCAATTCGCCGGTGGTTCTATCGCGTGCGGCATTATTGATGTTGTAGCACAACCCCGCGCGCCGCGAACCGTGAAACTTCGCGCAACTGCAATAAATAAATTACTCGGAGTAACTATTCCAGAAAGTGATGCCGTTTCAATATTAGAAAAACTGGAGTGCCGCGTAAATAAAACAAGCGGCGGAGAATTTGATGTCACGCCGCCGAGTTTCAGGCTCGATCTGAACATCGAAGAAGACCTGATCGAGGAAATTGCCCGTATTTACGGATATGACCAAATTCCAAACGCAACCGGCGCTTATGTAAATTATGAAGCAGAGGAATCTAAACCGGAAAGACTCTCAAGAGAACTTCGCGCAACAATGCGTGAAATTGGATTCTCAGAAGCCGTGACCAATTCAATGGTTCATCCGAAACCTCAGCTCGCACTATCACCGCAGGCTGAGGGGCAACTCATGAAAATCATGAATCCAATCAGTGAAGATATGTCCGTTATGCGCACTTCTATGCTTCCAAGCCTGTTTGATATTATCAAGGGAAACTTGTTCAGAAAGAACTTTGACCTGCAGCTGTATGAGATCGGAAAGATCTATTTGCATAATGTCGGCAACCCATTACCGGTTGAACAAACAATCATCTGCGGATGCGCAACCGGGATGCGCGATCCAATTCACTGGAGCCATCAGTCAGAACCTTTTGATTTTTTTGACTTAAAGAGCGTAATTCTGCGCATTTGTCAAAAATTTATGCTTGACTCTATTGAATTTAATCCCTATAATTTTATTGAGGTGTATGCACCTAACTCTTTGGAAATTAGCGCCGGTAAACATCGGCTTGGTCATCTCGGGAAAATACAAAAGAGCATTTTACGGCACTTTGACATTGATAAAGACGTTTGGGCGTTTGAACTGGATTATGCAGTGTTATCGGAGTTAGCCCGATTCAAAAAAGCAGTTAAGCCGATCTCGCGATTCCCGTCTATTCAGCGAGATTTGGCGATGATAGTTAATAAGTCAATCTCTGCCGGCTCGCTTATGGATGTTATTCGCGCTAATGCCGGGGCAAATTTAGAATCGCTTGATGTTTTTGATGTTTATACTGGAGACCAGATCGCATCGGATAAAAAAAGTTTAGCTTTCTCGCTTCTGTTTCAATCTCCCGAGCGGACATTAACCGAGGAAGAGATTGATGCGGCACTGATAACGGTCATTTCAAAAGTTGAAAAAGAGTTTGGCGCACAATTAAGATAAACTAATAGATGTAACTCGTCGCGATGAAAGGAACCGCCAAAAATAAGAAGAGCAAAACGACGAGCATCACTGCGCTTGAATTGGTTTCGAACAACCAGTTTGACCTTCTGGAAATAAAAGCAGTTGAACTTCTGCGGGAATTGCAGGAAACGAAAACGGAACGCGACCGGCTCCGATCAGATATGGAAAACAGTCAAAGCGGATTATCTGAGGCGTTGGAATCCGTGAATAAAGATCTGGAAGCAAAAGAGCAGATATTACGGCGACAGCAAGCGGTTCTCAAAACTAAAGAGGCGTCATTGCAGGAATTACAACAGACACTCGGTGAGCATCGAAAACAGTTAGAATTAATCTTGGCCGAAAATCAAAATTTGAAAGAAGATATTGAACAACTGAGAACAGATGCATCCGACCAGAATCCGATGGATCAGCATGGCCGCGATCAGATACGGTTCCGGCTGGAGCAAGTCGTTCAAAAGTTGGATCAATTAGAAAAAGTTATTTATTCAAGTTAACCGATACACCACAGGTGTAAAAAACAACAGTGGACAAGAATACTGTTAAGGTAAATATCTACGGGTCGGAATATGTGATCAAAGGTGATGCAGACACCGGTCACATAGAAAAAATATCTCAATTTGTCGACCAGAAGATGAAAGAAATCAATAAGAGCGGAGCCATCAAATCCCCTCTTAAGGTCGCCATTTTGGCTGCCCTCAATATCGCCGATGAATACTTTAAAACCCGGGACGAACAGAAACTACAAATCGAATCGTACGAATCGCGCGCGAAGAAACTGCTAAAGTCTCTGAACGCGGGAGTGACCGAGAAATCTGAGCCTGCCCCGGTTGAAGATAAAGAAGAAGAAATATCCTTATTTTCGCAGAAGTAATTTTTTCGTCGAGTATTACCTAACTTACATTTCGAACCCTGTTGTTACCGCTGTGGTGATCAAACCAAGTTGTAATATCAGGGTTTTTTATTTCTAAACATAAATTCGAATTTAACCGCAAAGGACACAAAGTTAAAACGCAGAGTAACGCAGAGAATTCTTTGTGCGACACAGTCTTAGACTCTGCGACTAGAAAAACTTACAATCAGGCATGACGGAAAACGAATTAAGTCATAAAATTATCGGGTGCGCCTTGAAAGTGCATACGGAGCTGGGTCCCGGCCTATTGGAAAATGCTTATGAAGAATGTTTGTTTTACGAACTTGTGCAGGTCGGTTTAAAAACTGAGAAACAGAAAGCGCTGCCATTAGTATATTACAAAGTAAAATTAGAACCCGGTTATCGGATAGATTTATTGGTTGAAAACAAAGTCGTTGTAGAGATTAAAGCCGTGGAAGCTCTTAACGATGTACATTTGGCCCAGGTACTCACCTATTTGAAACTTTCGAAATGTAAATTGGGGTTGTTGATCAACTTTAATGTTAAAAGTTTAAAAAGCGGGATCAAGAGAGTTGCAAATAACATTTGATACGAAGAGGCCTTTCTACTCTATGGATTTACTTTGCGCACTCTGCGATGAACTTTGCGCTCTTTGCGGTTAATAAGAAATTGAATTGTTACTCATGAAGATAGACAGATCATAACCAACGACGATATAGAGGAAAAAATGGACATAGCAATATTTATACTATCCGGCCTTGTTATAGCGGTTGCCGCATTCATTTTCGGGCAATTGTACGCCACCAAGATTAGAGTGGCCAAGCGTATCCGGGAAGCGGAAGATGAAGCGAAAACAATACTGAACTCCGCCTCGGTGGACGCTGATAACCTAAAAAAAGAGAAACTGATCGAAGTTTCCGATGAGTGGTACCGAAAGAAGCAGGATTTTGATGAACAAACCAAGGCTATACGCGCTCAGACTAAGAATCAGCAAGATGAACTTCTCAAACGCGAGCGCAACATCGAACAAAAAGGCGATCTGGTCACGCGCAAAGAAAAAGATTTTCTTAACCGCGAACAGCTCCTCCACAGCAAAATGGAAGAGACAACTAAGAAGAACGAGCAACTCGATGCGATGATCAAATCTGAGAATGAGAAGTTGGAGCAGATGGCCAGAATGAGCGCAGAAGACGCCAAACGCGTTCTGATGAGTAACATGACCGAAAAGGCTAAGCAGGAGTCAGCGCAAGCTGTTCGAAATATCAAGGAGCAGGCGCAATTAACGGCTAAAGAACAGATCAAAAATGTGCTACTGCAGGCGATCAACCGAACCTCGATGGATCATACGATTGAAACAACGGTTACGTCAATCAAATTGCCCAGCAACGAGATGAAAGGCCGCATCATCGGGCGAGAAGGAAGAAATATCCGCGCATTTGAAACGATCACAGGATGTGAAATTCTAATCGACGATACGCCGAATACCATCGTGATTTCCGGCTTTGATCCGATTCGCAGAGAAATTGCTAAGATGGCCTTGGAGAGTCTCATTACCGACGGACGCATTCATCCCGGCCGTATCGAAGACGTGGTCGAAAAAGCGAAACGCGATCTGGACGAACTGATCATAAGTACCGGAGAAGAAGCGCTATTTGAGGTCAGCATACACGGCACCCACATTGAGATAGTTAAACTACTTGGAAAATTGAAATACCGCACTCAGCACGGACTCAACCTGCTTCAGCACAGCATTGAAACGGCCACTATCGCGGGACTGATTGCGGCAGAATTGGGTTTTGACGTGCAATTGGCCAAACGTGCGGCAATTCTGCACGACATCGGGTTTGCCGTAGACCGAACGGACCAGCATCATGCCGCAGCCGGCGCTGATGTCGCCCGCAAATACGGAGAGAATGCAACGGTACAACTCGCGATCCTTTTGCATCATGAAAACCCGACTACCGCGCACCCTATCGCCGTGATCGTGAGCGCCGCAAATATGTTAAGCAAAGAACGGCCCGGCTCACAGAAAAACGCATTAGAAAATTATCTTAAACGGCTCCACAAGTTGGAAGACATAGCGCTGTCATTTCCGGGCGTCCTTAAGGCATACGCAATACAGGCAGGGCGGGAAATTCGGGTGCTGGTAGATTACAATGTTCTGGACGATAATAAGGCCATGATCCTGGCAGACGATCTCACACGCAAGATCGAAAGCGAACTGGAATACCCCGGACAAGTCAAGATCACCGTGATTCGTGAATACAGAGCGGTCGATGTAGCGAAGTGATGATTGATAGAGGTCATTGATCTCAGAAGTTCAACGATTAATAATCTATGACAAATGAGTTTTTAAAATCATGAATCGTTAATCCTTATTAGTTATTCTTTTAAAGTAAGATAGTCTCTCTTGTGCGGGTCTAAACTTTTAGATCGGTTCTTACCAAGAAATTCGGAAACGCGGCATTAAGTTAGGAATTTGAAGGACACAGTTTATGTTATTTTCGAAAAACCATCATTAGGAGAACCGTAAGAAAGAAAACCGCAATCAATCTGATTTCCGCTATCACAACAAGAAACATCCTGCGGATACTTACTTCAGTAAACAAGTCCAATGCGAATAGAACGTCCCCTTCCCCTTTGTAAGAGTCTGTCCTAAGGCTCTGCGAAAGAGGAAGGGCCAAAGTTAGGGTCAAAATAAAAAACCCACAAAGCCATGACAGCCCTGTAGGTTTTTCTCTCACTCCCCATTTCGAAATTTGCATAAATTTGAGGTCACATTTTGTAATCTCAAAATTAGATTAGTTCTACGCATCTCCTTTGAACGGCTTGAATTCAATCCAGTCGTTCTCTTTGAAAATGCCGCGCAGGATCTCACGATCTTTATCGGTCGGCAACATTTCCATTTTATACTTCTCGTATTGTTCGGTTGTCAGTAATTTTCCGTCAATAGTATACGTCTGATGTGCGTACGTTCCGATCTTACGGTTAAATTTAATATCCGGCACGATCAGCTTTGGCTGATCTTCACCGATCAGCGTATTCATATCAACGATCAATTTTGATATTTCTGCATGATACAGCCCGCGCGCCATTTGATTAAGCTGGTCTCTGCGCACCTCTTCGTCCGTCTCGCTTTCATTATAACGGCCTTTGAGCCCCCAGACGTACGCCCAATGCGCATTGGAGGAGCCGTCCGTCCCGAATAGGTCGTAAGCCGTCGGTACCCATTTGTTGAAATATTTCTGCACGATCTCGACAGGAATCTTTCCGGCTTTTAAAATACGTTTGAGACCGTTATTACCCGTCCCGAGATGGAACGCTTCTTCTTTAAGCATTGGATCCATACTCATCGCCAACGGCATGAAGGACGAGTGACTGAGCATCTTTAACTGAAATTTTCCGTCGCGGTCAATGAATTCGGTATACGTATACATGTCGAGCCAATTTTCCATGACCTCGTTGAAGGAACCGAGCAGGCGCTTTTGTTCATACGCGCGTCTCTCGAGCAGTTTCATCGCTTCCTTACGGCCGCCCTCGCCAAAATGCGTAACCAGAATATGGCTCATTTGCCAGCCGTGACGCATTTCCTCAGCATTGATACGCATAAGCGCATACAGATCATAATCGCTCGGTGCACGGTCCACCAGATAACGCTGTTGTTCGACCGAAGCAAATTCCGTGTCGCCCTGATATACGATCAACTGCTGGAGGGCATCCCGAATTCCCTGATTAGGAATATCAAGCACGCGTTCCCATTTACGGTCGCCTCGGAAATCGCCGAACTCGATTTCGCTATACCGGCAGGGTTCGTATTTAGGCTCCAGAAGGTAATTGGGAAGAAATCGTTTGAACGTTTTTTCATCGTAACCGATGTCTTTCTTCCATTCAGCGAATATGTCTACCCAATCGTTGAATGTTGATATCTGGGCTTTTAGCATGGACACTCCTTTGCTTAGATTAAATAGATCACTTATTTAATAATACAATTTTACGTTTTAATTGCGCCTGAATTGATCAACCCTGATCCCAACTAACACATTAATTACAGTCTGCGGTCAGTTTTTCAGAAATCCGTGAAGAAAGAGGCTTACCATTTGATCGGATATTTTCTGAATGGACAGCGATTGATTTTTGTGCTTTTCAGGATTAAACCACGTGTAAGTCCAGTTCATCATCCCAAATAAAGACAAGGCTGAAATCTTAATTTCCTGATTCAAACGCATGTGGGGTTGATTCGATTTTGTTCGCGCAATGTCCAGCAGCATATTCTCAAGGATTTGCAGATAGGTTTTTTTCTTTGCATTAATCAATTCAAAATACTCACCCGATAAGGAATCCGATTCATGTGACAGAACTTTCATAGCGCTCAGGTGCGTTACAAAGTATTGAAGATGGTTATGAACAAAAAGGTTGAGACGTTCGACGGGATCCCCGGATACATTTAACTTTTCATTTAATGACAAAATAACGCTGTCGAAAGAATACTGCGAAATGAGGAACAATAGTTCCTCCTTCGTTTCAAAATAATAGTAAAGCCCGGCCAAACTTGTTTTTAGTTCCGCAGCCAGATCGCGCATGGAAGTGTTGTGATAACCGTTTTGAGCAAACAATGTTGCTGCACGGTCCAGAATATCATATAATTTCCCGTGGTAATGAATGCTCTCACCGGCATGATCCTGCGTCAGCATTTGCTTGAATCCCTGATGACGTTTTCCTGCCGCTAATTCCGAAACTATTTCCATAAAACAGTAGGTTATGAATTATTCGAACGATCGTTCGAAATATAAGAACCGTCGCCCAAAAAAACAAGAAATATTTAGAATTAAATATCGACTCATAATTCAGGTTTTGCATCAGCCTTGAATTCACCCTTGAATATACTTGCAAAAATATATACTTTGAAAAAACATTTCCGGCGGGCGTTAACTTGCACCACATTCCAAAAAAACGATTAAGTCAGAATTTTTTAATCGACGCCAATATCTCACGGAAGATAGTTGACGCCTCTCACTTATCCCCTGCTGATACGGTGTTGGAAATAGGATGCGGCCAAGGCGCTCTGACCAGAGAGATACTTACACAAGCGCATCATGTATACGGAGTCGAATTTGACCCTCATCTCTATTCGACACTGAAGCAAGAGCTAAAGGATCAAGATCATTTCACATTATTTGAAGCGGATTTTCTAGAATTTGATTTCGATCAATTTGACACCAACAGCCGTAAATTTAAAATCATAGGCAATCTGCCGTATCATATATCGAGCCCGATCATCTTTAAGTTGATCGATCATCGGGAACGTATTGACACCGCGACCATCATGCTCCAAAAAGAAGTGGCCTTGCGCCTGGTGTCCGAACCGTCTTCGAAAGACTACGGTATATTATCCGTTTTTTGTCAGTACTTTGCCGTTTGTAAAAAATTGTTTGACATTCCGCCTACGGCTTTTTTCCCAAGACCGAAGGTTGATTCGTCGATTGTTCAGTTGACTTTTAAGGAGACGCCGCCGCCGGTGAGTGATTTCGACACATTCAAACAGGTTGTAAAAAAAAGTTTTAATCAGCGCAGAAAAATGCTGCGAAATTCATTATCCGCGTTGATCGGAAAAAGATCAATTGATTTCAACCTTCAATTGCGCCCGGAGCAGTTATCCGTTGATGAGTTTATACGCTTAACCGACTTACTTTACCAAGACACTTTATGCGTGAAAAATCAAAAATAGAGATCGACAAGGAATTTATCGACGATATTAAAGATCTCGTGGATTCCAAAGCCGAATATTTGCTTAAAAATATACTCAGTGATTTGCATCCGTCGGACATTTCCGAAATTCTGGATCACCTCGACGAGGAAGAACGTAATTACGTATTCCAGATCATTGAAACCGAGAAAGCATCTGAGGTTATCCTCGAGCTGGATAACGCCTCGCGTGAAGACATTCTTGAAAATCTGGATGAGGAACAGATTTCTGA
>JAEUSJ010000020.1:0-2433 GCA_016788215.1 bacterium | reverse complement strand
CAATCATGATGACCAATTGGTCGGCGTACTTTCCACAGAAACACTTCTGATGGTCTTTCCTGACAAAATAGTTTCCGAAGTAATGAATCATGAATTTGTTTTTGCAACGACGCAGCAGGATCAGGAAGAAGTTGCCAAAATATTCAAAAAGTACGATCTGGTTACTATTCCTGTCACGACGCCATCGGGTAAGCTGGTCGGCCGCATTACGATTGACGATATAGTTGACGTCATTGAAGAGGAAGCGTCTGAAGACGTGTCAAAAATGGCGGGATCCGTCAATGAAGATGTAACGGAAACCTCAACCTTCCGGATATCAAAATCACGGCTTCCATGGCTTTTGACCGCAATGGCGGGTGAATTGGTCGCTGCGTTTGTTCTCAGCCGTTTTGAAAATTCGATCCAAACTATTCTTGCGCTGGCTTTCTTCCTGCCGATCATCATGGCGATGGCGGGAAATATCGCAATACAATGCTCTTCGATTGTCATCCGCGGTTTGGCAACGGGTGAAATCGGCGTACTGGACATTCAACGCCAGATATTCAAGGAAATTCGGGTTGCAGGAATAAACGGCCTCATCTTGGGAGTTGTACTGGGAAGCATCGTAGCCTTGTGGATCGGAGACGTTCACATAGCTATCGTGGTGGGGACGGCGCTGATCTGCGTGATCTTTTTTGCCGCTTTTAACGGAACGGTTTTTCCCCTTATTTTGAAAAAATTTAACATTGACCCGGCTTTGGCGGCCGGCCCTTTTGTTACCATGACCAACGATACGCTCGGGATTTTTATTTACCTCGGCATTGCTACATTTTTCCTGCTTAACAGATAATTATTTTTCGATTATGACTACGGCTGTTGCATAACTGTGGGAGTGCGATACGCTGAGATGGATGCGGGTAGATTGCAGGTGCTTTTTTAATTCATTAAAAAGAAATACATGCGGGATGCCCTCGGGATTAACCTCAACCGAGACGTCCGTCCATGTATGGGTGTGTTTTCTTCCGAGATGAGCGGCTTTTACCAATGCCTCTTTGGAAGCAAATCGGACGGCGAGTGAAGGATAGGGATTTTCCTTTTTTAAACAATAGTCGATTTCTTCCTGTGTAAATATCCGTTTAAGGAATTTATCGCCGTACTCCAAATGGCTTTTCTTAATTCGTTCGATTTCAACTATGTCGGTGCCTATGCCGAATACCATATTTTCTTATTCGATATTATGATCTTTTATCTTTTTATATAATGCCGGGCGGCTGATACCCAAACGCCGGGCGGCTTCCGCTTTGTTATCCCCTACTTCCCCCAGTACTTTCAAAATTACGATCTTTTCCACTTCGCCTGCAACAGCATCCGATATCAATTTGAGTGATGTGTTTTTTTTGATAAAATGATCGATCCAAATTTGCTGGTCATCTGAAAATTCGAAATAGCTTGAAAAAGGCATTCCCTTACCGTTTGTTCCGTTACGATTACCGGAAAGTGTTTGTGCCGTACTGTTAACGTCAATTTTATTGCCGGACGACATTATTACAGATCTTTCGATCATGTTTTCCAACTCGCGTACATTTCCAGGCCAATCACGACCGGCCAGTTCATTCAAATAATCTTCAGGCAACTTTTTCATTTCCTCGCCTTTTTTACCCGCATATTTTTTTAAAAAATGGTTTGCCAATAAAGCTATGTCATCTTTTCGATCGCGTAAGGCGGGAACCGCTATGGTGACAACGGCCAGACGATAATAGAGGTCATCCCGAAAAAGTTTTTTTTCAATCAATTGCAGAATAGGTTTATTTGTAGCTGCGATAATTCGCGCATCAAATGGAATCGCTTGGTTGCTGCCGACCGGTTTGATTTCTTTCTCCTGAATGGCGCGAAGTAATTTCGCTTGAACGGTCAAACTGACATCTGCGATCTCGTCCAGAAACAATGTGCCCGAATCGGCTTCAAGAAATAGCCCCTTTTTGTTTGACGAAGCGCCGCTAAACGCGCCTTTCACATGGCCGAATAACTCACTTTCTAAAAGGCTTTCTGTGATCGCGCTGCAGTGAATAGCAATAAAAGGCCGATGCTTTCTTGCGCCTTCAGTATGAATCGCTCTCGCAACTAGTTCTTTCCCTGTTCCGCTTTCCCCTTCGATCAGAACTGAAGAATCATTGGAAGCTACGGCGCGCACCATTTCCATCATTTTCATAAATGCCTTACTGCGGCCAACCATCGAATAACCGTCAGCCGGAACGTGGTAATTCAATTTTTGACGCAACGCCTTGAGTTCCAAATGCATTCGCCCGTAATCAAGCGCTTTGCAAATAGATAACAGCAGTTCATCATGCTGAAAGGGCTTAGTCAGATAATCATACGCACCTAGTTTCATAGACCGCACTGCATCTTCAATCGTTCCAACGCCTGTTAGAATCATGAATGGAATGTCGGGTTGAA
>JAEUSJ010000209.1 GCA_016788215.1 bacterium | reverse complement strand
GTGAAGCCGCCGGTTGAAAAATCCACGCTTTCGATGGTTTCCGCATCGATGGTACTGAAAAGCCCTCCTCCGAAATCTTTTTGATGAAACGGTTTGTAAATTTGCATACCGTCGATCATCACCAAAACTTCGTCCACGTCGCCGCCGCGAATGTAGAATTTCGCCGCGAGGTCGTTGCCGGAGACGCCGGGAACTCTCTGCACGGCGCGCGTGATATCTTCCGCCCATCCGAGCATCTTGATGTCTTCATGCGTCAGGGTTTGATTGGACGGCTTAACGTCCATCAGCGAATAGCTTCCTGCGGAAATGACAAGTTCTTTCAGCTGAATGGCCTGTTCTTCCATCTCTACGATATGGATATCTACCGTATCATTTCCTTTCACGTCGATATATTCGCGCCGTATCTCTGCATATCCGATCATGTTAAAGCGCAGCGTGTAGTTTCCCGCGGGTAATTTGGAAATATGGAACGCTCCCCTTCGATTCGTCGCGGCTCCTAATCGGGTACCTTCCACGGTCACATTCGCTCCGACCAGAGGTTTCCGGGTTGTTTTGTCAAGAACCATTCCTTTAATGACGCCGGGAGTCTTGGTTTGGGCGGTAATCGATATTCTTCTATCCGCGATGATGCGGTTGCTGTCTCCAGCTGCTTCGACGAAGTAATTTCCAAATGCGCAGTAGGTGATTAAAAATGAGATTAACAAGTTCATCATAAACCTCCACGATGATCTGATCGACCACTTTTGGTAATGCGTGTCTTCAGGTCGCTTTAATACTAAAACTCCCAGCTTGCGCCGATGACGGGCAAAAAACCAAACCAGTACGTGTCGTCTCTGACCGGCACATAGTTTCCATTTGTATCTATAGAGTAATTGTCATTGTCATCCCGTGTGTCCAGATCGAATTTTTTCAGGTTTTTATGATTATAGATGTTGATCAAATGGACGAATGCGGTAATTTTGCTATGGTCATTTATTTTGAATATGCGATTCACCCGGATGTCCATCCGATGATAATCCGGATAAAGGGTCTTATTATATTCCCCATGAACGGCGTAGAAATGCAGATCACTATTCGGTAGCGTTATATAACGATACGTATAATCCGTTCTGGGCCATCCGCGGTAATACTTCCATGAGAGATTTAAGGTCCAATTTTGATCGGGACGGTAAATTAAATCTGTATAGATTGTATGCCGTTGGTCGTTTAAACGCGGTACTTTGCCCAATTGCTTAGTTAAGTATCCGTCATATTCTATTGCTTTTATGTCATCCTCTGCCTTGGCCAATGCGTAACTTAACCACCATGAAATTTTTCCTCCGGTATCGTGCTTAAGGAAAAATTCGATTCCGCGTGAGGTCGTTCCATTCGTAATCACTCGGATATTATCATTCCGCTGTTCCGGAAAAGCTTCCAAACGGTCACGCAAGTTCTGCCAGCTGGGGCTGGTAAGCGTCACGTCTTTGTAATATCCTTCAACGCGTAAATTAATCCCATTCGAAAACGAATGCTCCAAACCGACAACATAATGCTTAGCCAATTGCGCCGGATCAAATGTTACGTTGCCGTGGTTTACATCCAGGTTGTTGATATACTGGCTTTGATAGAAGTATCCCCAAGCCGTTCGCAGGATCGTGCGGTCAGTAACTGCGTAGGCAAGTGCTACACGGGGACTCCACACTTTGTCATGACTGTAGCTCGCATAGTCGTAACGAAGCCCCGCGTCCATCGTCAAAGGTTTTAGTAATTGATAGCGTCCGCTGAGGTATATACTGAATTGTTTGCCTTTTTGGTTTAGGTCAATCGTTCTCGTGGTGTCGTACTGGTAGGGTTGCGCATTAAGGTCGACCCGTAATTCATCCAGATGCATGTTGTAGTCATACGTTACGCGGTTCTGTTTGAAATCAAAGCCGCCGCGTAAGATCAGTTTTTTGACAACCTGCCAATTCCAGTCCTGCTTCAATCCGATGAATGAGTAATCACGTTTATCGGTGAGATTGAACATGCCTTTGTCAGAGGGTTCGTATTTGTTAAATTCTCCGCGCCGATTGTGAGTGACCAATCCGGAGTACAATAACGTCCTTGAATTGAGGTTAGGGCGATAAAAAGACTGCAGGGTCAGCCAAGCATAAGTATTGCCGTATTCGGTATCATTTTTATCATAATCGATGGCATTCGGATCGATATCACGAATTTTTGATTTATCGCCGGCCTGGAGAACATGGAAGGATACAGCATGTTTGGAATTCAGGTCATACGTGATTTTTCCCATCGCATCGTAGAAACTTGGCGACACGGACTGATCGAGTGTATTGCTCTCCACACTTGGCGCAACTTTAAAAAGAAAATCTAACATTCCTCGTCGCGCAGAGATCAGATAAGTGCCTTTTCCTCCTGCAAATGTTCCGTCCGAATAAGCCCGCGCGTTAGTAACGCTGAGTCCGACAGAAGAATGGCGCTCGCCTTCCCGGATTTTTTTTGTTTTCATGGCAAGAACACCGCTGAGACGGTTACCGTAGTCGGCCGGAAAACCGCCTGTATTCAAATCAATTCCGTCGATCGTCTCAATGTCAACGATGCTGAAGAGCCCGCCGGAATAATCCCGCTGGTGAAATGGTTCGTACAACTCCATACCGTCCAGGGTAATTAAAACTTCGTCTGATTCGCCTCCGCGAATAGTGAATTTTGAGGAATAGTCTGAGGAAGCAACTCCCGGAAGCCGGGTTACTGCACGCGTCACATCTTCGGCCCAGGACATATTTTTAATATCTTTCGATGTCAGAGTTTGCCCTGATAATTTAGCGTCGCCCATTAGAGAAAAACTGCCGGGTGTGACGGTGATCTGGTCAAGAAAAAACTCTTTTTCTATCATCGCGATGCTTCCCAAATCCATGATACTGCCGGCATCGATATGCAGGTTCTTTATTATCTTATCTTCATATCCGATAAAAGTGATTTTTAAATTGTAAACTCCGTTTTCAATTTCTTTAACTTGGAATTTGCCGTTCTTGTCGGTCGTAGCTCCTTTAGTGGTGCCAATTAATAATACATTGGCATACGGTAACGGATACTGTGCTTTGGAGTCAATAATAACTCCGGTGACAGCTCCACTCGAACTGTCAACTTGTGCTAAAAGGGGACAGACTGTTAACAAGAACAGCGAAAAAAGTATTATTGTAATTTTCATAATAGCAATGTGGTTAGATTCAAGGTTGACTTGCTCTCCCTTTTTTTAAGAGAAGCGATTCGTCACCGCAAGCCCGCGGGCTCTTGTGAGCCCGAAGACTTCGGTAAAAATTTTTAAGGTGTAATGGATACCAGTTCTTCAAATCCGGAACCGCCTTTCGTGGAAACGGCTCTTAGCAGTCCGATTCCCGGCGCGTAAATTTTGTTTTCTTCATTTCCCGGCTCCAATAGAGGGTACTCTAATGTGCGAAGACAATTTGTAAACGTTCCGTACGGCACGGTCAGCGTTTCGCCGATGCTCAACACCTGTGCCACATCCTCAGCTTCTCCTTTATAATATTCCTGACGGTACCACACACCAACGATCGGCTCGGCAAACATAAGAACGCCAGGTAAGGCGCCGTCAACTCCGGCTTCCCACGAACCGTCAGAGTTAACCGGTACGCCGTTTTCGATCTCGTGCGTATCTTCGCCAAAATACCAGACGTTGCCGCTGCGGTCTTGCGCATACCAGTCAAAGGTATCTTCAACAAGTTCGCCGTCTTCAAAAGCTTTATCACGAACGATCCGGCAATCTACACCCATGATTGTTTTTATACTGTCCATGACGATCACTTCTACTGTTTCGGACACCCCATCATCTGTTCCTTCATATACCATGGTTTGTCCGACAACGATGGGGAAATACGTATTTCCAGTGATGGAATCGCCGGGTACGAAATTAGTGGGATTGATGGTCACCGTGTACGGCGAATCGGCAGGATTCGTTAAATTGGCGTCGCTTTCTTCCTTATCACACCCCGGAAGTATGAATGCGACCAGTGCGACTGATATCCAAATGGTTCTTTTCATAATGATACCTCACTTGTTTAGTTAAATAAATGGTTAGTAATGCTAATGATCTTAATCCATTTTTGTTTTGTCTGTTGTGTCGTGTGTTAATATAAACCCACGAACCTTAAGCCAATCTTAATTGAGCGTTAAAGTTACTAAGGCAACGTTTTATACGTTGCGTTCCGTACGGGACGGGGTTATATTTATTGGTCACCAAGGGAGTACAGTCCATGCGAATTCTGATTATTGAAGACGATGAGCGCCTTTCCCGGTTTCTTAAACACGGGCTGACTCAGGACGGTTTTGCCGTAGATACCTGCAGTGACGGCGAAACCGCGCTGGTGGAGTTTGATGTCAACACATACGATCTTGTGATTTTAGACTGGAAACTGCCGGGAATGGACGGCATCGAAGTATGTAAGGAAATTCGTAAAAAGGGATCAAACGTGCCTGTGCTTTTCCTTACTGCTCAGGATTCGGTCAATAACAAAATTGAAGGACTCGAGTCGGGGGCCGACGATTACTTGACCAAGCCGTTTTCATTTATGGAACTGGCGGCGCGCCTCCAGGCCTTGCTTCGCCGCCGCTATTCGCCGATTGAAAAGCTTGAGATCGACGACCTTGTTATGAACGTTCCTGAAAGAAAAGTTACCCGAGGCGGCATACGCATTGAATTATCGAACAAAGAATTTGCGATCCTCGAGTTTTTTATTCGCAACCGAAACCGGCTCGTTAC
>JAEUSJ010000208.1:2509-4781 GCA_016788215.1 bacterium | reverse complement strand
CAAAAGAGGCAGGCGCACCTGGAAGCGCTGATGGAATCATTGACCACGATCTCGCATCATATTCGTAATGCGGCAGCTGTGATTTCCGCCAAAGCGGAAGTTTCCAGAGAAGTTAATCAAATAGACACCTATCGAACGCTGGTCAGCACTTGCGTGAAGGAAACGAAACGCATTGCGGCTGTTATTGATTCGCTTAACGATATGGTTCGGGAAGTCGGGCAAAGCGGAGATGATATCGAAACGACGAAAATGAACGGGGCTCCATCAAAAGTTATTGATATTGAATCGCGCCTGAAAGAGCGTCTCAAAAAAATTGACGAAGAAAAATCATAATGCCTCCCAAAGATTTTACTTATCCCGATCTGCAACATATTGAAATTGTACTGGTGGAACCGCAAACGCCGGGTAATATCGGCGCCGCGGCGCGCGCGATGAAAAATTTCGGCTTAAGCCGGCTGAAGTTAGTTGATCCATGCGACTATTTATCAAAAGAAGCGCGCATGATGGCCGTGAAAGCGGAGGACATACTTCAAGAGGCGGCGATCTTTACCTCGTTATCCGATGCCTTGAAGGGAGCGCACCTTACTATTTCAACCACCGTTCGGATCAGAGAAACACATTTCCCAACGTTCACGCCTTCTGAAACGGCGCAGCAGATCGGCCAAATTGCCAGGAATAAATCCGTCGCCCTTGTTTTTGGCAGAGAAGATAACGGACTGACGACGGAGGAAATTCACCAATGCCGGATCATCTCAACTATTCCCACGCATCCCGGCCAGTCGTCCGTCAATCTCGCGCAAAGCGTCATGATTTATGCGTACGAGATATTTAAGCAGTCATTGACAGCGAATCCGAATTTCTATTGGGATTATGCGGAGCCGCATGAAGTAGATTTGTTCTATCAACGCGTTCAGAAATTACTTGAAAGAATCGAATTCAAGCCTAAACATACGATGGAAGATTTTATGGTTGCCGTCAAGCGGGTGTTTAGCAGAACGCATTTGGAGGACAGAGATGTACGCCTCTTGCATAAAATTTTTCAGGAGATTGAATTTTATATACGGAAGGTCGAACAAGAAAAGTAGCTATATCGTGCCCGACAGCGCTGTTATCCGTTCAACCGAATGCAGAATGGAAGTAAAAACTTTCAAACCGTCGTCATTTCCTAATACCCTATCCGCGCATCGTTCCGGGTGGGGCATCATGCCGAGTACATTGCCTTGTTCGCTTATGATCCCGGCGATGTTATAACGCGAACCGTTTGGATTAGATTTTTCGTCGATCGCGCCGTTCTCCGAACAATACCGAAAAATTACACGCTGCTCGTCTTCCAGTTTTTTTATAACTTCTTCATCGGCGAAATAATTTCCGTCGCCGTGCGCGATGGGAACCGTTATGACTTGATCGTTAGTGTACTTCGAAGTGAAACGTGTCGTGTTATTTTCTACGCGCAGGTAAATATTCTTACAGACGAATTTCAATTTATGGTTGCGTAAAAGCGCGCCGGGCAGCAGTCCGCATTCCGTCAGAATCTGAAATCCATTGCATATTCCGATGATGGAGCCGCCGAATTTGGCGAATTCGATCACGTCCTGCATAACCGGAGCAAAACGTGCGATGGCGCCCGTTCGCAGATAGTCGCCATAAGAAAATCCTCCCGGAACGACGATCAGGTCAAATCCCTTCAGGTCTTTCCGGTCTTTATGCCAGATAAATTCCGACGACTGACGGATCAATTCGCCGGTCGCGTAAAATGCGTCGTGATCGCAGTTAGAGCCCGGGAATACTATAACGCCGGTTTTCATTTTTTATCATCCTTAGTATCAATGTTCGTGTGCAATATACATGCTGTAACCTGAATTGTCAATTTTGAATTTTATATTCTTGACGATCACTGAACGAGGACTCAATGATCACTGCGCGTGAATTCTGTGGTAGAATAATTTTTTGGCGTTAGAATCAGAAAAGGAATCAGGGAACTCAAGGTGTGAAAGAAGTTCCGTCGGAACGTCCGCGAAGGCCGTCATTCCGGAAAGAATCTTTTTGATTCATAGCTCTTACATTACTCAAAAAAGATTCCTACGGAATGACATGTACGTCGTGTGATGCCTAATGGATTATGTTCCACAAGGACTCTGCATGGCGGTTGCTTGAATAGAGATGAAGAATCTGTTTTTTATCGCGATTCTCAGGCCGTATTTGAATGTTTGTATTTTCGAAAGAAAGAATTACATTTCACGGATTTGGAACTAACGAGGTTATTACTGTGAGT
>JAEUSJ010000208.1:0-2411 GCA_016788215.1 bacterium | reverse complement strand
CGCCCATATGAACCTAAAGAACGACAAGAAAACCATATTCGGCTGGTGCATGTACGACTGGGCGAATTCTGCATTCATTCTTACTGTTGTTACAGCCGTACTGCCTGTGTATTTTGCAGGCGTGGTTGTGCCGAAGGAGGGGTTTAATATCGGCGGGACGATATACAGCGCAACGTCATTGTGGGGATTTGTCATCAGCAGTTCCGCCTTGTTCGTTTTTCTATGCGCACCGGTATTGGGGGCGATCGCGGACTTTAGTTCGTCCAAGAAAAAATTTCTGATGGCATTTTGTTATACCGGAAGTTTATTTACCGTACTGCTCTATTTTTGCGGGACCGGCGACGTCTGGATGACCATGATCATATTGGCGATTGCGCAGATCGGATTTGTGGGCGGCAATGTTTTTTATGATTCACTTTTGACAAAGATCGCGTCAGCTGACAAGATGGATTGGGTTTCGGGAAAGGGATTTGCCTATGGATATATCGGAAGCGATATACAGTTCCTGATCTCTCTCGGGCTCATTATGGGGCATGAAAGTTTTGGTTTATCTCAAAACGACGCTGTGAGAATGGTTCTGGTTTTCTCAGGAATTTGGTGGGCCGGTTTTTCCATATTCACATGGATGCTGGTGCATGAAGAAAAATCACAGGGAGTTTTGCCCGAGGCGTACCGGAATAAACCGATCATAATCGCGTATGTCTTGACCGGCCTTCAAAGAACAGTGATCACCACGAGAAAAGTAGGTAAATTGAAACATCTGATTTTATTTTTACTCGCTTTCATGCTGTATAACGAAGGAATTCAAACGGTCATCGTCATGGCAACCATTTACGGAAAAGAGGAATTGCAGTTATCTACCTCTGTTCTCATGATTACGCTTCTTATCATTCAACTTGTGGCGACGGGCGGAGCTTTGGGGTTCAGCAAATTAGCGGAGCGTTTCGGAACTAAGAATACGATCATGCTGACGCTTTTATTATGGTCGGGCGTCGTGGTGTACGCGTTTTATATGACGACGTCGGCTGAATATATGATGCTCGGGATTGTTGTTGGCATAATCCTCGGCGCGTCGCAGTCTTTGAGCAGATCGTATTACGGGGCGATGATACCCGATGGCGCCGCCGCGGAGTTTTACGGATTCTATTCCGTATTTACGAAGTTCTCTGCGATCTGGGGCCCGCTGGCCTTTGCGATCATTCGGCAGGTAACGGGATCTGCAAGATTATCGATATTGTCACTGATCGTTTTTTTTATTGCAGGTATGGTTCTTTTATATTTTGTTAATGAAGAAAAGGCAAGAGAGGCGAAACAGATTACATTGAACAATGATCAATGAACAATGAAGGGTATTCATGAAACGTTCTCCGTTGTTAGTGGTTTTTATAACGGTCTTTATTGATCTGGTCAGTTTTGGAATTGTGATTCCTTTACTGCCGTTCTATGCGCAAAATTTCGGTGCCTCCGGCGTGGTCATCGGGCTTCTGCTCAGCGTGTTCTCGCTGATGTCCTTTGTGTTCATGCCGCTGTGGGGAAGGCTGTCGGACCGGTATGGGCGCAGACCGATACTTTTGATCACTATCGGCGGATCGTTTATTGCCTATTTAATTTTTTCAACAGCTTTCTCTTTATGGATGCTGTTTCTTTCGCGCATACTTGCCGGTATTGCCAATGCAAATATTTCCGTAGCGCAGGCGTATATCAGCGATGTGACGACCGTCGAGAACCGTTCCAAAGGAATGGGAATGATCGGCGCGGCATTCGGGCTTGGATTTATTTTCGGACCGCTGATCAGCGGCGTATTTTCAGCGGATTATTTCGGCGATATGAAATACGCCTTGCCGGGATATATCGCCGCCGGATTGTGTTTGCTCAATTTTATTTCCGCCTATTTTTTATTACCGGAATCCTTGCACGCCGACCTGAGAACGACTCATTCAGATAAAGCGCTGATTGACGTCAAAGCTTTACACAGAGCCCTGCAGACGCCGCAGTTAGGGCTGATCATCTTGCTTCTCTTTATTGCGACGGTCGCGTTTTCGAACATATATGCGTCGTTCCCTCTCTTTATCATGGAAGAACCTTTTAAATTATCGACATCGGGCATGGGATGGTTTTTTGCGGAAATAGGTGTTTTCAGCGTGATCGTGCAAGGCGGCTTGATCGGCAGATTAACGAAATTATTTGGCGAGCGAAACCTGGTTTTTGGCGGCGCGACGATGATGTGTATGGGGTTTATCGGGTTTCCAATTTCGTCGGCATTGCCTGTTGGCGGACTGATCTCGCTCGGCTTTTTCGTTGCGCTCTTAGCAGTAGGGAGCAGTTGTATGACGCCGACGATCATGAGCCTGAGTTCGCAGTTAGCCGATCCAAAGGAACAAGGTTCCATTCTCGGTATCATCCAGAGTTTT
>JAEUSJ010000207.1 GCA_016788215.1 bacterium | reverse complement strand
GTCTCCCATACCAATTCCAGCGGCGGATTCATTTCCGTTGACCGATAGCTATTACGGGATACGGAGCCTCCTGCATTTTCCCAGTTTTCAATACCTGTTTTTTTGAAATAACTTGAAATCCGAATACTTCCTGAAATACCGCAAGAGTATAATAACGCCGCAAAGGCGGCCGTTAAAACAAACAAAATAATTCTATTTGCGCTCATTCGCTGCTTCCTAATAATCATATCCAAACCAAATCTGCCAAAATATCCCACGGGACCATCTGGGATTCTTTAGAATTTCTCCTGTTTCAAAATTGCGGCCACCAAATTGTTCGTTGTCGCGGGTTTCATTGAAATTAGTCACGATCGGGCGGCTTCGGTTACCCGGCAATTTCTGACCAAAAATACGGTAGCCGCGAAGGTCAAACATTTTGCCATAATCGAATCGCAAAACTAACACGCCGAAAAAATTAATCCGGAAGCCCGTTCCCAAACTTCCGATAATACCGTCAAATTTCTGATTCCCGAGGATCACGCGTCCATCGTTGAACTGACTTCCCCAGGCGTTTCCCATGTCCATAAAAAGCGCTCCACGGATCGAGCGGAATCCGAATCCGCCAAAAGGTAAACGCAAATTAAGATCATCGACAAAAGGAAAGCGCAACTCGTTATTGACCACAAAAAACCTAGTTCCGGGAAGACTCCATCGCGGATACCCGCGCAAATCCCAGCTGCCGCCTAAAAGATAATTTTGTGGATTCTTACCCTGATTCCACTGCACCATCGCTCTCGATGCAAATGCGGAGCGGTTGGTAATTCTTGCGTAGTTACGAACATCAAAGATCACTGTGGAGTAGTTTTGTTGCGATCGTTTGACATCCGTTGTATAACCAACGCTGAGGCTTACCGCATTGCCATCCAGTGGTCCGGTGGGCCCCCACAATGTATTGTCAAACACATAACCGGCAGTATTGCTGACTAAAACACCGTCAATCGGCAGCAGGGTGCCAAAGGTTGCATCCCGTTTAAAGCGGCTGATGTTCAAGCTCGTTTCAATCCGCTCAAACTTGGACAGAGGGTATAATAATTGAAAAAAACCGCCGTAACGATTTTCATCAACAGGCGAGATACCGCCAAAATCGTCAATTTCAAAAAATTCGCCTTTAAAACGAAATAATCCGTATGCGAAATTGGCGCGCTGGTTCAGGTTAATCTTGGTGATCACAAAATTCCAATCATACAAAATCTGTTCCGTGGAACGTGCATTATTGTATACGACAAAATAATATTGATCGTTACCCAACATGTCGGTAACGCCGATTTGCGCGCCGCCACCGCTTCCATAGATCGGATCGGCTTGAAATGCGCCTTGGACGAAATCAAGTCCATATCTTTTCTGATACGGTTTTGTATTTGCCTGTGTTACAGCCTTGGTGGGCGTAATCCATGAAGACCTAACGACAACGCTTTTTATGCGCTCGCCCGGCTGAAGGGCCTGCGCTTTTGCATAGGCGTCCGGCAGTGTTCTGATTTTAAAACTAAACTCTTCAAATGCGCTGAAAATTAAATCGCCGGAGTTCGTCCATACCGGATCGAACACAGCGGATGTAATGGCCGTTAATGGACGAGGTGAATATTTATCCTCTAATGTTTCCGGAGACTTTTTTAAGTCCGAAACAAAATCTGATTCGCCAATTCTGAAGGGCAGTATCCAAACGTTCGTCGGTGTACCGCGCCTGTTGGATGTAAAAGCGATCATATCGCCTGCCGGAGACCAGGAAGGCGAATCGTCCATATAATTACCGGAGGTCAAATAGTATGTTTGCCTTTTTGCGCGGTCATACAAAAATAAGTTGTACGCGCCCGCCTCTCCGTAATGCGTGCGGTCCGAACTGTAAACAATATATTTTCCGTCGGGGCTCCACGCCGGATTCCGGTCATCATAAAAATCGTTATTCAACTGTTCGATCATTCCGTCATTTTCATCACCCGTAACCCGAATAATATACAGATCATCGTTGCCTGAAACGCTCAGGCCGGAAAAAACAATCGATTTTCCGTCAGGAGACCAACTTGGTGAGGCGAGCCCGATCAGATTTTTGTACATATATTTATGAGTGATTTTCTTCGTATCGTTGTCATAAATGTACAAAACATCACTTTCCCCGCTCTTCGATACAAAAGCAAGTTCACCTTTTTTATTCACATCGATTTTGCTTTTAAAAAAATGAAACGCTTCAAAAGCGGAACTACGTTCTCCTTTGATGACAATTTCGGATTTATTGGTTTTAAGTTCTTGCTTATAAATATTGGTGTACCCGTTTCTATTCGCAAGATAAAACAGGTACTCTTTATCGTCTTTAAAAAAATAAGCCGGTTTTGAATTAAAACCTTCGCGGGTATTCACCGTAGAAATTGCACTGGGAACGTCGTTGTTTGCAACCGTCGGATAATATTTTTTCCTAAGCCAATAAATCCATTCCCGGTTTAATTCTTCGTATTTTTTCCCGAGCGTCAGCTCCACTGTTTTCTCAAATTGGTCGTACTTCCAGCAGTTCTCCATCAACAACAAAACTTTTTCGTCTCCGTATCTTTCTTTAACAAAGTGAAGAAGGTTTTCCCCAAGCTTGTACATATAATAGGTACCCTCAACACGATAAAAATATTGAAGCGGAACGACGGTATTATTAATTGTTGCGTCCCGCATAACCATTTCAGCCTGGAAATCCGGCTCACCCGACCAAAATTCAGCAAGACCTTCGGTAAACCACAAAGGCAATCCGGGATGATTAAATTTTCTATGTTGGCTTAATATACGATTAACTTTCGATGTCATCATGACGTGAGCCAGTTCATGCCTGATCACCCGACGGAAATTAGTTGTAGAGCCGTCGCTGGGCAGAACAACACGTCCTTTGAAAAATTCAAAAAAACCTCCGACGCCTTCCGGCAATTCATACGGCGTCGTATTCGTTTGCTGGAAATAGAGATGCGAACTAAAAATAATCATCGGCACTCTTTTGATCAGCGAATGATTCAAGCGCGTTTCAAGTTCAAGGTATTGTTCTTCCGCAAGTCCTGCTGCGCGTTCCGCAAGCTCCTGCATTTCCGGATAATAATATATTTCAAAATGTTTTGTTTCCAGAATTTTCCATTTAAAGTCAGTATAATGTACTTTATTTGTTCCAAAAAAATTCTGGTGATACTGAGCGTCCGCTTTCTGCGTGCACAGTACAAAACAAAACGTCATCAGGAATGCTATGTATCTCAGTTTGCGCATGATATATATAATGGTATTATGAATCCAAACGGGACAGAATTTGCTCCTGAATATATTTCGAGGCCTTTGCAGTACGCGTGCCGTACCAGCAAAAATAAGTCCCGTCGGCCAAAAATATACGTTGACTTTTAACGGCAGAAACAGATAAGTGAAAGAATTCCAACTTATGTTTTTCAAGAAAATGATACGGTTCGTCCGGGAGAATGATCACGTCGGGATTTGCCGCCTCAATGTCTTCCGATGTAACATTAAAATATCGTTGCGGATGATGCCGATATACATTTTCCAAATGATGCACATCCATAACATGGTGAATAAACGTATCGTGATTGATGGACATCCAGGGATTTCGCCAGATTAAATACAGAGCTTTGAGTTTTGCACGACGATGTGATCGTAATTTTATTACGGAATTTCTTATTTCATCAGCAAATTCAGCGGCTTTGGTTTCTACGCCAAAAACCTGTCCGAGTTCCAGTAATAATTGTTCTGCATCGCTGACAGTTTTCGGGTAGGTAATCCAGGTTTTATATCGCAGACTCAGGTAATCGATATGCTCCGGTTTGTTTTCTTCCCAATTCAGAATGATCAAATCCGGATCAATTTTTTTAATCTCCTCGAAATCTGGATTTTTTTGGCCCCCGACCTTTCGTTTTCCATTCACAGCCTCTGCAGGATGTACACAATATTTTGAAATGCCCGCGACGGTATCGCCGACGCCCAAATCAAACAAAGTTTCCGTTATGCTAGGAATGAGCGACACGACACGTTTCGGCGTTTCAAAAAAATTTATTTTCTTATCGGTCGAATCGGTGATTACTATCATCAAAAACAATCCTGGCTCGATACGTTTACAACTTTTTTAAGATACAGGTTATGGAAAATTGAATCAACACTATTCTGCTATTCATGTGTAAATCGTTTTTGCACTTCCAGGATATCAGGCAATACCGTTTTAAATGCTTTTACCAGGTCAGGGTCAAAATGAGTTCCGATTCGTTTATTTATTTCATTCAACGTGTCGTCCAGCGTCCACGGTTCTTTATATGGCCGTCGTGACATCAGGGCGTCAAAAACATCGCTCAATGCACAAATGCGGGCGGCCAGTGGAATATCATAATCACGTAGGCCGTAAGGGTAACCGGTGCCGTCAAATTTTTCATGATGATATAAGGCGATGCGCTCCGCCATTTGAAGAAGTTTGGATTTACTGCCCTGCAGAATCTCATAACCCATCGTAGTGTGCTTCTTCATAGATTCAAATTCATCTGTGCTGAGATGTTCTCCTTTTAATAAAATAAAATCGGCTATGCCCACCTTTCCTATATCATGCATCGGCGATGCGTCTAGAATAAGATCCTGCTCGTCCATCGAAAGTCCGATAGCTTTAGCGATCAATTTGCAATACTGTGCCATCCGAACAATGTGCATACCGGTCTCAGGATCACGGTATTCAGCAGCGCGTGTTAACCTGAGAATAACTTCGCGTTCACGCTCGACAATTTCATGGGTAGCTTTCCGAACCTCTTCCGCAAGCCATTCGGC